>NZ_JBFATR010000063.1:0-35740 GCF_040678395.1 Streptomyces sp. NPDC052687 | reverse complement strand
CCACCCCCCATTCCTTTGTCGGGTTTTCCGGCGGGGTCTTCTCCGCCGCGGGCGGGGCGGGCCGGGCGGGCGGGGGGGGGCCCGCCCGCCCCCCCCCCGCCCCCCGGGTGGGAGTGCGTCGGCGGGAGGACCCGCCGGGTGGAGGTGTGCCGGCGGGAGGACCCGCCGGGTGGGAGTGCGCGCGCCGACGGGCTGACCCGCCGGGTGGAACGTTCGCCGGCGGGGCCGACCCGCCGGGGCCGAGGAGGACGCCGGGTCAGGCGGCCATGGTCAGCTTGACCGGTTCGATGCCGGTGGCGCTGTGGCGCTCGGCCCAGTTCTCCAGCGCCGTGCGGCACGCGTGGTCGAGGTGGTGCAGACCCGACAGGTCCAGCTCGACCGGGCGGTCCTGGGGCAGGGACTCCAGGCTGTCGAGGATCTTCGGCAGCCTGAGGAACGTCGCGTTGCCCGACAGATACGCCTGGACCGGGCCGGCGCCCTTGTCGACGACGTCCAGCTTGACGTGCGAGGCCTCCCAGGCGGTCTTGACGACCGACAGGGCGAGGCCGATCAGGACGCCCTCGAACATGTTCACGGTGACGATCGACACCGCGGTCACCACGAGGATCAGCGCCTCACCCTTGTGACCCCGCCACAGCCCCGCGATCTGGCGGAACGGGATCAGCTTCCAGCCCGCGTGCACCAGGATGCCCGCGAGGGCGGGGATCGGGATGAGCGCCAGCGCCGACGGCAGCGCGGCGGCGAAGAGCAGCAGCCACACACCGTGCAGCACCCGCGACGCCTTGGTCTTGGCGCCCGCGTTGACGTTGGCGGAGCTGCGCACGATCACCGCGGTCATCGGCAGCGCGCCGAGCAGACCGCACACCGTGTTGCCGGTGCCCTGGGCGACCATCTCCTTGTCGTACTGGGTGCGTGGACCGTCGTGCAGCCGGTCCACGGCCGCCGCGCTGAACAGGCTCTCCGCCGAGGCGATCAGCGCGAACGCGACGATCGTGCCCCAGATGGCCGGACCGGCCAGCTCGCCGAAGGCCTCGGCCCCGGGCGGCTGGATGACGCCGAGCAGGCCCTCGACCTCGACGGTGGCGACCGGCAGGGCGAAGACGAGCGAGGCGGCCGTGGCCAGGACCACCGCCGCGAGGGCGCCCGGCACGGACTGCACCGGCTTCGGCAGCTTCTTCCACAGCACGATGACGGCGATGGTGCCCGCGCCGATCGCGAGCGAGGTCAGGGCCTCGGTGGACCGGAACGCGTCGGCGAACGCGCCGGGAAGGCCCACGATCTTGCCGATGCCGGTGTCCGGCGCCTTCAGGCCGGCCGCCGCGTAGATCTGGCCGGCGATGATCACCAGGCCGATGCCGCAGAGCATGCCCTCGACGACGGAGACGGAGATGGCCCGGAACCAGCGGCCGATCTTCAAGAAGCCCATGGCGAGCTGGAGCAGGCCGGAGACCAGCACGATCACCCCGAGCGTGCCGACCCCGAACTCGCTGACGGCCTCGAAGACGATCACGGTCAGACCGGCGGCCGGCCCCGACACCTGAAGGCTGCTGCCGGGCATGAGCCCGGTGACGAGACCGCCCACGATGCCGGTGACCAGGCCGACTTCGGCGGGGACGCCGGAGGCGACGGCTATACCGACGCACAGCGGGACGGCGACCAGGAAGACGACGATGGAGGCGAGGAAGTCCTGCCGGAGGTGGGGGAATTTGGATATGGCGGACATGGCGGGCCTCACAGAGCCTCGAACGAGTCGGTCTCCGCACGGTGTTCGCGCACCGCGCCCGTGTGCACCTCGTAGTACCAGCCGCGCAGGCGGATCCGGTCCTCCGCGAGCCGCTTCTCCACGCACGGGTAGGAGCGCAGCCGCTGCAGCTGCGTCAGGACGTGGTTCTGCACGGCCTCGGCGACCGTCGGGTCACTCGGATCGGAGCACTTGGGATGGTCGGCGGCGTGTGCCAGCCAGTCCCGCACGGCCGGTACGGCCTCCAGGTCGTCGCCGCGCACGACCGCGCCGACGGCGCCGCAGTGCGAGTGGCCGCAGACCACGATGTCCTTCACGCCGAGGACTTCCACGGCGTACTCGATGGTGGCCGCCTCGCCCGTGGGGGTGGCGGTGGCGTGGAGGGGAACGATGTTGCCCGCCGTGCGCAGTTCGAAGAGCTGGCCGGGGCGGGCGCCCGTGATCAGCGCCGGGACGACCCGGGAGTCGGAACAGGTGATGAACAGGACCTCCGGGGACTGACCCGCGGCGAGGCCGGCGAACTCCTCGGATCGCTGTCCGAACTTCCGGGCGTGGTCGATGAGGGGCTGCATGATGTCGTGATTCCTCCTGGCGCGCGTGGGGCGCGTCGGGCGTGCATGACGGAGACACAGAGGTGGGGGGACTGCTGTGTGCTCAGCACCGGAAGACCTGAAGTGCGGCCTGCGAGGAGGCTGTCGGCGGTCTCTCGCGGTCGTAAGCGACACCGGGCGGGAGCGCGGTGCGGTCGGTGCCCGGCTCCCCTCGGGCGGGCAGTGGCCGGCCGGCCGCGTCGGGCGCGGGCGCGACCGTGCGGGTGCGGTCGCGGTAGTGCGGATGACCGTTCGGGTCGCCGCAGGAGGGAGCCGTGCGGAGGTAGGTGTGCTCCTCGTGGCTCCGCGCCGTGATGGAGGGGGCGATTCCGGTCTGGGCCGTCGCCGCGACGTCGGCCTTTGAGTACGCGTGTGCGAACGACGCCATGGCGGCGAGGCAGGGGAAGGCCAACAGGACGACGGCCAGGGCCGCCAACGCGGTCCGTGCCGTCGCGCCTCTGTACATGGCTGCCCTCCCGCGAACGCCCATGCCTCTAGTCCGGACCAACGGTTGGTCAATGGTTGGTCAAGAAGCACGTTAACCTTGCAAAGTTGTTTGCAGGGTTAACTCAGCGTTTCGAGCGAAAGAGCGCCCAAAAAGAGCGGGTTGGCTGACCGAAACCAGTCCTTGATCTTGGGTGAGGCGATCCGGTAGTGGCCCCTGGGCTCGCTCGCGGGCGGCCCCTCCGTCCGGTCAGTCGTTGCCGGCGGCCGCTTCCACCAGTGGCTTGGCGTCGCGGGCGAGCGCGGTCAGGCGTGAGATGGCCCGGAAGTACTTCTTGCGGTAGCCGCCCTTCAGCATCTCCTCGCTGAACAGCCGGTCGAAGGGCAGCCCGGAGGCCAGGACCGGGACCTCACGGTCGTAGAGCCGGTCCGCGAGGACGACCAGCCGCAGTGCGGTCGACTGGTCGGGGACCGGCCGCACACCGGTGAGGCACACCGCCCTGACCCCGTCCGTGAGGGCGCCGTAGCGGCTCGGGTGGACGCGGGCCAGGTGCTCCAGCAGGTGCGGGAAGTCGTCGAGGGACGCGCCCTCGGTGGCGTACGCCGCCTTCGTCACCTGCTCGTCCGAGTACGGCGCCGGGGCCTCCGGCAGGCCGCGGTGGCGGTAGTCCTCACCGTCGATGCGCAGGGTGCGGAAGTGCGCGGACAGGCCCTGGATCTCGCGCAGGAAGTCGGCCGCCGCGAAGCGGCCCTCGCCGAGCTTGCCGGGCAGGGTGTTGGAGGTCGCGGCGAGCGCGACCCCGGCCTCGACCAGCTTGCCGAGCAGCGTCGACACCAGGACGGTGTCGCCCGGGTCGTCCAGCTCGAACTCGTCGATGCACAGCAGGCGGTGACCGGACAGGGTTTGCACGGTCTGCTGGAAGCCGAGGGCGCCGACCAGGTTGGTCAGCTCCACGAAGGTGCCGAAGGCCTTGTACTCGGGGGCGGCCGGGGTGGCGTGCCAGAGGGAGGCCAGCAGGTGGGTCTTGCCGACGCCGTAGCCGCCGTCGAGGTAGACCCCGCGCGGCCCGGCCGGGAGCTTCGGGGCCTTCGCCCTCCCGAAGCCGAACAGGCCGCGCTTGGGAGTGCCCTTGCCAGAGGCGTGCGCGCCGCCCAGACCGGCCGCGAAGGACTCCAGGACGCGGACGGCCTCGGTCTGGCTGGGCTGGTTCGGGTCCGGGATGTACGTGCTGAACCGGACCGAGTCGAACCGGGGCGGCGGGACCATCTCCGCGACGAGCCGCTCCGCGGGGACGTGAGGCTCGCGGGCGCACAGGGAGAGGGGGGTGGCCGCGTCGGTTATCGGGGGGCGGCGGTCGGCGGGAGCGGGGCTGGAGGACACGGTTACCCATGCTAGGGGGTCGGGGAGGGTGCCTGCTGGGGCTGGGGCTGGGGCTGGGGCTGGGGCTGGGGCTGGGGCTGGGGGTGGGGCCGGGACCGGGCCCGAGTGCCGGGCGAGTGGACGGCAGCCGTCGTGGTGGCCGTACCGGCCGTACCCGCGCGGGACGGCGAGCGCCGTGGTGGCCGCATCCGCGCAGGCGTGGCAACCGTCGCGGCGGCCCCCCGGCGTGGACGGTGGCCGCCGTGGTGGCTGTACCCCCGGAGGGCGGGCACCGCTGTGGTGGCCGTGCCCCCGGAGGGCGGGCACCGCCGTGGCGGCCGGCCGCTCCGGCCCGCGCCTCGCCCTCCCGCTCCCCGTCACGCGATAACGCGCCGTCGTCCTCGGCCGTGAACACGTTCCGTATTGCTCTGGCGTGGAACACTGCTCCGCATGCGACGCCTGTTCCCTGTGGCCGCCGAGGCCGACGACCGTGAGTGGAGTCTCGCCGAGCTGGCGGAGGCCTATGCCTATCCCGAGCCGGCGCCGGGTGAGCCGGTGACCTGGCTGCGCGCCAACATGGTGTCCACGCTGGACGGGGCCGCCCAGCACGAGGGGCGGTCCCAGCCGATCTCCAGCGCCACGGACATGCGGATCTTCGGCACCCTGCGGGCGCTGGCCGACGTGGTGGTGGTCGGCGCCGAAACGGTCCGCCAGGAGGGCTACCGGCCCGCACGCTCGCGGGCGGAGTTCGCCGCCCTGCGGGAGGCGGCCGGGCAGGGACCGGCCCCCGCCATCGCGGTGGTCTCCGCGAGCCTGGACCTGGACTTCTCGCTGCCGCTGTTCACCTCGCCCCTCGTGCCCACGCTGGTGCTGACCGGCGCGGCGGCGGCCCAGGAGCGGATCGCGGCCGCCGAGAAGGCCGGGGCCCGGGTGGTGATCGCCGGTGACGGGGTGGGCGTGGAGCCCGCCCGTCTCGTACGGGCGCTCACGGAGCGCGGGTACACCCGGCTGCTGACCGAGGGCGGCCCGCGGCTGCTCGGGCAGCTGATCGCGGCCGGGGTGCTCGACGAGCTGTGTCTGACGGTCTCGCCGACGCTCACCGCGGGCGACGCCCAGCGCATCGCCGGGGGTCCGGGCGTGGCGGTCCCGCAGCGGTTCGGGCTGGTGTCGCTGCTGGAGGAGGACGGGTTCCTCTTCTCCCGTTACCGTCGGTCATGAGTTCCTATGGAATCGATCATTCCGTTCAAGTGGAATGCGTCGTTCCATTAGTGTCCGGTCGGCAGACCAGGACGCGCAGTACCCGTGCGATCACGGGGCAGAAGGGTTTTTCCGCAGGGCCTGGTCCGGCCCACGGAGGACAGAGGGCGCGAAAGCCCTCGAAGGAGAAGGGGCGCCTGGTGTTCACAAGCGTTTTGATGATCGAGAAGGCCCTGACGTCCGCCGACGTGGAGTTCGTCACCACCTTGCACGGTGACGAGCCGGTCCGCTTCCACGTGCTGCTGCAGCCGCGCGGCGAGCAGGCCGACCGTCTGCTGCGGGCCATCGACGACCTCGCCCTCGGCGCCGTCGAGGAGGCCGTGCGCGAAGGGGAGACGCCCGAGGGCGAGGAGGCAAGAAGCGCCGGGGAACAGGCGCTCGACGTATCGCTGAGAGCCCTGCGCGCGGCGGGCAGCACGGCCGACGGGCGGCTGATCGAGGACCATCCGCTGGACGCGCTGAAGTCCCTGGTCGCGGAGGTCGGGGCGGACGAGGTGATCGTCCTGACCGACCCCCACTACGTGGAGGAGTTCTTCCACCGCGACTGGGCGTCGCGGGCCCGGCACAAGGTCGGGGTGCCGGTGCTCAAACTGTTCTCCCACAGCAAGGCATAGGCTTGGGCGGCGCGCCCCCGGCCGACCGCGGCCGGGACGCGCCCACCGACGTACCGCCTGCCGAGACGCCGCCCAGCGTCCCGGCGTACCGCACCTGGGGAGAAGACACGCATGGCACCCGGCCTTCCTACCGCCATGGACCGACCGCACTTCATCGGCATCGGCGGCGCCGGAATGTCGGGCATCGCCAAGATCCTCGCGCAGCGCGGCGCCAAGGTCGCCGGCAGTGACGCCAAGGACTCGGCGACCGCCGAGGCGCTGCGCGCGCTGGGTGCCACCGTGCACATCGGGCACGCCGCCGAGCACCTCGCCGACGACGCGAGCTGCGTGGTCGTCTCCTCGGCGATCCGCGCCGACAACCCCGAGCTGGCCCGCGCCGCCGAGCTGGGCATCCCCGTCGTGCACCGCTCCGACGCCCTCGCCGCGCTGATGGACGGCCTGCGCCCGATCGCGGTCGCGGGCACCCACGGCAAGACGACCACGACGTCGATGCTCGCCGTCTCCCTCACCGCGCTGGGCCTGGACCCGTCGTACGCCATCGGCGGCGACCTGGACGCGCCCGGCTCCAACGCGCGCCACGGCGACGGCGAGATCTTCGTCGCCGAGGCCGACGAGAGCGACCGCAGCTTCCACAAGTACGCCCCCGAGGTCGCCATCGTCCTCAACGTGGAGCTGGACCACCACGCCAACTACGCCTCGATGGAAGAGATCCACGAGTCCTTCGAGACCTTCGCCGGCAAGATCGTCCCCGGCGGCACCCTGGTGATCTCCGCGGACCACGAGGGCGCGCGCGAGCTGACCCGCCGGCTGGGCGGCACGGTGAAGACGGTCACGTACGGCGAGTCGGCCGACGCCGACGTCCGGATCCTGTCCGTCGTCCCGCAGGGCCTCAGGAGCGAGGTCACCGTCGAGCTGGACGGCGCGCCGCTCACCTTCACGGTCTCCGTCCCCGGCCGTCACTACGCCCACAACGCGGTCGCCGCCCTCGCGGCGGGCGCGGCCCTGGGCGTCCCGGCGGCCGAGCTGGCGCCGGCGCTCGCCGCGTACACCGGCGTCAAGCGCCGCCTCCAGCTCAAGGGCGAGGCCGCCGGCGTGCAGGTGATCGACTCCTACGCCCACCACCCGACCGAGATGACCGCCGACCTGGAGGCGATGCGCGGGGCGGCCGGCGAGGCCCGCATCCTCGTCGTCTTCCAGCCGCACCTGTTCTCCCGCACCCAGGAGCTGGGCAAGGAGATGGGCGAGTCCCTGGCGCTCGCGGACGCGTCCGTGGTCCTCGACATCTACCCGGCCCGCGAGGACCCGATCCCCGGGGTCACCAGCGACCTGATCATCGACGCGGCCCGCGTGGCGGGCGCCGAGGTGACGGCCGTGCACGACAAGGCCGAGGTGCCGGACGTGATCGCGGGAATGGCCCGCCCCGGCGATCTCGTTCTCACCATGGGCGCGGGCGACGTCACCGACCTCGGCCCGCGCATCCTGGACCGTCTGTCGAGCCAGTCGAAGTAAGGGGCTGAAGCACATGCCGTACGACGTCGAGAAGCCGGACGAGCAGTGGCGCGCGGAGCTGTCCCCGGCCGAGTACGCGGTGCTGCGCCAGGCCGCGACCGAGCCCGCGTTCACCGGTGAGTACACCGACACCAAGACCAAGGGCGTCTACTCCTGCCGCGCCTGCGGCGCCGAGTTGTTCACCTCCGACACCAAGTTCGAGTCCCACTGCGGCTGGCCGTCCTTCTACGACCCCAAGGACACCGACGCCGTGGAGCTGGTGGAGGACCGCTCCCACGGCATGGTGCGCACCGAGGTGCGGTGCGCCCGCTGCGGCTCACACCTCGGGCACGCGTTCGAAGGTGAGGGGTATCCGACGCCGACGGACCAGCGGTACTGCATCAACTCGATCGCGCTGCGGCTCCACACCGACGAGGCGTGAGGGGACCCCGCCCGAACTGACCCGAAACGCCCTCGGCCCGCCGTGCGGACCGGAATACTGGTGACCTCTCACGACCAGGTGACCGGGGAGCGCATCGGTGAACTCTGCTGGAGACAAGGGCAGTCGGAGCGAGGACGGCATCCCGGCCGGGCGGCACGCGGTCGTCGTCGGGGGCAGTCTCGCGGGGCTGCTCGCGGCGCACGTGCTCGCCGGGCACGCGGACCGGGTGACGGTAGTCGAGCGCGACCGGTTCCCGGACGGGGCGCAGCCGCGGCCCGGGGTGGCGCAGGGCCGGCACCCGCATGTGCTGCTGGAGGGCGGGCAGACGGCGCTGGAGTCGCTGCTGCCGGGCTTCCTCGCGGACCTGCGGGCGGCGGGCGCGCCGCGGGTGGGCATGCCGTCGGACCTGGTGCTCAGGCAGGACGAGCGCTGGTTCCGCCGGGTGCCCGCGACGACCCACATCTACACCGGCTCCCGCGCCCAGCTGGAGGAGCTGCTGCGGCGGCGGGTGCTGGCCAACCCGGTGATCAGCGTGGTCGAGGGCACCGACGTCGTCGGACTGGCCGGTGACGCCTCGCGCGTGCGCGGCGTGCTGGTGCGGGACCGCTCCGGCGACGCCCGCGGCGAGCAGCGGACCCTCGACGCCGACCTGGTCGTCGACGCGTCCGGCAGCGGGACCAAGGCCCCGCAGTGGCTCACCGCGATCGGCGCCGAGGCCCCGCGCGAGGAGACCATCGACACCGGGCTCGCCTACGCCTCCCGCGTCTACCGCGGCAAGGACGGAGTCCTCGGCGGCGACACCGCCGGCTACTACGTCTACCCCAGCCCCGCCCAGGTCCACGGCGGCGGTGCGCTGCCGCTGGAGGACGGCACCCACCTGGTCATCGTCTCGGGCCTGCGCGGCGACGAACCGCCCACGGACGACGACGCGTTCGCGACGTACGCCAAGCGGCTGCCGCATCCGCTGCTGCACCGCTGGCTGGACGAGGCCGAGCCGCTCTCCCCGGCGTTCGGCTACCGGCGGACCGCCAACGTCCGCCGCCGCTACGACCTGCCCGGCCGCCGCCCCGCCGGGTTCCTCGCCACCGGCGACGCCCTGTGCACCTTCAACCCGATCTACGGGCAGGGCATGGCCGTCGCCGCGATGAGCGCGGTCGCCCTGCGCGACGCGCTCGCCGATCCCCGCCGCACTCCCACCACGCTGCGCGTCCAGCGGGCCGTCCTCGCGGCCTCCCGGCAGGCCTGGGACATCTCCGCCGGGGCCGACCGCAAGATGCCCGGCGCGCTCGGCACCGCGGTCGCCGCCCGGCCCGCGGACCGCGCCGCCGAGTGGTACCTGCGGCGCGTCCAGGAGCGCTACCCGAGCGACCCCGTCGTGGGCCGCGCCTTCCGCGCCGTACTGACCCTCTCCGCGCCCGTCACCGCCCTGTTCGCCCCGCCGGTGGTCCGGGCGGTCCTCTTCGGAGCACCCCAGCCGACACCGGCGGAGCCGCCCACGGTGCCGGAGGCCTGAGCGTCGCGGGCAGGCTAGACGGCGGGGTCAGCCTCGCGGTGCGGTGCCGGGGTGGTTGCGGCGTCGGGTTCGCGAGGGCGGCCCTGGAGCCAGTTCAGGAGGGGGCCCGCCATGGCTGTCGTCACCACGGCCATGACGACCATGAGGGAGTACAGGTCCTGGCCGAGGATGCCGAGGTCGCGGCCGACGTTCAGGACGATCAGTTCGGTCAGGCCGCGGGTGTTCATCAAGGTGGCGAGGGCGGCGGACTCGCGCACCGGCATGCGGTGGAGGCGGGCCGCGGTGAAGGCGCCCGCGAACTTGCCGCCGATGGCCACCGCGAGGATCAGGCCCAGGTCGCCCAGTCCGCCGGCGTCGAGACCGGAGAGGTCGACGCCGAGGCCCGCGACCAGGAAGAACACCGGCAGCAGCAGGGTGCCGCTCAGCTGGCCGAGGCGGTCGTGGACGTCGGCGCGCAGCCGTTCGGTGCCGGTGCGCGGGAGGACCGCGCCGAACAGGAAGGCGCCGAAGATGTAGTGCAGGCCCAGCCACTCGGTGGCGGCCGCGGACAGCAGCAGTCCCGCGAGGACACCGGCGAGCACGCCCGGGGTGAGCCGCAGTGCGTCTGTGCGGGCCGCGAGCCGGCGCAGCAGCGGGCGTACGACGAAGAGCATGCCCAGCAGGTAGGGGACGGCGAGCAGGATGCGCCACTCCTCCGGGCCGCTCGGGCCGGCCGGGCCGCTGAGGGCGACCACGGCGGCCAGCAGCGACCAGGCGAGCACGTCGTCGACGGAGGCGCAGGCCAGCGCCACCACGCCGAGCGGGGTGCGCGCCATGCCGCGGTCGGTGAGGATGCGGGCCAGCACCGGGAACGCCGTGATCGACATGGCGATGCCCATGAACAGCGTGAACGCCGTCCGGTCGGCGGCGGCGTGGTCGCGCAGCAGGTACAGGGCCAGCAGCGTGCCGAGGCCGAAGGGCAGCAGGATCGAGCTGAGCGAGACCGTCGCGGCGAGGCTGCCGATGCCGCGGATCAGGCCGGCGTCCCAGTCCAGGCCGATGATGAACATGAAGACGGCGATGCCGACCGCGGCGAGCGCGCCGAACAAGGGCCGTACGGAGTCGGGGAACAGGGCGTCCGAGACCGCCCCGTCGAACAGAGTCGGCCCCAGCGCGATGCCCGCCAGCACCTCCCCGATCACCGCCGGCTGACCCAGGCGCCGCGCCGCCGCGCCGAGCAGCCGGGCCAGGAGCACCAGCACGGCGAGTCCCGCCAGCAGGGACGTCGTCTGTTGAGCAGTCATGCCGCGATCCTTGCCGCCGGGGCGGCGGGGTGAACCGGTTGCCCGCCGGGGGTGAGGGCACCGAGGGCACGTGGGGGCGCATGGGCGGCGGGGTCTGCCTCCCGGGGGCGGAGGCCCGCTTCCGTCCTCGGGACGCAGACTGTGGAGGCCGGCTTCCAGCACGATGCCGTCGCCGTCGCCTTGAGGCCTCCAGCAGGGCGCCCGGTGCTCAACGACTCAGCAGGGCGCCCTGTGCTCCACGGCTTAACAGGTCGCCAGGTGCTCAAGGGCTCAGCAGGGCGCCCAGCCAGTCCAGTTGGCGTCGGACGTGTGCCGCCTCGCCGCCCTCGTGTCCGTTGAACGGATAGGCGTGCAGCTCACGGGGTGGATCGTGGTCGGTCAGCTCGCCGTAGCGGTGGTAGGCGGCGTACGCGCCGCTGGGCGGGCAGACCGTGTCGCGCAGGCCGACGCCGAAGTGCGCGGGGGCGCCGGCACGGCGGGCGAAGGAGACGCCCTCGACGTAGGAGAGGGTGCGCAGCGCGGCCGTCTCGGCGCCCCGGTGCACGGCGAGGTACGCGCAGATCTCGCCGTAGGGGCCTTCGTCGGTGAGGTCGAGGGCGCGGCGGATGCCGCACAGCAGCGGGGCGGTGACCAGGACGGCCGCGAGGTCGGGGACCAACCCGGCGACGGCCAGCGCGAGCCCGCCGCCCTGGCTGTTGCCCACCGCCGCCACCCGCGCGGGGTCCACGCCGGGCAGCGCCCGCAGCGCGGCCACCGCGCGGACCGCGTCGGTGATCAGCCGGCGGTAGTGGTAGTCGCGCGGGTCGAGCAGGCCGCGTACGGCGGGGCCCGGTCCGCCGGGTGCCGTGGCGTGCGGGTCCGGGGTCGCGCCGCCGCTGCCGTATCGGTCGCCCTGGCCGCGGTTGTCCATGAGGAGGTGGGCGTATCCGGCGGCGGGCCAGGTGAGCCGTTCGTGGGGCAGGCCCCGGCCGCGGCCGTAGCCGGCGTACTCGACGACGGCGGGCAGCGGAACCGGGGTCCCGGCCGGGCGGGTGTACCAGGCGCGCACCGGATCGCCGGCGAAGCCCGGGAAGGTCACGTCCCAGGTGTCGAACAGCCGGAGTCCGGTGGCGACCGGGCGGGCGGACAGGACCGGTCCCGTCGGTCCGGGCGGCTCGGCCTCCCGGAGGGTGGCCTGCCAGAAGGCGTCGAAGCCGGCGGGCTCGTCCGGGGCGGGGCGGTGGTTCTCCAGTCGGTCCAGCGGCATGTCGAACGCGGGCACGGCGCCTCCCAGGCATCAGGACAGGAACTCTCATCCCCTCCGATCGTTACGGTCAAGCATCTGAAACTTTCGAATCATCGCGAGCGGCAAAGTTCCCTGTTGGTGGGGGAGTTGGCCGTCACAGGCGTGTCATGACGCTCAACTTGAGCTTGTGCAGCACCCATTGACACCCCTCCCGCCCCCACTTAAGTTGCGGCACCATTGCCGGAACATTCGTGGAGGCGCGAACTGACATGACCAACCGGACCGTCGTGACGCGCCGCACCTGGCGGCAGGCGCTGCGCCGCGACTGGCAGCTGTACTCACTGGCGGTGCTGCCGCTGCTGTTCTTCCTGGTCTTCCGCTATCTGCCGATGATCGGCAACGTGATCGCGTTCCGCCGATTCGAGCCCGGCGGGTCGCTCTTCGGCGAGGAATGGGTGGGGCTGCGCTATGTCGAGATGTTCCTCACCGACCCCACCTTCTGGCAGGTGTTCCGCAACACCCTGTGGATCGGGGCGCTCACCCTCGTCTTCTGCTTCCCGATCCCGATCGTGCTGGCGCTGCTGCTGAACGAGGTGCGCACCCGCGCGCTGAAACGATTCGTGCAGTCGGTGTCCTACCTGCCGCACTTCCTGTCGGTGGTGATCGTCGCCGGCATCACCCTGCAGATGCTGTCGACGGACGGCCCGGTCAACCACGTCCTCACCCGGCTCGGGCACGAGCCGGTCCGGTTCATCCAGGAACCCGAGTGGTTCCGCGCCATCTACGTCGGCTCGGAGATCTGGCAGACCGCCGGCTGGGGCACGATCCTCTACCTGGCCGCGCTGACCACGATCGACGACGACCTGTACGAGGCGGCCCGCATCGACGGGGCGAACCGCTGGCGGCAGATCTGGCACGTCACCCTGCCCGGCATCCGCCCCACCATGATCACCCTGCTGATCCTCAACACCGGCACGTTCCTGGCCGTCGGGTTCGAGAAGATCCTGCTGCTGTACAACCCGCTGACCTACCCGACCGCCGACGTCATCTCGACGTACCTGTACCGCACGGGCGTGGAGTCCAACAGCTTCAGCTACGCCGCCGCGATCGGCCTGTTCGAGGCGGTCATCGGGCTCGTCCTGATCACGACCGCCAACCAGCTGTCGCGTCGCACGGTGGGGACGAGCCTGTGGTGAGGCCGAGCCGCTCCTACCGGGTCTTCCAGGGCGTCAACGCGGTCGTCCTCACCCTGGTCGTGATCGTCACCCTCTACCCCTTCGTCAACATCATCGCCCGCTCCTTCAGCGGCGAACGGCACATCCGGGCCGGCGAGGTGACGCTGTGGCCGAAGGGCTTCGACCTCACCACGTACGACATCGTCTTCCACGACGCGATGTTCTGGCGGAACTACGGCAACACCGTGTACTACACGGTCGTCTCCACCGCCATCGCCATGGTCCTGACGACCTGTTACGCGTACGTGCTGTCGAAGAAGCGGCTCAAGGGGCGCGGCCTGCTCGTCGGGGTCGCCGTGTTCACCATGTTCTTCACCGGCGGGCTGATCCCGAACTACGTGCTGATCACCAGCCTCGGCCTGAAGAACACGGTGTGGGCGCTGGCCCTGCCCAACGCGATCAGCGTGTTCAACCTGCTGGTGATGAAGGCGTTCTTCGAGAACCTGCCGAGCGAGCTGGAGGAGGCCGCCCAGATCGACGGTCTGAGTACCTACGGCATCCTCGCCCGGATCGTGCTGCCGCTGTCCAAGGCGGTCGTCGCCACCATGGTGCTGTTCTACTCGGTGTCCTTCTGGAACTCCTGGTTCGGCGCGTTCCTCTACCTGGACCGCACCGAGCTGATGCCGGTCACCGTCTATCTGCGCAACCTCATCGCGGGCGCCACCGGCGGCGGCAACGCCGGGGCGGGCACCGAACAGCTCAGCCAGGTCGCGGCGAACATCCAGGCCGTCACCATCGTGCTCACCTCGCTGCCGATCCTGTGCGTGTACCCGTTCGTCCAGCGCTACTTCGTCTCCGGCGTGATGCTCGGCGCGGTCAAGGGCTGACCCGCCCGCGCACTCGACGGCCCTACGGAACAAGGGAGTCCGACGTGAAGAACACAGGCCGGCTGTCACGGCGCCAGGTCCTCGCCGCCGCGGGGTTCGCCGGACTCGCCGCGGCCACCGGATGCGGTGGCGGCGACGACGGAGGGGACGGCAAGGACCTGTCGCGCAAGAAGGACGGCGCGATGAAGGACTACCGCGCCGGAGAGCCCTTCAAGGCGGCCAAGCCGCTCACCTTCGACGTGCTGCACAACAACAACCCGGTCTACCCGCTCAAGGACGACTGGCTGTTCTGGGAGGAGCTGACCCGGCGCACCGGCGTCACCCTGAACCCCATCGCCGTGCCCCTGGCCGATTACGAGAAGAAGCGCAGCGTCCTCATCGGCTCGGGCGACGCCCCCTTCCTGATCCCGAAGACCTACCACCCCTCCGAGACCGCGTTCGTGTCGTCCGGCGCGATCCTCCCCGTCAGCGACTACGTCCACCTCATGCCCCACTTCCAGGCGGCGGTGCGCAAGTGGCGGCTCCAGCCGGAGCTGGACTCCATCCGCCAGTCCGACGGCAGGTTCTATCTGCTGCCCGGACTGCACGAGAAGGTCAGGTCCGGCTACTCGCTGGCGCTGCGCACGGACGTCCTGGACCGCCTCGGCCTGACCGCGCCCACCACCTGGGACGAGGTCCGCGAGGTCCTCACCGCGATCCGAGGGGAGTACCCCGACCGCTACCCCTTCTCCGACCGCTGGAGCACCAACACCCCCTACCCGGCCGCCGCCCTGTTCAGCTACCTCGGCCAGGCCTACGGGGTGCGGGCCGGATGGACGTACACCAACATCAGCTGGGACACCGACGCGCGCGCCTTCGTCTTCACCGGGGCCACCGACGCCTTCCGGCAGATGATCGAGTTCGTGCGCGGGCTGGTCGCCGAGAAGCTGATCGACCCGGAGAGCTTCACCCAGACCGACGACGAGGCCGTGCAGAAGCTGCTGGGCGAGAAGACCTTCGCGATCAGCGCCAACCCGCAGGAGCTGGTGCAGAACTACCGCTACAACCTGAGCAAGCAGGTCAAGGGCGCGCGGATCGAGATGGTGCCGGTGCCGCTCGGCCCCGCCGGCCCCGTGGTGCTGGGCGGCGCCCGCCTGGAGAACGGCGTGATGATCTCCAGCGAGGCGCTCAAGAGCGACCACTTCGTCGCGCTGCTGCAGTTCACGGACTGGCTCTGGTACTCGGACGAGGGCCAGCGGTTCGCCCGGTGGGGCGTCGAGGGCGTCACGTACACCCGCTCCGGCGGACGGTACCGGCCGAAGGACGGCATCAGCCTCATGGGCTCCGACCCGGACGCCCCCAAGGACCTCCAGAAGGACTACGGCTTCTCCAACGGCGTCTTCGCCTACGGCGGCAGCTGGGAACTGGTCTCCTCCACGTTCGGCCCCGACGAGCAGCGGTTCCAGGACGCCATGTCCCGGCGCCGGCAGCTGCCCGTCGACCCCGCCCACCCGCTCCGGGCCACCGAGCAGGAACAGGCGCAGCTGTGGGAGACCCCGCTGCGCGACCACGTCACCCAGAACACCCTCAAGTTCGTCCTCGGCAAGCGCCCCTTGTCGGAGTGGGGCGACTACGTCGGCGAGCTGAAGGCGAAGAACATGGACCGACTCGTCGACCTGCACAACCAGGCCCGCGAACGCTTCGAGAAGGAGAACGGATGATCCACGTCCCCGACGGACCGGGCCGTCCCTTCCCCGACGCCTGGCGCTTCTGCGTCGGCACCGGACGCCTCGACCTCGCCCTGCGCAGCGACTACCGCGCGTCGCTGGCCCTGATCCAGAAGGACATCGGCTTCCGCCACATCCGCGGCCACGGCCTGCTCAGCGACGGCATGGGCGTGCACCGCCCCTACACCTGGCAGGACACCCGCCGCGTCCGCCACTCCTTCACCTACGTCGACCAGGTCGTCGACGCCTACCTGGAGCTGGGGATCCGGCCCTTCCTCGAACTCGGCTTCATGCCGCAGGCGCTGGCCTCCGGCGACCAGACCGTCTTCTGGTGGCGCGGCAACGTCACCCCGCCGGGCGACGAACGCGAATGGGCGGCACTGGTCCGCGCCGTGCTCCGGCACCTCGTCGACCGCTACGGCCTCGCCGAGGTGCGCACCTGGCCCGTCGAGGTGTGGAACGAGCCCAACCTGCCCGACTTCTGGCAGGGCGCGGACGAGGCGGCCTACCACCGGCTGTACGAGGTGACCGCGCACGCCGTGAAGGAGGTGGACGCCTCGCTCCAGGTGGGCGGGCCCGCGATCTCACCCGGCGCCGACGACTGGCTGGACCGCTTCGCCGAGTTCACCGAACGCCACGACGTCCCCGTCGACTTCGTCTCCAAGCACGCCTACACCTCCGGCCCCGCCCAGCACGTGCCGTTCGGCTCCTACCAGACGCTCGCCCCCGCCGAAGACCTGCTGGAGCAGTTCGGCACGCCCCGCGAGCGGCTGAAGGGCACCCGCCTGGCCGGACTGCCCGTCCACATCACCGAGTTCAACTCCTCCTACTGCCCCGACAACCCCGTCCACGACACCGCCTTCAACGCCGCCTACCTGGCCCCCGTCCTCGCCCGCGGCGGCGACCACGCCGACTCCTTCTCCTACTGGACGTTCAGCGACGTGTTCGAGGAGGCCGGCGTCCCCACCACGTTCTTCCACGGCGGCTTCGGCCTGCTCACCCACCGGCAGGTCCGCAAACCCACCTACCACCTGTACGCGTTCATGGCCCGCACGGGCCCCGAGCTGCTCGCCCGGGGCGACGACCACCTCGTCACCCGCCACCCAGACGGCCGCGTCACCGTCCTCGCCTGGGCGCCCGTCGACCCGGCCGGCCGGACGCCGGGACCCGAGCGGCACCGGCTGCGGCTGCTGCTGCCGCTGGACGCCACGGAGGCCTTCGTCCGCCGGTCCACCGTCGACGAGGAGTACGGCAACGCGCGCACCGCCTGGCAGCGCATGGGCAGCCCCCGCTCACCCGACCGGCACCAGCTCGGCATCCTGCACGAGGCCGCCGAGCCGGGGCGCCGGCACCTGCGGCTGCCGGTGGCCGACGGCCGGGTGGACCTCGACCTCACCCTCGCCCGGCACGAGGTGACGCTCGTCGAGGTCAGCCCCGTACGGGACGAGAGCCCGCCCTGGGCCGACGACCGGCGGCTGCTCGGAAGGGAGCCGGAGTGAGCGCGCCGGCGGTCCCCTTCGGCACCGGCCCCCTCTCCCGGGCCGCCGCCCTGATCCACACCCTCCTCACCGTCGAGGTGCTGCTGCTGGCGACCGCCGCGCCGGGCCTGGCCGGGCTGCTCCTGCTGGGCCCCGACCCGTCGAACCTGCCCCTGGCCGCCCTATGCCTGCTGCCGCTCGGCCCGGCGGTGTCCGCCGCCGTCTACGCCCTGCACCACCGCAGCCGCGACCTCACCGACCTGCACCCGGCCCGCGCCTTCCTGCGCGGCTGGCGGCTGAACGCCGTCCCCGCGCTGAGACTGTGGGCGCCGCTGCTCGGCTGGCTCACCCTCATCGCCTTCACCCTCACCCACTTCACCGCGACCGGCCTGCCCCGCTGGTGGGCGGCGCTGCTCGCCGCGACCGGCGCCGGCGCGCTGCTGTGGGGCGCGCACGCCCTGCTGCTGACCTCCCTGTTCACCTTCCGCGCCCGCGACACCGCCCGGCTCGCCGCCTGGTTCCTTCTCCGCCACGGCCGCACCACCCTGGCCGCCGCCTCGCTGACCGTCCTGGCCGGCGCGCTCACCGTGCTGCTCGGCGAGGCCCTGGCCGCCGTGGCGGCCGCCCCCCTGCTGCTGTCCCTGCTGCACGCGGGCCGCCCGGTGATCGCCGAGACGGAACGGGAGTTCACCGCATGACCGCGCCCCGCACCGAGCGGATCGCGTACGGCGGCGACTACAACCCCGAGCAGTGGCCCGAGCCGGTGTGGGACGACGACCACCGGCTGTTCACGCGTGCCCGGATCGACACCCTCACCGTCGGGGTCTTCGCCTGGTCCCTCACCCAGCCCGCCGAGGACACCTACGACTTCGCCGTCCTCGACCGGATCCTCGACCGGGCCGCCGCCGAGGGCCGCCGGGTCTGCCTGGCCACCGGCACCGCCGCCGTGCCGCCCTGGCTGGCCACCGCGTACCCCGAGGTCAACCCCACCGACTTCGAGGGCCGCCGCCACCGCTACGGCCAGCGCCACACCTTCTGCCCCAGCTCACCGGCGTACCGCCGCCTCTCCACCGCCCTCGCCGGCCGGCTCGCCGCACGCTACGCCCGCCACCCCGCCCTGCTCGCCTGGCACATCAACAACGAGTACCAGGGCCCCTGTTACTGCGAGCGGTGCGCCGCCGCCTTCCGCGTGTGGCTGCGCGCCAGGCACGGCACCCTCGACGCCCTCAACGACGCCTGGTGGACCACCTTCTGGTCGCACCGCTACACCGCCTGGGAGCAGATCGAGCCGCCCAGCGCCCTCACCGAGCACTGGCGCGGCCCCGACCACACCGCCTTCCAGGGCATCACCCTCGACTACCACCGCTTCACCACCGACGCCCGGCTCGGCTGCTTCACCGCCGAGAAGGCGGCGATCCGCGCCCACGACCCGGCGACCCCCGTCACCACCAACCTCATGGGCATGTACCGTCCGCTCGACTACCACCGCTGGGCCCCGCACCTCGACTTCGCCTCCTGGGACAGCTACCCGCCCCTCGGCGCCCCGCCGACCTGGCCCGCCCTCGCCCACGACCTGATGCGCGGCCTGAAGGACGGCGCCCCGTTCTGGCTGATGGAGCAGACGCCCTCCACCACCGCCAGCCGCGACGTCAATCCGCTGCGCCGCCCCGGCGAGCTGCGCCTGGCGAGCTGGCAGGCGGTCGCGCACGGCGCGGACGCGGTGCTCTACTTCCAGCTGCGCGCCTCGCGCGGCGCCTGCGAGAAGTACCACGGCGCGGTCATCGGGCACGCGGGCCGGGACGACACCCGGGTGTTCGGGGAAGTGGCCTCGCTGGGAGCGGAGCTGGAGTCCCTCGGCGGCCTCTCCCTCGGCGCCCGCACCCCCGCCCGCACCGCCCTCCTCTTCGACTGGGACAGCTGGTGGGCGCTGGAGATGTCCGACGGCCCGTCCCGGCTGGTCCGCTACCAGGACGTGGTGCACGCCTACTACCGGGCCGCGCGCGAGGCGGGCGCCGACGTGGACGTCGTCCCGGTGACCGCCGCCCTCACGCCGTACGACGTGGTCCTCGCCCCCGTGCTGCACCTGGTGAAGGACGACCTCGCCGGCCGCCTGGAAGCCGTGGCCGCGCGCGGCGGGACGGTCCTCACCACCTTCCTCTCCGGCCGCGCCGACGGTCACGACCGGGCCTTCCTCAGTGACGTGCCGGGACCGCTCGCCCGGCTCACGGGCGTGCGCGTGGACGAGTGGGACGCGCGCCCGGCGGACGTCGTCAACCCGGTCCTGCTGGACGGGGCGCGGGTGGACGCCCGGCTGGTCTTCGAGATCGTCCTGCCGCGCGGCGCCGAACCCGTGGGCACCTACCAGGAGGACTTCTACGCGGGCACCCCCGCCGTCACCCGCAACCGGTTCGGGGCGGGGGAGGGCTGGTACGTGGCCACCGCGCTCGACCAGCCCGGTGTCGACCGGGTCGTCCGCCGCGTCCTCGGCCGGCACGGGCTGATCGGCCCGTACGCCGCCCACCGCGCCGTCGAGACCGCGCACCGCGTCACCCCGGACGGCACCGGGCTGCTGTTCCTCCTCAACCACGGCACGGAACCCGCCGCGCTGACCGCGCACGCGTCCGGCGCGGACCTGCTCACGGGCAAGCGCGTCGAGCGGGGCGACGCGCTCCCGCTCGGCCCCCGGGACGTGGCCGTGCTGCGGCTTCAGTAGATCCGGCGGCCGTGCGCGTCCGGCACCCCGGACTTGCGGAAGAAGTAGCTGTTGACCTGGTCCCGCCACTCGCGGGCGCTCCGCAGCTGTTCCTCGTACCGCTCCGCCACGCGCGCGTGCCGCCCCGGCTCCACCAGGTCGGCCAGCGACGCCCACACCCGGCGGGCCTCCTCCACCTCCTCGACACCCTCGAAATGGGTGTCGTAGATGTGCTGGATCACCGTCTTCCCGCTGTGCAGGACGTGGTCGTAGGACACGTGGTGGAAGAACAGCAGCAGTTCGTCGGGGCAGGTGTCCGGGGACTCGTACAGCTCCGACCAGGGCTCGGCGTACTGCGCGGCGTAGCCGGTGCCGGTGGCGCGGCTGCGGTCGACGCCGACGCCGTCCCGGTCGGCGAAGTGGTAGGTGCCCCACGGGCTGTACTCGTAGCCGTCGACGCTCGGCCCGTAGTGGTGGCCCGGCTGGACCATGAAGCCGACGCCGAGCGGGGCGGTGTACTTCTCGTACGTCCGCCACGAATCCTTCAGCACCGCGTACACCCCGGCCCGCAGCCGCTCGGGCTCCGGGGTGTGCTCGGGCGTGAAGGTCAGGTCGATCCACTCGCCGAGGAGCCGGTACGGGTCGGCGCCGGGCTCCCAGCCGAGCCGGCCGACCGCGTAGAGGTTGGCCTGGGCGAGGGGGTGGCCCGTCCAGTAGGGGTCGTCCCCGGCGTTGGAGACGGCGACCAGACCGCCGCGCGCCAGCTCCGCGACGGTGGGCGTGCCCTCCCCCTGCGGCCGGAACCGCAAGACCTCGCTCCACATGGGGGCCAGCGCGCACACGTGCCGCTGCTGCCCGGTGTACTCCTGGGTGGCCTGGATCTCCACCGCGATCCGGGTGCCCGGCATCGCCCCGATGACGGGGGAGACCGGCTCGCGGACCTGGAAGTCCATCGGGCCGTGCTTGACCTGGAGGACGGCGTTGTCGCGGAAGGCGCCGTCGAGCGGCGTGAAGTGGTCGTGGGCGGCCCGCGCCCGGTCCGTGGAGCGGTCCCGCCAGTCCTGGCGGTGGTCGTACACGAAGGCCCGCCAGTGCACGGTGCCGCCGTGCGGGGCGAGCGCGTCGGCGAGCAGGTTCGCGCCGTCGGCGTGCGTGCGGCCGTAGGCGAACGGGCCCGGTTGCCCCTCCGAGTCCGCCTTCACGACGTAGCCGCCGAAGTCCGGTATCGCCGCGTACACCCGCCCGGTCGCCTCCGCCCACCAGGCGCGCACCGCCGGATCGAGCGGGTCGGCGGTGGGCAGGCCGCCGAGGACGACGGGCGCCGCGAACGTCACCGACAGATGGGTGCGGATGCCGTACGGGCGCAACACCTCCGCCAGGCCGGTGACCTCGCCGAGCCGGTCGGTGAGCAGCCGGGCCTCCTCCGCGTGCACGTTCACGTTGTTCAGGGCGACCGCGTTGATCCCGCTCGCGGCCAGCAGCCGCCCGTACGCCCGGACGCGGTCGAGGTCGGCGCGCGCGCCGCGCGCCGCGCCGTCCCGCCAGAACAGCGAGCCGCCCGCGTAGCCACGCTCCACCTGGCCCATCACCGGGTGCACACAGACGTTGTCCCAGTGGTTCAGCATGCGCAGGGCGAGCGCCGGGCGGTGCGCCTGGCGCTGCCGGTCGCGGTCGAAGGCGGTCCTGCCGAGGCGTACGACGTGGAAGAGGCCGTGGAGCAGGCCGTGCGGGGCGGCGGCGGTGACCGTGGTGCGGCCGCCGGCCCGCTCCAGGAAGAAGCCCTCCTCGCCGAGCCGGTCCAGGTGTCCGGGGCGGGTGCGCAGCAGCAGGTCGTACGGCGGGGCGGGGTCCGGCCCGTCCACGCGGGCGGCCTCGCCGCCGAACTCCGCGCAGGCCGCCGCCACCTCGTCGTGGACCGTGTCGGCGAGCAGCCCGTCGCCGTGGACGAGGACGCGGCGGGAGCCGAGGGCGCGGAAGGCCTCCGGGGGCAGCCAGGCGGGGTCCGGAGCGGTGGCGGACGCGGTGGACGCGGTGGACGCGGTCAACGGAACCCCCCGGGGTGCGCGGTCGGCGGGGAAAGTATCGCCCGTGGGCGGAGCGCGCGGGAGGGGGCGTACACCTGGGTGGTCATCCCCCAGGGGGTGTCCGGGACGGCATCGGCAGCCGTACCGTGAACTCCGTCCGGCCCGGCTCGCTCGCCACCTCGATCGTCCCGCCGTGCGCCCGCACCAGGGAGGCGGCGACGGACAGGCCCAGGCCGCTGCCCCCGCGGTCGCGGCTGCGGGCCTTGTCCACGCGGTAGAAGCGGTCGAAGACCCGGTCCCGGTCGGCGGCGGGGATACCGGGCCCCGCGTCGGTGACCCGGACCACGGCCGCCCCCGGCGCGACCGAGACCTCCGCGCACACCGCGGTCCCGGCCGGGGTGTGCACGGCCGCGTTGGTGAGCAGATTGTCCAGCACCTGCCGGACGCGCTGCGGATCGAGCCGCAGCCGCACCGGTCCGCCCCCGGTCCGCACGGTCAGCGGACGGTCCGGGTGACCGGCCCGGAAGGCGTCCGCGGCCTGCTCCACCAGCTCCGTCAGATCCGCCTCGGTCATCCGCAGCGGCGTCTCCACCTCGGCCGCGTCGAGCCGGGCGAGCAGCAGCAGATCGTCCAGCAGGAACCCCATCCGGGCGGCCTCGGCGCGCAGCCGCGCCAGGTGCTTCTCGCGTTCCCCGGGCGCGTTGGCGGCGGCGTACTGGAACAGGTCGGCGTAGCCGCGCACGGACATCAGCGGGGTGCGCAGCTCGTGCGAGGCGTCCGCGACGAACCGGCGCAGCCGCCGCTCGGCCTCCGCGCGCACCGCGAGCGAGTCGTCGATGTGCTCCAGCATGGCGTTGAACGCGGTGCGCAGTTCCTCCACCTCCGGCCCGCCCCCGGCGCGCGGCGCGCGCAGCGGCAGCCGGGCCGCCGACTCGGACAGGTCGTGCGAGGCGATGCCGTGCGCGGTGCGCGCCATGTCGCTGAGCGGCTTCAGCCCGCGCCGCAGCATCCGGCGGCCGAACACCACCAGCGCCAGCAGCGCCAGCCCGAACGCGACCGCCTGGATCCGGATCAGCCGTGCGACGGTGTCCTCGATCCCGTCCATCGGCGCGGCGCTCACCAGCACCACGCCGGGTTCGACCTCGCAGGCGCGCAGCCGGTAGGTGCCCGCGCCCCTCAGGTGCTCGGTGCGCAGCAGCTCCGTGTGCGCGGCGGTCTGCGCCCGGGCCAGGGCGGTGAAGTCGCCGACGTCCGCCGGCAGGTCGCCGGGGTCCTCCGGCCGGCGCAGCACGGCGGTGCCGTCCGCCACGTCGTACACGGCGTAGTACCAGCTGTAGTACTTCTTCCCGGACAGCGTGCCGTAGTCCGCGATGCTCTTCGACTGGGCGATCTGGCCCTGGGCCAGCTGGGTGTCGAGCTGGGCCGCCAGATAGTCCCGCATGGACGTGGTCAGGGCCGTGCCGACGACCGCGAAGACCGCCAGCGCGAGCGCGCCCAGGCCCAGCGCCAGCCGGGTGCCGAGCCGCAGGCGCCGGTAGGCGCCGGACAGCCGCCGGATCACTCGGATGCCTGCCGGACGACGTAGCCGAAGCCGCGCACGGTGTGGATGAGCTGGCCGCGGCCGGCCTCGTCCAGCTTGCGGCGCAGCCGGCTGACGACCAGCTCGACCACGTTGGAGCGGCCGCCGAAGCCGTACTCCCACACGTGGTCGAGGATCTGCGCCTTGGTCAGCACGGTCGGCGACCTGCGCATCAGATAGCGCAGCACCTCGTACTCGGTGGGGGTGAGCGTCAGCAGCGTCCCGTCGCGCCGCACCTCCCGGGTGTCCTCGTCCATCGTGAGGTCCCCGACCCGCAGCACCGACCGCTGGAACCCGGGGCCGGCACTGCGCCGCAGCACGGTCCGCAGCCGGGCCATCAGCTCCTCCACCGCGAACGGCTTGACCAGGTAGTCGTCGCCGCCCCGGGTCAGCCCCGCCACCCGGTCGGCGACGCCGTCGCGCGCGGTGAGGAACACCACCGGCACCATCGTGCCCGAGGCGCGCAGCCGGTCCAGGACGCCGAATCCGTCCACGTCGGGCAGCATCAGATCGAGCACCACGATGTCCGGGCGGAACTCGGCCGCCCGGCGCAGCGCCTGCTCGCCGGTGTTCGCGGTGACGGCCTCCCAGCCCTCGTAGCGGGCGACGGTGGCGACGAGGTCGGCGATGGGCGGATCGTCGTCCACGACGAGCAGTCGTACTTTGTCCACCCGCTCATACTGCGGGACACACCCGGACGGACCAGTCCCGCGTGCGACTCCGGCACCGATCGATACACACTTGAAAGTTGTACGACAGGTAATCGACAGCCCCGGGCGGCCAAGCTCGGTGTCCACGGCTCCGAACCCCTCGGCGCCCGCGGCTCCGGACCACTCGGTGCCCGGCCCCGAACCACTCGGTGCCCTCATGGTCCTCGACCCAGGAGTTGCCGTCCGTGACGACCGTCCAATCGCCTCCCCGGCCCCCCACGGCGATACGCCCCCGGGTGGTGGCCCGCACCGGTCTGTACGCCGTGCTCGCCGCCAACGCGGCCGTCGTGACCGTCTTCTTCGTCCAGGCCGGCTTCGCCGCCAACGCGCTCGTCGTGCTGGGCCGCGCCGCCGGCCTGTACGGCGCGCTGCTCATGGCCTTCCAGCTGCTGCTGGTGGCTCGGCTGCCCTGGCTGGACCGCCGGATCGGCATGGACCGGCTCACCCTGTGGCACCGCTGGACCGGCTTCGCGCTGCTGTGGACGCTGCTCGGGCACGCCGTGTTCATCACCCTCGGCTACGCCGACTCCTCCGGGATGGACCCGGTGAACCAGCTCGTGGACCTCGCCGAGACCACCCAGGGCGTGCTCCGCGCGGTGGTCGCCCTCGCCCTGCTCCTCGTCGTCGGCACCGTCTCGGCCCGCTTCGCCCGCCGCCGGCTCGCCTACGAGACCTGGCACTTCGTCCATCTGTACACCTACCTCGCGGTCGTCCTCGCCTTCTCCCACCAGGTCACCACCGGCACCACCTTCGTCGCCTCGCCCGCCGCCACCGCCTACTGGTGGACCCTGTGGGGAGCCGCCCTCGGCGCGGTGCTGCTCGGCCGCGTGCTCCTGCCCCTGTGGCGGAACCTGCGCCACCGGCTGCGCGTCTCGGCCGTCGTCCCGGAGAACGACGACGTGGTCTCCGTGTACGTCACCGGCCGCGACCTCGACCGGCTGCCCGCCCGCGCGGGCCAGTTCTTCCTCTGGCGGTTCCTCACCCGCGACCGCTGGTGGCAGGCCAACCCGTTCTCCCTGTCGGCGGCGCCCGACGGCCGCACCCTGCGCCTGACCGTGAAGGCGGCCGGCGACGGCAGCGCCGCCCTGCGGCACCTGCGGGTCGGCACCCGGGTGTTCGCCGAGGGCCCCTACGGGGCGTTCACCACCCTGCACCGCACCCGCCCCGACGCCCTCCTCGTGGCCGGCGGCGTCGGCGTGACCCCCATCCGGGCGCTGCTGGAGGAGCTGCACGGCCACGCCGTCGTCCTCTACCGGGTCACCACCGAACGCGACGCCGTCCTCCACGACGAACTGCGCGAGCTGGCCCACGCCAAGGGCGCCGAGCTGTACCTGGTCACCGGCCCCGCCACCCCCGACCGGCTGGCACCGGCCGAACTGGCCCGCCTGGTCCCCGACATCGCCGACCGCGACGTCTACCTCTGCGGCCCGCCCGGCATGACCGCCGCGGTCCGGCGCAGCCTGCGCGAGCTGGGCGTGCCCGCCCCGCAGATCCACTTCGAGCGCTTCAGCCTGGCCGGATGAGCCGGATGAGCCGGATGAGCCGGATGAGCCGGATGAGCCCGATGAGGGGAACACCGTGAAACGAGCACTGCCCGTCCTGGTCCTGACCGTCGCCGGCCTGGTCCCCGTCTGGCGCTACGCCCCCTCGCAGCAGTCCGCGTCCTCCGGCGAGGCCGCGGCCGCTCCCACGCCGGCCGCGTCGGCCCCCGCCGCCTCGTCCGATGTCGTCGCCGGGCCGGTCGTGCCCACGGAGAAGGGGGACGTCCAGGTCGAGGTGACGTTCGAGGGGGAGCGGATCGCGGCGGTGCGGATGCTGCGGCAGCCGGCTCATCCGCAGACGGCGAACGCGGTGCCGCGGCTGATCGAGGACACGTTGCGGGTGCAGAGCGCGGACATCGACACGGTGTCCGGCGCGACGATCACCAGCGACGGCTATCGGCAGTCCCTGCAGGCCGCCCTCGACGCCAGGGGGGCGTGACATGCTCCAGCGGGTCGAACACGTGATGGGATTCCCCGTCTCGCTGCGCATCGACGACACCGAGGTGCCCGAAGGACTGGCGGACCGGGTGTACGGCCGGCTGCGGGAGGACGACGAGCGGTTCAGCCCGTTCCGGCCCGACAGCGAGGTGTCCCGGCTGGACCGGGGCGAGATCGCACCGCACGCCGTCAGCGCCGGCCTGGCCGAGGTGCTGGCCATCGGTGAGCGGTACCGGATCGCCACCGGCGGCGCCTTCGACGTCCGGGTGCCCGGACGCGGCCTCGACCCGTGCGCGGTCGTCAAGGGCTGGTCGGTGCAGCGGGCGGCCGGCCTGCTGACCGCCGCCGGGGTACGGCGGTTCTGCCTCAACGCCGGCGGCGACGTGATCGTCGCGGGCGGCACGGCCGAGGTGCCGTGGCGCGTGGGCGTACGCCACCCCGAACACGCCGGCCGGGTCTGCGCGGTGCTGGAACTCACCGACGGCGCGGTCGCCACCTCCGGCCGCTACGAGCGCGGCGACCACATCCTCGACGCCCGCACCGGCCGCCCCGCCACCGGCCTCCTCGCCGTCACCG
The DNA here is from genome assembly GCF_040678395.1 of Streptomyces sp. NPDC052687. NCBI lineage: Bacteria > Bacillati > Actinomycetota > Actinomycetes > Kitasatosporales > Streptomycetaceae > Streptomyces > Streptomyces sp. NPDC052687. The sequence continues at coordinate 8,977 of NZ_JBFATR010000063.1, read as the reverse complement.
TGGTCGCCCCCACCCTCACCGAGGCCGACACCGTCGCCACCGCCGCCTTCGCCCTCGGCCCCGACGGCATCGCCTGGGCGGCGGCGCGGCCCGGCTGCGAGGTGTACGCCGTCGACGCGGAGCGCAGGGTGCTGCGGACGGCGGGGGTGCCGCTGGCGGCGGCCCCCGCTGCCTGAGCCGCCCTCGCCGCCTGGGCCGCCCCCGCTGCCTGAGCCGCCCGGAGGCCCGCCGCCCGCCGCCCGCTCTCGCGGGAGGCAACTGCCGTACCGGCGGCGGGAATCCGCGGCGGGCTGTTGATCCGCCCGCCACACAACGGGTCTAGACTCTCCCGGCAACGGCCCGCCGCCGTGCCCGGCGGTCCCGGCGAGAGCGGACGGCAGCTGCCAGACCCGAAGGGTGTTCGGCGTTTTGATACGGATTGATGCAGTCACCAAGCGATACCCGGACGGCACGGTGGCGGTCGACCGGCTGTCACTGGAGATACCGGACCGTGCCATCACGGTCCTGGTCGGACCGTCCGGCTGCGGCAAGACGACGACCCTGCGCATGATCAACCGGATGGTCGAACCGACCGAGGGAACGATCCTCCTCGACGGCGCCGACATCCGCCGGCGGCCCGTCAACGAGCTGCGCCGCTCCATGGGATACGTCATCCAGCACGCCGGTCTCTTCCAGCACCGCACGATCATCGACAACATCGCCACCGTGCCCCGCCTGCTCGGCTGGCGCAAGGAGAAGGCCCGCGCCCGGGCGAGGGAGCTGATGGAGCGCGTCGGCCTCGACCCCTCCCTCGCCCGCCGCTACCCCTACCAGCTCTCCGGCGGCCAGCAGCAACGCGTCGGCGTGGCCCGCGCGCTGGCCGCCGACCCGCCCGTCCTCCTCATGGACGAGCCGTTCTCCGCCGTCGACCCGGTCGTCCGCAAGGGTCTGCAGGACGAACTCCTGCGCCTGCAGGACGAGTTGGGCAAAACCATCGTCTTCGTCACCCACGACATCGACGAGGCCGTCAAGCTCGGCACGATGGTCGCCGTCCTGCGCACCGGCGGCCGGCTCGCCCAGTTCGCCCCGCCCGCCGAGCTGCTGTCGAACCCCGCGGACCCCTTCGTCGAGGACTTCCTCGGCGCCGACCGGGGCATCCGCCGCCTCTCCTTCTTCTCCTCCGCCGGACTCGGCCTGCTCACCGCGCCGATCGTCGCCGTCGACGCCACCGCCGAGCAGCTCGCCGCCCGCGCCGCCGCCGGCAGCCGGGAGGGCGTCCCCTACCTCCTCGTCACCGCCGTCGACGGCACCCCCCTCGGCTGGGCCGAACCCGGTGACCTCACCGCCGGGGACATCCGCCCGGACCGGCTGCTGCCCTGCGGACGGCCGTTCACGGCCGGCACGGACTCGCTGCGGGCCGCCCTGGACTGCGCGGTGCTCTCGCCCACCGGCTGGGCGGTCGCCGTGGACGCCGAGGGCCGGGCCGCCGGCGTCGTCTCGCAGCAGGCCATCGGCGAGGCCATCCGCGGCGCCCACGCGGACGACGCCCGCCCGGCCGCCGCGAAGGCCGTGCGATGAGCGAGTTCTTCGACCTGCCGAGCGACCTGCAGAACAGCTATCCCGGCCTGATCGTCCAGCATCTGCGCCTCGCGCTGGTCCCGGTGCTGGCCGGCCTGCTCGTGGCGCTGCCCGTCGCCCAGCTGTGCGTACGGCTGCGCTGGCTGTACCCGCCCGTGCTGTGGGCGACGACCGTCCTCTACGCCATCCCCTCGCTCGCCTTCTTCGTCGTCCTCATCGACTACACCGGCATGAGCGAGATCACCGTGATGATCCCGCTGGCGGTCTACAGCCTCGTGGTCTTCGTCCCGGCGCTCGTGGACGGCGTCCGCTCGGTGCCGAGGGAGACCCTGGACGCCGCCACCGCCATGGGCTTCGGCCCCGTACGCCGCTACCTCCAGGTGCAGTTGCCGATCGCCGCCCCCGCCGTCATCGCCGGCCTGCGGGTCGCCTCGGTCTCCAGCATCTCCCTGGTCAGCGTCGGCATGCTGATCGGCAACCAGGGAGCCCTCGGCAACCTGCTCAACAGCGGCATGATCTACCACCAGCCGCGCCTGGTGTGGCTGTCGGTCGTCGGCACGGCCGTCCTCGCCCTCCTGGTGGACGCCGCGCTGATCCTGCTGCGGACGCTGATCACCCCCTGGATGCCCGCCGCGAAGGGTGCCGCCCGGTGAACGTACTGAACTTCGTCGACGCCTTCTTCAGCGACAGCGCCCACTGGCAGGGCTACGACGGCATCCCCACCCGCGTCCTGGAACACGTCCGCTACACGCTGCTGGCGCTCGGCATCGCCGCCGCCGTGGGACTGCCGGTCGGCCTGCTGACCGGCCACACCGGACGCGGCGGCAACACCCTCGCCCTGATCGCCACCGCCGCCCGCGCGCTGCCCAGCTTCGGCCTGATGGTGCTGATGTTCGTCCTCCTCGGGCTCGGACTCGCGCCCGTGATGATCCCGCTGGTCGTCCTCGCCGTCCCGCCCGTCCTGGTCACCACCTACGAGGCGATGCGCTCCGTCGACCCCGCCCCGGTGGACGCCGCCCGCGGCATGGGCATGGGCGAGGCGCAGGTGCTGCTGCGGGTCGAACTGCCGGTCGCGCTCCCACTGATCCTCAGCGGGCTGCGCTCGGCGGCCATCCAGATCGTCTCGACGGCCACCATCGCCGCGTACGTCAGCTTCGGCGGCCTCGGCCGGTACATCGTCGACGGCCTCTACCAGCGCGACTACGAGAAGGTCGTGGGCGGGGCCACCCTGGTCGCCGCCCTGGCCCTGGCCACCCTCGGGGTGTTCTGGGCGGCGGGCCGCTTCGCGGTGTCACGGGGCGTGCGCCGCGGCGGCTGACGGGGTTTCCCGTCGGGGGCGTGTGCCGTGGCGGCTGACGGGGTTTCCCGTCGGGGGCGTGTGCCGTGGCGGCTGACGGGGTTTCCCGTCGGGGGCGTGTGCCGTGGCGGCTGACGGGGTTTCCCGTCGGGGGCGTGCGCCGCGGTGGCTGACGGGGTTTCCCGTCGGGGGCGTGCGCCGCGGTGGCTGACGGGGTTCCCCGTCCGGGGCGTGCGCCGCGGTGGCTGACGGGGTTCCCCGTCCGGGGCGTGTGCCGCGGCGGCTGACCCGGCCCGCGGTCCGGGGGTGCGCCCGCCGCGGCTCACCGGGTGCGCGGCCTCCGGCGCCTCAGCTCTCGGCGCGGGCCAGCGCCAGCTCCAGCACGACGAGCAGCGCGTCCCGGACCGAACCGCGCTCCCGGGCGTCGAACACGACGACCGGGACGTGGTCGGCGACGTCCAGCGCCCAGCGGACCTCCTCCAGGGAGTGCTCGACCCGCCCGTCGAAGGCGTTGACGGCGACCGCGAACGGGATGCGCCGGTGCTCGAAGTAGTCCACGGCGGCGTAGCAGTCGTCGAGACGGCGGGTGTCGACGATGACGAGAGCCCCCACCGCGCCCTCAACGATGTCGTCCCACATGAACCCGAACCGCTCCTGTCCGGGCGTGCCGAACAGATACAGCTTCAGCGTCGGGTCGATGGTCAGGCAGCCGAAGTCCATGGCCACCGTCGTCGTGGTCTTGCGCGGGGTGTGGGTGAGGTCGTCCACCCCGGCGGCGACCTCGGTGATGGCCGCCTCGGTGGTCAGCGGCTCGATCTCGGAGATCGCGCCGACCGCGGTGGTCTTGCCCACCCCGAATCCGCCCGCGATCACCATCTTCACCGGCAGCGGCGGCCGTACGGCGGTCCCCGCGGCGCCGCCGGGGGAGGCGCCGGGGGAGCCGTGGAGGGCGACGGGCTCAGTCGGTGTCACGGAGTACCCCTCGGGAGTCGGGGATGGCCCGCAGGCCATCGATAACCCTGCGCAGGACGGAGGCGTCATGGGTGGCGGCCGTGTCCGGCACGTGCACCGCCAGATGCCCGGCCGCCCGCAGATCCTCGGCGAGCACCCGGACCACGTTCAGATGCAGCCGCAGCCGCGCCGCGATCTCCGCGAGGGACTGCGGGCGCGCGCACACGGCGACGATGTCGTGCTGCTCGAAGGAGAGCCGGCCGAGTGCGTGGAGCCCCTCCGCGGTGGCGATCACCTGCGTCTCCACCGGCATCGGCCGCCCGGCCGCGGCCTCGCCGGCCCCCGCCACCCGGCCCGCGGTCAGCAGGAACGGGCGGATGGCGGGGACGGGACCGACGGGCTCGGGTCCGGGCTCGGGCTCCGGGAGCGGGTGCGGGGGGACGCCGTCCGCCATCAGCCCGCCGGCGCGGCGCCGACGCTGTTCTTCAGTTCCAGCACCAGCTGGGGACTGAGCGCGGCACCGGCGCGGTTGGCGAACAGCGTCATCTCGTACGCGATGTTGCCCAGCTTGGCCTCCTTGTCGGCGACCACGCCGAGCACGGCGCCGCTGCCGATCGCGGAGACCAGGACGTGGCCGCCCTCCAGATCGATGATGACCTTGTTCAGCGCGCCCAGGCCGTAGTTGCCGGAGGCACCGGCGGCCAGGCTGGTCAGGCCGGAGACGATCGCCGCCAGCCGCTCCGAGTGGGCTCGCTCCCGCAACTGTGCCACCGCGATGAGCAGTCCGTCCGAGGACACCGCGATGGCGTCCACGACACCGGCGGTCTCGGTCGCGAAACGGTTGAGCAGCCAGGTGAAGTCGGCTGCGGCGGCCCGCAGGTCGTCCGGTGCGGTGTCTCCGGCGGGAGTGCCACCTGTCTGCGTGCTCAACTCTCCGCTCCTTCCGGGGGGTTGGTCGGGGGCTGGTCATGGGTGTGCGGGGCGTCGGGCCCGGACGCGGTGCGCGGGAGGTCCGGGCGGGGGATGCCGGTGCCGTTGCTGTCGCGGTGGGCGCGTTCGACGGCCGCCTCGAACTCCTCCAGCGCGTCGCGCACCGCCTCCGCGTCGGCCGGGGGCAGCGCCGCCTGCCGCGCGGCGAACCGCTCGGCGTCAGGGCCCAGCGTCGTGCGCAGCGTCGCGCCGCGGACCCGCCGCCGCAGCGGCCGCGGCCCACCGCCCGCCGCCGGGTCGGCCTCCGTACGGGCCCGCGGGATGAGCGGGGCGTCACCGGGGGCACCGGAGCCGGGTTCCCGCCGGGGGAGGCGCCGGGGGAGCGGCGCGGGGGTGCCGGGATGCCCGGTGCCGGGAGGTGCGGTGTCGGGAGCCCTGGTGCCCGGAGATTCGGTGTCGGGGGTGGTTTCCTGCCGCCCCGCTCCGTCGGCGGTGGCGGGGGTGGGGGCAGCGGCGCCGTCCGGGCTGCCCGGGGTTCCGGGCCGTACAGCGGACGGACGGTGCCCGCCGGCGGGCGTGGCCTCCGTACGGCGGACGCGCTCGGCCGGGGACGGAGCCGCGGCCAGGGACGGAGCCGGGGCCAGGGTCTTGGACGGGGCCTGGGTTTGGGCCGGGGCCTGGCCGGCCGCGGGCGGGAGCGCGCCGGGGGTCCGGGGCGCCGGGGCCGTCGGTGGCAGCAGGAGGGCCGACGGCAGGGTGACCTCGGCCGTGACACCGCCGCCGGGGGTGCGGGACAGCGTGACCCCGATGTCCCAGCGGCGCGCGAGCGTGCCCACCACGAACAGGCCGAGCACCTTCGTCGGCACGAGGTCGAGCCGTTCACGGCGGATCAGCCGGGCGTTCTCCTCGGCCAGCCGCTCCGCGCTCATGCCGAGACCGTGGTCGGCGATCACGACCGTCGCCCCGTCCGCCCCGCCCTGCACGGTGACCTCGACGGCGCTGCCGGCGGGCGAGAACGACACGGCGTTCTCCAGGAGTTCGGCGACCATCAGGGTCAGGTCGCCCACCGCGTCGGGCTCCACCATGACCTCGGTCCCCGCGTGCAGCTCCACGCGCTGGTAGCCCTCGATCTGCCCGAGCGCGGCCCGTACGACGTTGGTGAGTTCGGTCGGACCCGTGTCGAGCGCGGTCTCGTGGATGCCGGCCAGCAGCATCAGGCTGTCGGCGTTGCGGCGCAGCCGGACCGCGATGTGGTCGATGCGGTAGAGCCGCTCCAGCAGCGCGGGGTCGGTCTCGCCGCGCTCGACGGCGTCGATCAGCGCCAGCTGACGGGTGGTCAGATTGCTCACCCGGCGGCCCACGTTGCCGAACATCTCGGCGACGTTGCGCCGGCTGAGCACCTGCCGCTCCAGCAGCGCCGCGGCGGTGGTCTGCACGTGGTTGAACGCCTCGGCCAGCTCGCCGATCTCGTCCCGCGCGGTCACCGGCACCTCGCTGAGCCGCAGCGGCGCGTCGTCCTCGGCGTCGTCGTCGGCGACCCGGGCGAGTTCGCGTCCGGCGACGTCGGCGACGGTGCGGGCGGCGCCGGTCAGCGCCTGCACGGGCCGTACCACGGAGCGCCGTACCGCCACCGCGAACGCCAGCCACAGCGCGAAGCCGAGCAGGGCGAGGCCCAGCAGCCAGCCGGCGTTCCACCAGGCGTCGAAGGAGGCCTCCTCGGCGCGGTCGGCGATCTGGCCGATGAGCGAGGCGGTGATCTCCAGCCGGGTCGCGGACTGGTCGCGGTAGGCGGGGTAGGCGGCCAGCGCCTCGTTGAACTTCTCCCGTATCCGCTCCGGCGTGCCCGCCTGGAGATTGCTCGGGTCGATCTGGAGTTCGGCGAACTGCCGGCCGATGACGGCCTGCGCCGGGCTGTGCTCGATGCCGCGCAGCTCCGCCGCCTGCGCCTCGGTGGCGAACCGGCCGAAGCGGTCGGCCTGGTGTTCGTACAGCTCGTGGGCGCCGACCGCGTTGACGAACTCGATCAGCGCGTTGGAGTCGCCGGTCGACGCGGAGAACACGCTGGTCTCGAAGGAGCTGTGGGCGGCGTCCGCGCGCAGCAGGGAGTCCAGCAGATGACCGGTGAAGGTGGTGGAGAGGGGGGTGTTGCGGTCCAGGCCGAGCCCGTCGATCAGGGCCTTGGCGACACCGGTGTACGCCGGGTCGATGTTGTCGGCGGGCAGGTAGCCCTGCTCGATGGTGGCGCGCAGGCTGTCCAGGCCGCTGATCTCGCGCAGGGCACGGTCCTCGGTGTCCGGCAGCCGGTCGCCGAAGGTGTCGCGCACCTTCTCGACCTGCGCGTCGACCGCGTCCTGCGCCTCCTGGTAGCCCTCCGCCGAGGGCTGGGTGCCGGGGCCGGACGCCTCGTGGCGTACGGACAGCAGGATGGCCTGCTGGTGCTCGGCCTCCACCCGGTCGACCAGGGCGGCCACCTGGGCGCTGTCCCGGACCAGCCGGGCCGCGCTCGCCGCGTCCCGGGCCCGTTCGACCTGGTCGGCGATGAGGTAGACGAGTACGGCGGCGAGTCCCGCGAGCGGCACGCCGACGAGGACGTTGAGCTTGCGGCGGAACGGCCACCGGTCGGCGAAGCCCCTGATCCCCGCCTCGTGGGTGGACATCGGGCCTCCTCCATGACCGTTTGTGATCGATGTGCCTGATCGACGTGAGTGATCGACGTGCGTGATCGGCTCGTGTGATCGACATGTGTGATCGACGTGGACCTGTGTGACGGGCGTCAACTCCGGGGAGACTACCGCTTCTTGAGGCGATCACCGGCGACTGCACGTCAAGAATCCGTTACAACCCGCTCTGTTGCGGCGAGAGTTCGTTCGCTTTTCCTACACAACTTGCCGGTTGAGGGCGGTCGATCGACCACTTGTCGAAGGCGATTGTGATCAGGTGACCCTTGACTGACCGAGAAGGCGCTGGATTGGATCGACGGCAGCGCAACGCCACCACTCCCTCAGCCCGGAACGGGAAACCGTGACTTCTACCGTGAAGAGCAGCAGCGTGAACAGCAGCCGGTCCAGCAGGAGACACCGCGGCGCGACCGCCGTCGCACTCGCCGTGGTGACGGCACTGCTGGCGGGCTGCGGCTCGTCCGAGGACGGGTCCGACAACCCGCTCGCGGAGGACAAGGCGGACGGCGGCACCGTCGTCGTCGGCTCCAACAACTTCGCCGAGAGCATCCTCCTCGCCGACATCTACGGCGAGGCCCTGAAGGCCAAGGGCATCAAGGTCACCTACAAGCCCAACATCGGCAGCCGCGAGACCACTTACGGCCTGCTGAAGAACGGCTCGATCACCGTCCTGCCGGAATACAACGGCTCCCTGCTCGCCTACCTCGACCCCGACGCCGAGCAGAAGTCCGCCGAGTCGGTGAACGCCGCCGTCAAGACCAAGCTCGACTCCAAGCTGACGCTCCTGGAGTCGGCGCCGGCCGAGGACAAGGACTCCGTCTCGGTCAACGCCGAGACGGCCGAGAAGTACGGCCTGAGCGCCGAGTCGACGCTCGCCGACCTCAAGGACATCGCGCCGGACCTGGTCATCGGCGGCTCGCCCGAGTTCCAGACGCGGCACCAGGGGCTGGTCGGACTGGAGAAGGAGTACGGCCTGAAGTTCAAGTCCTTCAAGGCGCTGGACGCCGGAGGGCCGCTGACCCAGGCCGCGCTGGCGAAGAACACCGTGCAGGCCGCGGACATCTTCACCACCGACCCGACCATCACCAAGGAGAAGTTCGTCGTCCTGCGCGACCCGAAGAACCTCTTCGGCTTCGCCAACGTCACCCCGCTGGTCCACAAGAGCGGCCTCTCCCAGAAGGGCGTCGACACCCTCAACGCCGTCTCCGCCAAGCTCGACACCAAGACGCTGCTCGACCTCGACACCCAGGTGCAGCTGGAGAACAAGGACCCGCTCGACGTGGCGCGGGGCTGGCTGAAGTCGGTCGGCCTCGACTGACCGACCGCCCGCCGATGAGCACCACCACGGACGACCCGCCGCTGCGGCCAGACCCGGCGGAGCCGCCCGCGCGGGGCGGCGTCACCCTCGACGGTGCCGGACTCACCGTCGAGGACGTGGTCCGGCTCGCCGACGGCGCGGCCGTGCCGGACGTGCCGCCCACCGCCCTGGAGCGGGCGGCTCCGCCGGGTCTGGCCGCAGCGGCGGGTCGTCCGTGGTGGTGCTCATCGGCGGGCGGTCGGTCAG
>NZ_JBFATR010000062.1:0-36935 GCF_040678395.1 Streptomyces sp. NPDC052687 | reverse complement strand
CCCGGCCCGCCCCCGGCCCGCCCCCGGCCCGCCCCCGGCCCGCCCCCGGCCCGTCCGGGGGCATCGGGGACACCCAGGGGCTTGTGGAGACAAGGTCCGAGGCAACGCGAAAGGCCCCCGGCGGAAACCGGGGGCCTTTGCTCTGTGGAGCGGACGACGAGGCTCGAACTCGCGACCTCAACCTTGGCAAGGTTGCGCTCTACCAACTGAGCTACGTCCGCGTTGCGCCGTGGCGCGAGAGCAACTATACCCAACCTCGCTCGCGTGCGAGACGCACCGCCGCATGACGGTTCTCCACCCCGAGCTTCGACACGGCCGACGAGAGATAGTTCCGGACGGTCCCCTGGGACAGCGCGGCCCGCTCGGCGATCTCCGCGACCGGCGCCCCGTCGGCGGCCAGCTCCAGCACCTCGGCCTCGCGCGCGGTCAGCGGCGAGTCCCCGGCCGAGATGGCGTCGGCGGCCAACTCCGGGTCGACGTAACGGTTTCCCGCGTGCACGGTGCGGATGATCTCCGCGAGCCGCTGGGCGCTCACCGTCTTCGGGACGAACCCCCGCACGCCCGCCGCGAGCGCCCGCTTCAGATGCCCCGGCCGGCCGTGGCTGGTCACGATCAGCACCCGGCAGCCCGGCAGCTCGGTCCGCAGCGATGTGGCGACCTTCACACCGTCGGCGCCCGGCATCTGGAGATCGAGCACCGCCACATCGGGCTCGTGCGCCCGCGCCATCGCCAGCGCCTCCGGTCCGCTCGCCGCCTCCGCGACGACGAGCAGGTCGTCCTCCAGCGAGAGCAACGCGGCCAGCGCCCCCCGGATCAGATGCTCGTCATCCGCGAGCAGCACCCGCACACTCACGCCACGACCCCCCGCCCCACGGCCTCGGAGACCTCCTCCGCACGGGCGGCGAACCCCCCGGCCCCGTCATCTCCGCCGTGACGCGCCGAAGCCCCGGCCTCGCGCACCGGCTGCCCCGTACGGCCCACCGAACCCCCGGCCTCGCCCGCGAAAGCCCCGGCCCCGGCCCCCGCGTCCACGCGGAGCCCCGCCCCGCCCCCGGCCACCGGAACCTCACCTCGGACCCCCGGCTCCCCGCCGCTACTCGCCGAGTCCACGACCACCGGCTCCCCGCCCGCGCTCACCGAGTCCCCGCTCACCGAGTCCCCGGCCGCCGAGTCCCCGGCCGCCGAGTCCCCGGCCACCGGCACCCTTGCCACGACCCGAAACACCCCGTCCCGGCCCCCGTCCCGGCCCCCGTCCCGGCCCCCGTCCCCGCCGCCGTCCCTGTTCCCGTCGCCGTCCCTCCTCCCGTCCCCCACGAACCCCGCGTCCAGCGTCCCGTCGACCGCCCGCAGCCGCTCCCGCAGCCCGGCGAGTCCGGAGCCGCCGCGCCCGGTGCCCGCGGGTGCCGCGGCCTGCGACGCCCCCGCGCCGTCGTTCTCCACCGTCAGCACCACGAACCCCTCCGACATCACCAACTCCACCGAACACCGCCGGGCGTCCCCGTGCCGCAGGACGTTCGTCGTGGCCTCCCGGACCACCCAGCCGAGCGCCGACTGCACCTCGGCGGGCAGCCCCGCGGCCCCGCCCGTCACCTCGCAGTCGATCCCGGCGGCCTTCAGGACGCCCTGCGCACCGAGGAGTTCGACCCCGAGATCGGCCTCGCGGTAACCGCGTACGACATCGCGGACCTCGCGCTGCGACTCGGCCGCGATGCGCTGCACCTCCACCATCTGCGCGACGGCCTCCTCCCGGCCCCGCCGGGCGAGCTGCACGGCGAGCTCGCTCTTGAGGGCGATGACCGCGAGGTTGCGGCCGATCACGTCGTGCAGGTCGCGCCCGAACCGCAGCCGCTCCTCGGCGACGGCGAGCCGCGCCCGGGTCTCACGGGCCGCGTCGAGCTCCCAGACGGCGTTGAGCAGCCAGACGGAGAAGACGGACGTGAAGGCGAAGAAGCCGGTGCCCGCGAGGGTCGCGATCGCGCTGGCCAGCGCGCCGGTGAGGGGCGCGCCGAACGCCAGGGCGACCGCGGCGACGCCCGCCGAGAACCCGGTCACCAGCAGGGCGGCGGGCCGCCGGCCGCGCAGGCCGAGGGTGATGCCGCCGACGCCGAAGACGAGGATCCCGCCGGCCGCCGTGCCCAGCGCGGTCTCGGCGTCGTCGCCGGACACCTGCCGGGCGAGGGCGAAGCACAGGCTCGCCAGCAGCGCGCTGGCCGCCCCGAGCGCCCACATCAGCCGCACCGGCCGTTCCCGGGTGCCGCGCACCCAGTCCAGCGCGCGGGACCCGGTCAGCGCGCACAGCGCGGCATGGGCGCACAGCAGGGCGAGCAGGCCCCCTCGGGCGGGCATCCCCGCCACGGCGAGCAGGGGCAGCCCGAACAGCCCGGCCTCGATGACCGCGAAGAAGTGGAACGACCACCGCGTGTACGTCTCGACCTTCGCCGGAGTGCTCTTGCCCTGCCACCACGTCCTCGGCCCGGTCACCCGACCCGCCCCCTCCTCAGCGCCTCGGCTCCCACCGGAACCACCGCCGTACAGCAAACACCGCGACAGCGGTCCAGGCCAGCGCGGTGGCGACGGCGCCCAGTGCGTCGTAGCCGGACAGGTCCCCGGTCCAGCCGCCCCGCACCAGGGTGATCACCGGTGTCAGCGGCAGCAGTTCGCACACGGACGCCACCCGCTCCGGCAGCACCTCCAGCGGCACGGTGATCCCGGAGCCCAGCATGGAGACGAACAGCATCGGCAGCGAGGTCACCTGCGCGCTCTCCGCGGTCCGGGTGAAGGCGGCGGTGACGGCGGCGAGCGCCCCGCACAGCACGATCCCCAACAGCAGGCCCAGCACGGCGAGATGGGGCGCGGACGGGGCCCCGACGTCGAGCAGCGCCGCGCAGCCCACCGCGAGCAGCACCGACTGCGCGATGCCGATGCCGGAGGCCGGCAGCGCCGCCCCGACGAGGATCTCGCGGTCCCGCAGCTCGCCGGTCCGCAGCCGCTTGAGCACCAGTTCCTCGCGGCGCGTGACGTAGGCGGTGGTGAGGGCCGCGTACACGGCGAAGAGCAGGGAGAAGCCGACGGCGGCGGGCAGCAGCACGGTGCCGACGGTCAGCCCGGCCTCCTTCAGGTCCATCTCGTCGACCGCGGCCCGCACGCTGAACGGCAGCAGCAGCGGCACGAGCACCACGGAGACGATCGTCGCCCGGCTGCGTCCCAGCAGGGTCAGCTCGGCGCGTGCCAGCGCGCCCATCCGCCCCGCGACGGTCGTCGTGCTCCCGCGCCCCGTGACAGTCGTGGTGCTCATACGGCGGCCCCCTCCTCGTGCGTGTGCTGTGCCGCGAGGGCCGAGGCCCGCCCGGCGATCCCCAGGAACGCCTCCTCCAGGGAGGCCGGGCGTACGTCCAGCCGCCGCAGCTCCACCCCCGCGTCGCGCGCCCAGATCAGCAGCCCGGTCGCGGCCCGCTGCGGCTCGTACGTCCGCAGCCGCACGGTCCGGCCGTCCATCTCGTGTCCGACGACGCCCAGCTCGCCGAGGGCGGGCAGGTCGCCCGGGAACCAGCCGTCGGGCAGCTCGAAGGAGATCCGGGACGGCTGGGCGGCGGTCACCTCCTCGGGGGTGCCGCGCGCCGCGATCCGCCCCTCGTGCAGGATCGCCAGCCGGTCGGCCAGCTCCTCGGCCTCCTCCAGGTAGTGCGTGGTCAGCAGCACCGTCGTACCGGCGTCGCGCAGGGCCCGCACCAGATTCCAGGTGTCGCGCCGGCCCTCGGCGTCGAGGCCGGTCGTCGGCTCGTCCAGGAACAGCACCTCGGGGTCGCCGAGCAGGGCGAGCGCCAGGTCCAGCCGCCGCCGCTCCCCGCCGGAGAGCTGCTTGACGCGTACCCCGGCCCGCTTCGCGAGCCCGACGGTCTGCAGCGCCTCGCCGACGGGCCGGGCGCCGCTGGTGCAGCCCGCCCACATCCGCACGGTCTCGCCGACGGTCAGCTCCGCCGGGAACCCGCCCTCCTGGAGCATCACCCCGGTCCGCGGCCGTACGGCGTCCCGCTCGCCGTAGGGGTCGTGCCCGAGCACCCGCACCCGGCCCGCGCTCGGCGGTGCCAGTCCCTCCAGCAGCTCGACGGTGGACGTCTTGCCGGCGCCGTTGGTGCCCAGCAGTGCGAAGACCTCACCGCGTGCCACGTCGAACGTGATTCCGCGCACAGCCTCGAACCCGCCCCCGTAGACACGTGTGAGGTCGGTGACCTCGATCACATGCTCGTGTCCGTTTGTGTTCATGCCTTCAGCCTCCCGGCGGCCGGGGCGGTCCGGCAGTGCGCGCTGTCACCGGCGGGCATGACAAATGTCAGAAGGGGGGCCGCAGACGAGGCCAGGACGGGGGAAGGTGAGGAAAGGGACCCGGAAAACACCGAAGGCCCCGGTCGGATGACCGGAGCCTTGATGACTGGAGCGGACGACGAGGCTCGAACTCGCGACCTCAACCTTGGCAAGGTTGCGCTCTACCAACTGAGCTACGTCCGCATTGCTCCCGACCAGCTTTCACTGACCGGTGCGAGCACCAGCCTACCTGATCCACAACAGTGGTCCGTACGGTGGTGGTGCAGAGCGGGTGACAGGAATTGCACACTGCGCCTTCCCCCTGGAAGGGGGATGTTCTGCTACTGAACTACACCCGCGTGTCCGTGAGCCGGGCCTTTCGGCCTCGCCCCTCGGCGTGCTCCAGACTCTAGCTGATCAGCGGGGGTGCTGCGCAAGTCGGTTGACGCGAGGGGCGGCTGAGCGGCCGTCGGCCCCGCCGGGCCGGGGCCGACGGGGCCTCACTGGGCGGCGGCCTCACTGGGCGGCGGCGAACGCCTCGTAGACCTTCTTCGGGATGCGGCCGCGGGCGGGGACCTCCATCTTGTTGGCCTGCGCCCAGGCGCGCACGGCCGCCGGGTCGGGGGCGACCTCGGTCTGCTTGTAGGCCCTGCCCGACTTCGACCGCTTGCGGCCGGCCTCCACGTAGGGCGCGAGCGCCTTGCGCAGTTTCCTGGCATTGGCTTCATTCAGGTCGATCTCGTACGACTTGCCGTCGAGTCCGAACGCGATCGTTTCCGCCGCTTCCGAGCCGTCGATGTCGTCGAAGAGGGTGACCACGACCTTTTGCGCCACGAATATCGGTCCCTTCGTGCGGCACCTCAAAGCAGCTCATCTGCAATGACGTGCCGAGTATCGGCTATTGCCAATTCATTTGTACAGTGCCCGGCAAAGCAATGGGAAGCCCGACTAAATCTCCCCGCGTGTCCCCGGCGCAATAGCCGTTGCCGAGCTATCCCGGATCTTTCCCTGAACTTTTCGTGAAGGGGTGGCTCCGATGCCGGATCGTGACGGGCGGTCCGTAGGTTCCTACAACTCTACCCGCGTAGAAATTTTGTGCGGGTAGTCTGAAGGAACCTGCTCAGCACCACACACCGGGAGTGCCAGTGGCACGCGTCGTAGTCGACGTCATGCTCAAGCCGGAGATCCTCGACCCCCAGGGCCAGGCGGTGCAGCGCGCACTGCCGCGGCTGGGTTTCGACGGGATCTCGGACGTCCGCCAGGGAAAGCGTTTCGAACTGGAAGTTGACGGGCCGGTCGACGAGGCCGCGCTCGCCCGCATCCACGATCTTGCGGAATCCTTCCTCGCCAACACCGTGATCGAGGACTTCACCGTCCGCGTCGAGGAAGTCGCGGAGGCCGTGAAGTGACCGCTCGTATTGGCGTCGTCACTTTCCCGGGCTCTCTCGACGACCGGGACACGCAGCGCGCGATCCGCCTCGCGGGCGCCGAACCCGTCGCTCTGTGGCACAAGGACAAGGACCTGAAGCAGGTCGACGCCGTCGTGCTGTGCGGCGGTTTCTCCTACGGCGACTATCTGCGCGCCGGTGCCATCGCCCGCTTCTCGCCGGTGATGGACACGGTCATCGACCAGGCGAAGGCCGGTCTGCCGGTCCTCGGCATCTGCAACGGCTTCCAGATCCTCACCGAGGCCCATCTGCTGCCCGGCGCGATGCTCGGCAACGACCACCTGCACTTCATCTGCCGCGACCAGAAGCTGCGGGTGGAGAACGCGGACACCGCCTGGACCGCCGACTACACCGCCGGCCAGGAGATCCACATCCCGCTGAAGAACATGGACGGGCGGTACGTCGCCGACGAGTACACGCTCGACAAGCTGGAGGCCGAGGGCCGGGTCGCGTTCCGCTACCTGGACTTCAACCCCAACGGCTCGCTGCGCGACATCGCCGGCATCACCAACGAGGCGGGCAACGTCGTCGGTCTGATGCCGCACCCGGAGCACGCCGTGGAGCCGCTGATCGGCACCGGCCGCACCGACGGTCTCCCGTTCTTCACCTCGATCCTCAAGAAGCTGGTCAACGCATGAGCCGGACGCCTCTGGACACGGTCGAGCACGCGACCGCGACCCCCGACGTCGAGCTGCCCTGGGCCGAACTCGGCCTGAAGAAGGACGAGTACGAGCGGATCGTCGAGATCCTCGGCCGCCGCCCCACCGGCGCGGAGCTGGCCATGTACTCGGTCATGTGGTCCGAGCACTGCTCGTACAAGTCCTCCAAGGTCCACCTCCGCCAGTTCGGCGAGAAGGCCCCCGAGAACGACGCCCTGCTCGTCGGCATCGGCGAGAACGCCGGCGTGGTCGACGTCGGCCAGGGCTACGCGGTCACCTTCAAGGTCGAGTCGCACAACCACCCGTCGTACGTCGAGCCCTACCAGGGCGCGGCCACGGGTGTCGGCGGCATCGTCCGCGACATCATCGCCATGGGCGCCCGCCCGGTGGCCGTCGTGGACCCGCTGCGCTTCGGCGCGGCCGACCACCCCGACACCAAGCGCGTCCTGCCCGGCGTGGTCGCCGGCATCGGCGGCTACGGCAACTGCCTGGGCCTGCCCAACATCGGCGGCGAGGTCGTCTTCGACGCCGTCTACCAGGGCAACCCGCTGGTCAACGCCGGCTGCATCGGTGTGATGCGGCACGAGGACATCCACCTCGCCAAGGCGTCCGGCGCGGGCAACAAGGTCATCCTGTACGGCGCCCGGACCGGCGGCGACGGCATCGGCGGCGCCTCCATCCTGGCCTCCGAGACCTTCGACGACGCCAAGCCCTCCAAGCGCCCCGCGGTGCAGGTCGGCGACCCCTTCCAGGAGAAGCTCCTCATCGAGTGCACCCTGGAGGCGTTCAAGGAGAAGCTGGTCGTCGGCATCCAGGACCTCGGCGCGGCGGGCCTGTCCTGCGCCACGTCCGAGCTGGCGTCGAACGGCTCCGGCGGCATGCGCGTCACCCTGGACGACGTCCCGCTGCGCGACTCCACGCTCTCGCCCGAGGAGATCCTCATGAGCGAGTCGCAGGAGCGCATGTGCGCGGTCGTCGAGCCCGACAAGGTCGACCGCTTCCTGGAGATCTGCGACAAGTGGGACGTCATCGCCACCGTCATCGGTGAGGTGACCGACGGCGACCGCCTGGAGATCTTCTGGCACGGCGAGAAGATCGTCGACGTCGACCCGCGCACGGTCGCCCACGAGGGCCCGACCTACGAGCGCCCCTACGCCCGCCCGGCCTGGCAGGACGAACTCCAGGCGGACGACGCGAACAAGCTGCCGCGCCCGCAGACCCCGGACGAGCTGAAGGACCAGGTCCTGAAGCTGGTCGCGTCGCCCAACCAGGCCTCCAAGAAGTGGATCACGTCCCAGTACGACCACTTCGTGCAGGGCAACACCGTCCTCGCCCAGCCCGAGGACTCCGGCATGATCCGCATCGACGAGGAGACCGGCCTCGGTGTCGCCATCGCGACCGACGGCAACGGCCGGTACGCCAAGCTCGACCCGTACACGGGCGCGCAGCTGGCCCTCGCCGAGGCCTACCGCAACGTGGCCACGACCGGCGCCAAGCCGCTCGCGGTCTCGGACTGCCTGAACTTCGGCTCCCCCGAGGACCCGGCGGTCATGTGGCAGTTCGCGGAGGCCGTGCGCGGTCTCGCGGACGCGTGCCAGCAGCTCGGCACCCCGGTGACCGGCGGCAACGTCTCGCTGTACAACCAGACCGGCGAGGCCGCCATCCACCCGACGCCGGTCGTCGCCGTCCTCGGCGTGATCGACGACGTCGCCCGCCGCACCCCGGTCGCCTTCCGGGAGGAGGGCCAGCTCCTCTACCTGCTCGGCGACACCCGCGAGGAGTTCGGCGGCTCGGCCTGGTCCCAGGTGATCCACGACCACCTCGGCGGCCTGCCCCCGAAGGTCGACCTGGAGCGCGAGCGCCTGCTGGCCGAGATCCTGATCTCCGCCTCCCGCGACGGCATGATCGACGCCGCGCACGACCTGTCCGACGGCGGTCTCATCCAGGCCGTCGTGGAGTCGGCGCTGCTCGGCGGCAAGGGCGCCCGTCTGGTCGTCCCCGACGGTCTGGACGCCTTCACCTTCCTCTTCTCCGAGTCCGCGGGCCGCGCGATCGTCGCCGTCCCGCGCTCCGAGGAGGTCCGCTTCACCGACATGTGCGGCGCCCGCGGCCTCCCGGCCACGCGCGTCGGCGTCGTGGACGGCGACACGGTGGAGGTCCAGGGCGAGTTCACCCTCACCCTGGACGAGCTGCGCACCGCCCACGAGAGCACCATCCCGGCGCTGTTCGCGTAAACGGTGACCCGCGAGGCCCCGTCCGGCTCCCGGAGCCGGACGGGGCCTTGTCAGTGCCGGCCGGTAACTTCGGAGACACGAGCAGATCCGGCAGGCCGAACCCGGGGGGGGGAGCAGCGGTGAAGGTTCCGGACGGGGTCCGCAAGGCCCTCAACGTGCTGCTGTGCGTGGTCGCCGTGGCCGGCACCGGCTTCGCCGGCCGCGAGATCTGGCAGGTCTGGGACGCCAGACGGCAGATCGACGCGGCGTGCGCGGGCCTGGTCCCGGCCGGCCGGGTCCTCGCGCTGTCCCCGGCGGGCGGCACCCTCACCCACCGGCAGGCCGAGGAGGGCACCATCGAGCTGGAGTCCCTGCCGAGCGGGCAGGACTGCGAGCTGTTCAGCACCGAGGCGGGGGAGAGGACCGGCTCGGCGAGCGGCGCGCGGTGGTTCTTCACCGGGGCGGTGGGCGTCGTGCCCTCCAGCGAGCGCCAGACCCCCGAGCAGCCGTGGGACCCGGTCGGCGACCCCTTCGGCCGCTACACCTACCCCGCGCAGCCGCTCGGCGGAGGCATCGCGGGGATGGTCACCGACTCGGGCGTCGTGGTCGAGCTGCCCTGCCCCAGGGGAGAGGTGAACGGGCAGCGGATCAGCGCGCTGTGGGCGAGAGCCACCCTGATGACCGGGCGGCCCTTCACCGAGCGGGAGCAGCTCACCGCGCACGACCGCGACGTCCTCGCGCGGACCGCCGTCGGCACCGCCAACAACCTCGCCGAGCGGCTGGGCTGCCCCGGCCGCCTGCCCGATCCGCCGGACGGCATACCCGCCCTGACGCCCGGCCCCACCCCGGCCTCCCGCGCCTCCGGCACCTGCGCCTGGTACCGCGCGGCGGGCTTCCCGCGTGACCGGCTCCTTCCCGACCAGGTCCTCGAGAGCCGCACCGACGCCCGGCTGTGGGACGAGCGGTGCGTGCTGGTGCTGAGCCGGTCGCGGGCGAGCACGTTGTGGCACGGCCACGCGGACAGCCTGCCGGGTGTCGGCCGCCCGAGCCGCCCCGGCCAGTGGTTCGTCGCCCTGCACACCTACTCCGGCGAGCAGGCGAAGAACGTCCACCTCGGGACCGGCGGCTCCACCGGATCCAACACCCGCGCGGAGCCGGGCAAGGCCGGCCGCGACGGCCGCCAACCGGTGTGGTGGGCCTCCTCCGTCTGCGCGGGGCGGGCACAGATCCACACCATGACGGCCGCCTACGGCTACGACACGGTGGCCGCGGCCGAGCTGGAGAAGCTCTTCCGCGGCTACGTCGACGACGTCACCGCCCGGCGCGGCTGCACCGACGTCACTCTGCCCGCCCCCGCGTCCTTCCGCGCCGACTAAGGTCACCGCCATGCCCCCGGCCAAGAAGCGCACCCGCACCTACGACCCCGTCAAGATCCGTGCCGCGGTGACCGCCCAGTTCGGGCAGGTACGCCGGGCCGTGAGCGGGCTGACGCCCGAGCAGCTGGCCCTGCCCACCCGGCTGGGCGAGTGGACCGTGCGGGACCTGGCCGCCCACCTCACGATGGCCGTCGCCGCGGTCGGCCGCGCCCTGGAGCGCCCGGAGCCGGCGAGGGCGGACCTCGCGCTGCTGGACTACCCGTCCGCGACCGCCCCGTTCGCCGCGGCCATCGCCGACGGCGCCCGGCAGCTGGCCGCGGCCGAGCCCGACCTCGACGCGCTGTACGCGCGCACCGAGGAGGAGCTGACCGAGCGCCTCGCCGCCGCCCCGGAGAGCCGCGTCCTGGACCTGCGGTCCGGCGCCATGTCCCTCACCGACTTCCTGGTCACCCGCACCATCGAACTGGTCGTCCACACCGACGACCTGAACGCCGCCGTCCCCGGCCTGGACATCCCGTACGACCGTCAGGCCCTCGCCGCCTGCACGCGGCTGCTGGCCGACGCGCTGGCCGCGAAGGCCCCCGGCGCCTCCACGGAGGTGCGGATCCCGCCGTACGCGGTCGTGCAGTGCGTCGAGGGGCCGCGCCACACCCGCGGCACCCCGCCCAACGTCGTGGAGACCGACCCGCTGACCTGGATCCGGCTCGCCACCGGACGGGTCGCGTGGACCGAGGCGCTGGCGGACGCCAAGGTCAGCGCGAGCGGCGAGCGCGCCGACCTGCGCGGGCTGCTGCCGGTCCTCGCGTAGCGCGGCGACGGACCGCGGGTGGAACCGATCACCCCGGTCGCCCCGTCGAAGCGGCATGTACAGGCAGACGCACCGCATCACCCTCACCGCAGCCGTCCTCACCCTGCTGCTCCTCGCGGCGGCCTGCGGCAGCGAGCAGCCCGGCAGCCGGCCCGCCGGAGCCGGCGTCGGCTCCCTCACCGGCGTCCACTGGGCCGTCGACGGCGTCACCGTGGACGGCACGCGGCACGACGCCCCGGCCGGCGCGTACGTCACGATCGACGACAGCGGCAGGGCGCGGGGCAACTTCGGCTGCAACCACTTCAGCGCCCGGACCTCCTTCGACGGCGACCGCGTCCGGCTCGCCGACGCCTCGGTGACCGAGATGGGCTGCGAGGACAAGCCGATGAAGTTCGAGGAGACCCTGGCCCGCACCCTTACCGACGGCCCGCTGAAGGCGGACATGGACAAGAACCGGCTGACCCTGACCACGGACGGAGGCGACACCGTGCGGCTCAGCAAGGAGCAGGACGTGCCCCTGCTCGGCACCCGCTGGAACGTCACGGCACTCGGCGCCGACGGCGTCGCCCGGTCGCTCCCGCAGGGCGCCGAGGCGCACCTGACGTTCGCGGAGGACGGCGCGAGCGGCAAGGTCACCGGCCGCCTCGGCTGCAACAAGGTGAGCGCCACCGCGACCGTACGCGACGGCAATATCACCCTGGGCAGGCCGTCCACCACCCGAATGATGTGCGAAGCCTCACTCATGGACACGGAGAAGCGGCTGCTGCGGCTCTTCGGCGGCACGGTCGAGTACCGGATCGATCACCGCACCCTCACGCTGACCAGCGAAAACGGCGAGAGCGTGACCGCAGTCGCGGCCAAGTGATCCACTGCGCGGGCGTATCCCCAATTCGGACCAGTGGTCGACCTCGCCTACACTCGGAGGCGTGCCACGTGGTGACGGACGACTCAACCACGACCTGCTCCCCGGCGAGAAAGGCCCCCAGGACGCGTGTGGCGTCTTCGGTGTCTGGGCTCCGGGTGAAGAGGTCGCCAAGCTCACGTACTTCGGGCTCTACGCCCTCCAGCATCGGGGTCAGGAATCCGCGGGAATCGCGGTCAGCAACGGCTCCCAGATCCTCGTCTTCAAGGACATGGGCCTGGTCTCCCAGGTCTTCGACGAGACCTCGCTCGGTTCGCTCCAGGGTCACATCGCGGTCGGACACGCCCGCTACTCGACCACCGGCGCCTCCGTGTGGGAGAACGCCCAGCCGACGTTCCGCGCCACCGCGCACGGTTCCATCGCGCTCGGCCACAACGGCAACCTGGTCAACACGGCGCAGCTCGCCGAGATGGTCGCCGAGCTGCCGAACGACAACAACACCCGGTCGACGCGGGTGGCGGCCACCAACGACACCGACCTGCTGACGGCCCTGCTGGCCGCCCAGGTCGACGAGGACGGCAAGCCGCTGACCATCGAGGAAGCCGCTCACACGGTCCTGCCGAAGGTCCGTGGCGCTTTCTCCCTCGTCTTCATGGACGAGCACACGCTGTACGCCGCCCGCGACCCGCAGGGCATCCGCCCGCTGGTCCTCGGCCGCCTGGAGCGCGGCTGGGTGGTCGCCTCCGAGTCCGCCGCCCTCGACATCTGCGGCGCGAGCTTCGTCCGCGAGATCGAGCCGGGCGAGTTCGTCGCCATCGACGAGAACGGCCTGCGCACCTCCCGATTCGCACAAGCGAAGCCCAAGGGCTGTGTCTTCGAGTACGTGTACCTGGCCCGCCCGGACACCGACATCGCCGGCCGGAACGTCTACCTCTCCCGCGTGGAGATGGGCCGCCGCCTGGCGAAGGAGGCCCCGGTCGAGGCCGACCTGGTCATAGCGACCCCGGAGTCCGGCACCCCGGCCGCGATCGGTTACGCGGAGGCCTCCGGCATCCCGTTCGGCGCCGGCCTGGTCAAGAACGCGTACGTCGGACGTACGTTCATCCAGCCCTCGCAGACCATCCGGCAGCTGGGCATCCGCCTGAAGCTGAACCCGCTGAAGGAAGTCATCAAGGGCAAGCGCCTGGTCGTCGTCGACGACTCGATCGTGCGCGGCAACACCCAGCGCGCCCTGGTCCGCATGCTCCGCGAGGCGGGCGCCGCCGAGGTCCACATCCGGATCTCCTCGCCGCCCGTGAAGTGGCCCTGCTTCTTCGGGATCGACTTCGCCACCCGCGCCGAGCTGATCGCCAACGGCATGACCATCGAGGAGATCGGCACCAGCCTGGGCGCCGACTCCCTCGCCTACATCTCGCTCGACGGCATGATCGAGGCGACCACGATCGCCAAGCCGAACCTGTGCCGCGCCTGCTTCGACGGCGAGTACCCGATGGAACTCCCCGACCCCGAGCTGCTGGGCAAGCAGCTGCTGGAGACCGAGCTCGCCGCCGGTCCCGCCGCCACGGCCGCCGCCGACGCCATCCGTCGCCCGTAGCCCGTCCGCGTTACCTGCCGTACGACACGAAAGTTCTCATAGCCATGTCTGAGACAACTGGTGCCAGCTACGCAGCCGCGGGCGTCGACATCGAAGCGGGCGACCGCGCGGTCGAGCTGATGAAGGAGTGGGTGAAGAAGACCCAGCGCCCCGAGGTCCTCGGCGGCCTCGGCGGTTTCGCCGGCCTCTTCGACGCCTCCGCCCTCAAGCGCTACGAGCGCCCGCTGCTCGCCTCCGCCACCGACGGCGTGGGCACGAAGGTCGACATCGCCCGCCGGATGGGCGTGTACGACACGATCGGCCACGACCTGGTCGCGATGGTCATGGACGACATCGTCGTCTGCGGCGCCGAGCCGCTGTTCATGACCGACTACATCTGCGTCGGCAAGGTCCACCCCGAGCGGGTCGCCGCCATCGTGAAGGGCATCGCGGAAGGCTGTGTGCTGGCCGGCTGCGCCCTGGTGGGCGGTGAGACGGCCGAGCACCCCGGTCTGCTGGGCGAGGACGACTTCGACGTCGCGGGCGCCGGTACGGGCGTCGTGGAGGCCGACCGGCTGCTCGGCGCGGATCGTATCCGTACGGGTGACGCGGTGATCGCCATGGCGGCCTCCGGTCTTCACTCGAACGGGTACTCCCTGGTCCGCCACGTGCTGCTGAACGAGGCGGGGCTGTCCCTGGACGCGCGGATCGACGAGCTGGGCCGCACCCTCGGCGAGGAGCTGCTGGAGCCCACGAAGATCTACTCGCTGGACTGCCTGGCCCTCACCCGCACCACCGAGGTGCACGCCTTCAGCCACATCACGGGCGGCGGTCTGGCCGCCAACCTGGCACGGGTCATCCCGGACGGGCTGCACGCGATCGTCGACCGCTCCACCTGGACCCCGGCCCCCGTTTTCGACCTGGTCGGCAGGACCGGTCAGGTCGAGCGGCTGGAGCTGGAGAAGACCCTCAACATGGGCGTGGGCATGATCGCCATCGTCCCCGAGGAGTCCACCGACGTGGCCCTGGCGACGCTGGCCGACCGCGGGGTCGACGCCTGGGTCGCCGGCGAGATCACCGACCGCGGCGACCACGAGACGGGCGCCGCCCTGGTGGGCGACTACGCGAGCTGAGCCCTTGCGGGCAGCACAGAACCCGGTCGGTGACCGAGGTCACCGACCGGGTTGATGCTCAGTGCAAGGTCAAGCGCCGCGACGGTGGCGCGAGGAGTCGTCGTCCTCGTCCTCGTCGTCCTCGTAGAGGTCGGCGTACTTTGCGTACAGGTCGTCGTCGTGCTCATCGTCCTCGAAGCGGTCGCCGTTCGGCGACTGGTTCGACGTCGATGCGCCCAGCTCCTCGGCCAGGCGTGCGAGGTCAGTCCCACCGCTGTTGTACTTCAGCTGGCGGGCGACCTTCGTCTGCTTGGCCTTGGCCCGGCCGCGCCCCATGGCTCGACCCCCTCAACGACGGGGCTCGACGGCCCCAGAGTCTTGACACGCGTTCATGGTCCGGAACGGACTCTCCGCGGAGAGGCCGGTCCGTAGGGCTTCCACGGTACCTGAGCCCGCGCCCATACGGTACGTCGCCCGCATGACGTGCCCGCGCCCAGGACCTTCGAGGCGCCCTGTCCTCGCTGGTCAGTGGCGATTTTAACCACTTATCGGCGAACGACCCGCCGGTGGACGTGAGAGTTCTCTCTAACCGCCCACCGGCAGGTACCGCTCAAACCCGCGCCACGACCGCGCGGAACCTCACCCGGAACCTCCCGCGGAACGTCACCATCCGCGTGCCGCGGCGGCCTCGGCCATCCGCTGCTCGGCGATCCGGTCGGCCGCGGCGGCCGGCGGAATTCCGTCCGTCTTCGCACGTGCGAATATGGCGAGCGTGGTGTCGTAGATCTTCGCCGCCTTCGTCTTGCACCGCTCGAAGTCGAAGCCGTGCAGCTCGTCGGCGACCTGGATGACCCCGCCGGCGTTCACCACGTAGTCCGGCGCGTAGAGGATCCCGCGGTCGGCGAGGTCCTTCTCGACGCCCGGGTGGGCCAGCTGGTTGTTGGCCGCGCCGCACACCACCTTGGCGGTCAGCACCGGCACGGTGTCGTCGTTCAGCGCGCCGCCGAGCGCGCAGGGCGCGTAGACGTCCAGCCCGTCCAGGCGGATCAGCGCCTCGGTGTCGGCGACCGCGGTCACGCGGCCGGGGTGCCGGTCGAGGATCCGCCGGACGGCGTCCTCGCGGACATCGGTGATGACGACCTCGGCGCCCTCGTCGAGCAGGTGCTCGACCAGGTGGTGGCCGACCTTGCCGACACCCGCGATGCCGACCTTGCGGCCGCGCAGCGTCGGGTCGCCCCACAGGTGCTGGGCGCTGGCCCGCATGCCCTGGTAAACACCGAAGGCGGTGAGCACGGAGGAGTCGCCCGCGCCGCCGTTCTCCGGGGAGCGGCCGGTGGTCCAGCGGCACTCGCGCGCCACGACGTCCATGTCGGCGACGTAGGTGCCGACGTCGCAGGCGGTGACGTAGCGGCCACCGAGGGAGGCGACGAACCGGCCGTAGGCGAGCAGCAGCGCCTCGGTCTTGATCTTCTCGGGGTCACCGATGATCACGGCCTTGCCGCCGCCGTGGTCCAGCCCGGCCATGGCGTTCTTGTACGACATCCCGCGCGCGAGGTTCAGCGCGTCGGCGACGGCCTCTTCCTCGGTCGCGTACGGGTAGAAGCGGGTACCGCCGAGGGCGGGGCCCAGCGCGGTGGAGTGGATGGCGATGACGGCCTTGAGGCCGCTGGCGCGGTCCTGGCAGAGCACGACTTGCTCATGACCCCCCTGGTCCGACTGGAACAGGGTGTGCAGGACGCCGTTGGTTACGTCGGTCACGGTGGTGACTCCTGAGGTGAAGAACGGCGGGTGGGATGCAGCCCCCTGGGGTCCCCCCACGCTTGTGGCAGAGGGGAGGGCGGCGGGCGCTGTGAGCACGAGATTAGAGCCTGTCGGGCCCGCTGAACCGGCAGTGGTCAGGATCACCTCCGCACGGAGTACGGGCGTGCGACGATTTGAATGGTTTTCCAGCGGCTTCGCCGGCGGGTCCCCCAGGTTTCCCCGGCACCCGGCGGGGGAGGGAGCAGGCGTGCCCAAGGTGTCCTCGGTGATCGTCCCGTACGCGGCATACCTGCGCGTGTACGAACCGCTGGCCGCCTTCCCCGAGCCGGAGCGCGGACACTGGGAGCGCTACGCCCGCCGCCCCGGCCGTCCCTCGTACCAGGACGAACTGCGCCGTTCCCTGGCCGACTTGCTGCCCACCCCGCCGGTCGCGGTCCCGGTGCACGAGAGCGGTGACGCGTTCGTGCTGGAGGCCGGCGGGGTGGTCCACGTCTGCCCGTGGCGGACCCGGCTGCGCGGCTGGCAGGCGCTCGGCGATCTCGCCGAGGAGCTGCCGGCGCCGGTCCTGGACGCGGTGCTGCCCCCGGTCGTGCGCCACCAGGCCACCCAGGACTACGAGCGCTGGCTCGCCCGCAACCCCGACGCCCGCCCCTGGATCCGCACCGCGACCTGGCAGGTGCCGCTGAACTGGTTCGTCCTGGTCGCCGACGAGGAGCGGGAGTACGTCAAGGGCACCGGGGGCGCGTCGGAGGACTCCGCCCCGGTACTGCGCTACCGCACGCCCATGGTGCAGGCCCGCCGCCGGGTGGCCCGGGCCCTGCGCACCCTGCGCGAGGCCATGGACGAGGGGCCGCTCATCGACGGCCTGGTGGACGTGGGGCGCTGGCTGGAGGAGTTCCACCCGCGCTCGCTGGTCGAACTGGACTACGGCGGGCTGGTGCACGCCCTGCCGGCCGGCGACCTGGAGGACGACCACTCGGCTGCCGACGTGGCCGCGGGCATCGAGGCGCTGCGCAACGGCGACGGGGCGGCCGCGGGCGAGGCCTACGGCCGGCTGGTGGAGCGGTGGCGCGCGGTGCGGGAGCTGCGCTCCGCGAACTGAGGCCCGCCGCGCGGGTCGTGGAGCGGGCGGCCGCGGGTGAGTGACGTGGGACACACCTTACGGATCGTCATGAGGGACACAGGTCCCGATCCGGTCTTATGTGGCGACGGTGTGTCAAGGGTGACGGACCGCACGTAGCACCGCCCTTGCGTCCCTTGCCCCTCCTCGTGCCAAAATAGGACAAGGAGTCCGGGGAGGACTCTGTCCGTCCCGGTGTGTTCCACTGTGGGCGGAATCTCAGCATTGCACGCTTTGGGGGGTCTGGTGACTCCTGATCGCCCTGTGACTGATCGTCACAGTGGCGTGACTGTCCGCTATGGCATGGTCCATCGGCTTCCGTCGGTGATGAACACCTGGGAGGGCAATTCCATCGGTTTGGCCGACGCGGCTGGACAGATGGTGTAGTTGTAGTGCCGAGGACAAGCCGTTCGTCCTATAACCGACTCGACTCGCGTCCGCCATTTCGGGCAACGCGGGTCAAGGTGCAGAATTTAGAGGAAAGAACCGAGAAGGTTCGGTTCTCCCGAGGAGGCCGCTCATGACCGCTCGCACCCCTGATGCCGAGCCGCTGCTGACCCCGGCTGAGGTCGCCACCATGTTCCGCGTCGACCCCAAGACGGTCACGCGGTGGGCGAAGGCCGGCAAGCTCACGTCGATCCGCACGCTCGGCGGGCACCGCCGCTACCGCGAGGCCGAGGTCCGCGCTCTGCTCGCGGGCATCCCGCAGCAGCGCAGCGAGGCCTGAACAACTGCATAACCGGGCATTCCGGCAGGTCCCCCAACCCGCCGGGCAGCCCGAACCCTAGCTCCAAGCGACGCGGGTCCTGCCCCAACAGGGCCCTCGCCCACGGTTCCGAGACATCAGCCAGGGTGCGTCGTCGATCGCGCTGGACTCCGCCGGGTCCAGCGCGATCTTTTTTGTGCGCGGACCGACCGGGCCGGACACCTCTGTGAGCGGGCTTGTCGAAGTCTGGGGAGGGGTGTCGGAACAGCTGTGGGACACCCTTCGACGGCAGTGCAATTGCACATATTAAATTGACCAGTTGTAGGAGCCGGGTAAGTACCGTCGTTTCAAAAACTCATGCGGTGACACCCGTCACATGCCAGGCTACTTGTTGCCCCTGGCGTATGTGCGCTAGTGGAGGCCCGTGTTCCAGCGCCCTTGCCACACAAGGGTGTTGAGGATGCGGGACGGTCACGCGGGGGAGGGGCTCTCGTCCTCGACCCGCTCGCCGGCGCCGTCCTCGGGGCCGGGCGTCTGCAGGGCCAGGCGGAGCAGCTGGTGGCAGACAGGACAGTGCCGGGTCACATGGCGGTACGAGGACGCGGCCGACAGATGTGCGCGGAGCAGCGCCCGCGTCGCGTGCCTCGCCGATGCCGCCATACGCCACCTCCGGGGGCCGTACGGGAAACGGTGCCCTGACTCCTGGGGTACCGACGGAATGTGACGCCGTCAAGGGCGCGGGCGCCACCAGGGCGGCCGTATACGGCCCGGGAGCGGATTCGGGATACCGGATGCGCCGCAAGGGGTGTGAGGGGCCTTCAGGGCCCTCGGCCCGCACCGGAGACGGTGCGGCCCGGCCCAGAACGGCGGCGGACACACCAAGAGGGCCCGCTCCCTCTCGGGGGCGGGCCCTCTTGCTTCACGCGGTCCTGACGGGATTTGAACCCGCGGCCTCCACCTTGACAGGGTGGCGAGCACTCCAAACTGCTCCACAGGACCAGGTTTCGCTGCGCTGTTCGTGCGTTGCGCTGCGAGAAGGACTCTACAGGAGCCTGGCCCCCTGGTCGAACTCACCCTGTGTGGGGGCGTCGTCACGGCGGTTACGGGACCGCCGCGTCGATCGCCTTCACGATCCGCTTGTCGGAGACGGGGTACGCCGTGCCCAGCGCGTGGGCGAAGTAGCTCACCCGCAGCTCCTCGATCATCCAGCGGATGTCCAGGACCGACGCCGGGACCGGGCGGCCCCGCGGCATCTGCTCCAGCAGCCAGGCGTACTCGTCCTGCATCTCGCGGATCTTCTCCATGCGGGTGGTGTCCCGCTGGACGTTCGTCGGCATCTGCTGGAGCCGGCGGTCCGCCGCCACCAGATAGCGCATCAGGTCCGGCAGCCGGCGCAGCCCGGCCTCCGTCACGAAGCCCGGCTTCACCAGCGCGTCCAGCTGCCCCCGCACGTCCTGGAGGTTGGCCAGCAGCGCGGGGCTGCGCACGGCCTTCAGACGGCGCTCACACGCCTGCCAGGCGGCGAGCACCTGCTGCACCTGGGCGACCGTGCGCACCGTCGTGTCGACGATGTCCGCGCGGACCTTGTCGTACAGCTTCCGGTACGACTCCTCGTCCCACGCGGGGCCGCCGAAGTCGGCGATCAGCTTGTCGGCCGCCGCCATCGCGCAGTCGTCGAACAGCGCCTGGACGGAGCCGTGCGGATTCGCCGACAGGGCGAGCTTCTGCGCGTTCGTCAGCTTCTCGGAAGCGAACTTCGCGGGATTGACCGGGATGTTGCGCAGGATCAGGCGGCGGGTGCCCTTCCACATCGCCTCGGCCTGCTCGGCCTCCGTGTCGAAGAGGCGCACGGACACCGTGTCGCCGTCGTCGACGAGCGCCGGGTACGCCTTGACCGGCTGGCCGGCGCGGCGGGTCTCGAAGACGCGGGTGAGGGTGCCGATGGTCCAGTCGGTGAGGCCCTTGCGCTCCAGGGACTCCCCGCCCTGCCGTACGGCGGTCGCCGCCGCGGCCTGGGACAGGGCCTTGCGCGCCTTGGGCTTCAGCTGAAGCTTCAGCGCCTCCAGGTCCTTGTCCTCGGCCAGCTTGCGGCGGCGCTCGTCGACGATCCGGAAGGTGATGCGCAGGTGGTCCGGCACCTTCGCCCAGTCGAAGTCGTCCGCCTCGAAGGGCACGCCGACCATCCGCTTCAGCTCGCGGGCCATCGTCACGGTCAGCGGCTCCTGGAGGGGCGCCGCCTTCTCCAGGAACGCCTTGGCGTAGTTCGGCGCGGGCACGTAGTTGCGGCGGATCGGTTTCGGGAGCGAACGGATCAGCTCCGTCACCAACTCCTCCCGCAGACCCGGGATCTGCCAGTCGAAGCCCTCGTCGGTGACCTGGTTGAGGACCTGCAGCGGGATGTGCACGGTCACGCCGTCGGCGTCCGCGCCCGGCTCGAACTGGTAGGTGACGCGGAACTTCAGCTGCCCCTGCCGCCAGGTGTCGGGGTAGTCGGCCTTGGTGACCGCCTCCGCCGACTCCCGGATCAGCATCTCCCGTTCGAAGTCCAGGAAGTCGGGCTGCTCGTGCCGCTTGCGCTTCCACCAGGAGTCGAAGTGGGCGCCGGAGACGACGTGTTCGGGGACCCGCTGGTCGTAGAAGTCGAACAGGGTCTCGTCGTCCACGACGATGTCGCGGCGCCGGGCCCGGTGCTCCAGCTCCTCGACCTCGCTCAGCAGCTTGCGGTTGTCCGCGAAGAACTTGTGGTGGGTGCGCCAGTCGCCCTCGACCAGCGCGTTGCGGATGAACAGCTCGCGGCTGACCTCCGGGTCGATCCGGCCGTAGTTCACCTTCCGCTGGGCGACGATCGGCACGCCGTACAGCGTGACCTTCTCGTACGCCATGACCGCGGCCTGGTCCTTCTCCCAGTGCGGCTCGGAGTAGGTGCGCTTGAGGAGGTGGCCGGCGAGGGGTTCGACCCACTCGGGTTCGATCTTCGCGTTGACGCGGGCCCAGAGGCGGGAGGTCTCCACCAGCTCCGCGGACATCACGAACCGCGGCTGCTTCTTGAACAGGGCCGAGCCGGGGAAGATCGCGAACTTGGCGTTGCGCGCGCCCAGGTACTCGTTCTTGTTGCCGTCCTTCACGTCCTTCATCCCGATGTGGGACAGCAGGCCGGCGAGGAGGGAGACGTGGACGCGGTCGGCGGGGGCGTCGTCCTCGTTGAGGTGGATGCCCATCTGCTTGGCGACCGTGCGCAGCTGGGTGTAGATGTCCTGCCATTCGCGGATGCGCAGGAAGTTCAGGTACTCCTGCTTGCACATGCGGCGGAAGGAGCTGGAGCCCCGTTCCTTCTGCTGCTCGCGGATGTACCGCCACAGGTTGAGATAGGCGAGGAAGTCGCTGGTCTCGTCCTTGAAGCGGGCGTGCATCTGGTCGGCCTGCGTCTGCTTGTCGGCCGGGCGCTCGCGCGGGTCCTGGATGGAGAGCGCGGCGGCTATGACCATGACCTCGCGGACACAGCCGTTGCGGTCCGCCTCCAGCACCATGCGGGCCAGGCGCGGGTCGACGGGCAGCTGGGCCAGCTTGCGGCCGGTCTCGGTGAGCCGCTTGCGCGGGTCCTTCTGCTGCGGGTCGAGCGCGCCCAGCTCCTGCAGGAGCTGCACACCGTCGCGGATGTTGCGGTGGTCCGGCGGGTCGATGAAGGGGAACTTCTCGATGTCGCCGAGGCCGGCCGCGGTCATCTGGAGGATGACGGAGGCGAGGTTGGTGCGCAGGATCTCCGCGTCGGTGAACTCCGGGCGGGCGAGGAAGTCCTCCTCGCTGTACAGCCGGATGCAGATGCCGTCGGACGTACGGCCGCAGCGGCCCTTGCGCTGGTTGGCGCTGGCCTGGGAGATCGGCTCGATGGGCAGCCGCTGGACCTTGGTGCGGTGGCTGTAGCGGGAGATCCGGGCGAAGCCGGGGTCGATGACGTACTTGATGCCGGGGACGGTCAGGGACGTCTCGGCGACGTTGGTCGCGAGGACGATCCGGCGGCCGGTGTGCGGCTGGAAGACCCGGTGCTGCTCGGCATGCGAGAGCCGGGCGTACAGCGGCAGGATCTCGGTGAACCGGTACTTCTTCTTCTCCAGCGCGTCGGCGGTGTCGCGGATCTCCCGCTCGCCGGAGAGGAAGACGAGGATGTCGCCCTGGCCCTCGGCCATCAGCTCCTCGACGGCGTCCGTGATCGCGGTGATCTGGTCGCGGTCGGCGTCGTCGGAGTCCTCTTCGAGGAGCGGGCGGTAGCGCACCTCCACCGGGTACGTCCGGCCGCTGACCTCGATGATCGGCGCGTCGCCGAAGTGCCGGGAGAAGCGCTCGGGGTCGATGGTCGCCGAGGTGATGACGACCTTGAGGTCGGGCCGCTTGGGCAGCAGCTGCGCGAGATACCCGAGCAGAAAGTCGATGTTGAGGGACCGCTCGTGGGCCTCGTCGATGATGATCGTGTCGTAGGCGCGCAGCTCGCGGTCGGTCTGGATCTCGGCGAGCAGGATGCCGTCCGTCATCAGCTTGATGAAGGTGGCGTCCGGGTTCACCTGGTCGGTGAAGCGGACCTTCCAGCCGACGGCCTCGCCGAGCGGCGTCCGCAGCTCCTCGGCCACCCGCTCGGCGACCGTGCGGGCCGCGATCCGGCGGGGCTGGGTGTGCCCGATCATGCCGCGCACGCCGCGGCCCAGCTCGAGACAGATCTTGGGAATCTGGGTGGTCTTGCCGGACCCGGTCTCACCGGCCACGATCACCACCTGGTGATCCCGGATGGCGGCCGCGATCTCGTCCTTCTTCTGGCTGACCGGCAGCTGCTCGGGGTAGGTCACGGCGGGGACGCGCAGGCGCCGCCCGGCCATCCGGTCCTCGGCCTTCGCCACCTCCGCCTCGATCTCGGCGAGCACGGCGGCCCTGGCCTCCGGCTTACGGATCTTGCGTGCCCCTTCGAGCCTGCGCCCGAGCCGGTGCGCGTCGCGCAGCGACAGCTCGGTCAGGCGGGAGGCGAGGGAGCCGAGGGCGGGGGCGGGATGCGTAGACATACGCAGTCCAGGATCGCATCCCGGGGAAAGAAGGAGCGAACTCTTTTGCGTCCGCCCCTGCTCACGTCCCCGCGCCCGCCCTCCTCACCCGCCTCGTGTCACCGCTCGCCTCCCCGGCGGCCGTCACCGCACGTCGACGTAGTCCTCCGCGCCGCTGCCGACGACGTGCCTGCCGTCCGGCTCCAGGAAGACGGGCACCCAGGTGCCGTCCTCGTGCGCGGTGTAGCCCTTGCCGAAGGATCCGTTCGTCTGCGAGGTGACGGAGCCCATCAGGTACCAGGTGTCCTCGCCCTTGGGCCGGAAGAGGATCTGCACCTTCTTGCCGCCGTATGCCTTCCAGGTCGTCGTGCCGGGCGGGCGCTCCTGGAGCACGCCCTTCACGGTGATCGTCCGGCCCTTGTAGACGGCTCGGGGGAGGCGTTGGCGTCCTTGATCCGGGTCTCGGCGCGGTTGCGGCGCAGGCTCGCGTTGACGGAGCCCTTAAGTCGGGGCGGGGGCGGACTGGCGGCCGACCCATCACCCCCCACATGGCGCATCAGGTAATGCCGCGTTGAGCTATCTGTGTGTTATCTTCTGTAGCTGTCCGAACACTTCCGTAATGGGCGTAGGCGTAGTGATTAAAGTTTGCTCCGCCTTTTCCCGGTCGCGGTAACCGGATTACGCCGAACGGGCTTCTGGGCTTCTCCGAGTTCTTCGCACGGCGTTATAGAGAGTCGGGTCTCGTGCGTTCGTGCGAGGCCCGACTCTTTTTCGTATCGGGTGCAGTGATCAAGGCATTTGACGCTTGCTTCTCCCGCCTTATCGAGATTCCTCTGCCGCGCCGGCTCTGCGCCGACTATTAGCCTCATATGGCGTATCGGGGAATTGCGGCCTCGATTGATCTCCGTGTTATCTTCTGTAGCTGTCCGATCACGTTCCGTGATGGGCGCATGTGGAGAAGAGACCGGAGAAGTGATGAGCAAGTTCAAGAAGGTCACGGCTGTAGCAGTCATGGTCGGCGGCATGGCTCTCGGTGGCGGAGTTGCCCACGCCGGTGACGGCGACTACATGGACGACTACAAGCACGTATACGAGTACGACATCAAGGACTACCTCCTCGTCGGCAACCTGCAGGCCGTCGACTGCGACCAGGAATTCAACGCCGGCGCTGCCTTTGCGCCCATTCAGGCTACGGGGACCGGCGACAACACCCAGCTGATCGGGAACTTCTGCACGGTGGTCGGGCCTGTCAGCGACTGATTCCGCGGCATGGTGACGAGGAGCCAGGCTTGCGCAGGATGCGCGAAGCCTGGCTCCTTTCGCGCTCGCAGAAACATCTGGTTTCGAGGCGCGCGAGGCCCGAAACGCAAGAACTGTTCCGACGTCGACGCTCAGCCCTCTGAAGTGATGCAGAAGACCGTGTGATCAGGGCCGTCTCCACACCATGCTGTACAGGCGCAGGTGCCGCCGCTGTGGTCTTGCCGGGTCAGGCTGGCTGCACGCTATCGACGTCGGGAGAAGAGGGTGACCCATCAGCCGCCACGGCAGTCCGTCCCGGAAGAGACCGATCCGGCACGCATCGCGTTGCGTCCCGCCCGCCAAGCCGCCCGACGGGTGAGCTGGAACGCAGAAGCGGGCGGCACCCGGTTGGGGCCGCCCGCTTCGTGTGGTCGTGGTCAGGGCCGGTAGTCGCCCTCAGGGCTCTGTCAGCGTTGTGCCGGGGCGGGGCCGAGCAGCAGATCCATCGCGATGACCTTGAACCACCGCGGGTTTTCTTGCTGTTGACCGGTGCCGCGCAGGTTGGGGTGGCCCAGCAGAGGGTCGGTGAAAAAGCCGCGCTGCCCTTGGCTGTGCTGTTGTCAGCCGCGCCGGTGCTTGACGACAACCTTTTTGCGGTCCTCCTCGAAGGCGAACACCCTGCTGGTCCTCCTCACGGTTTGGTCGCCGGACCCGACCGGCAGGTTGACCGTGATATTGCACGTCTGGGTCTGGGTGTTCCCCGAAGCAGTGGCTGCCCCGCCCGTCGCGGTTCCACCCCCAGCGTCCGCGTCACCGCCGGTGGCGGTGATGGATTGGGTGCACAGTGGGCCCGCCGGTACGGCGACGATGGGGGCGGGGCTGCTTTCATCGTCAAACCTGGCGTACTTCGCCTGGTGAGACTTTGCGAAGAGGAAGAGATCTTCGGCGTCGGAGGAGTGGTCCTTTCCGGAGTGGGGCTCTCGCATGTGGGCGGGCTGGTGATCGTCGGCATAGGCGCTGCCGGCGCCCGAGACCGTCAGCACGCTGATCGCGGCGCCGAGTAGGGCGGCTTTTGGGCCAAAGCGCATGTGAGCCTCCATGTAGTCGTTGCCCAGGGTGTATCCACGGACGCTTTAGCAACGCGGCAACGACCATATGGTTCTGATTTCCTCATCCGTCTGGCTCGCACGCTTCCGGGTGACGTGCAGAGCCGAAAGGTGCCGCCCGCACAGATGTTCGAACTGTTCTACGCGAGCCGCAGTGCTGCGCGGCGGGGAAGTGCTGCCAGACCCTCCTGTCCCGCCGCATGGTGCAGTCCATCCATGCGGTACTGCGGAACGCCCTCCAGAAAGCTGTTGGGGTTCTGCTGGGACGCGGTGGATCTCGATCGCGAGACTGTGACTGCGTCTGGAGATCCGCTTCCATGATCTCCGTCACTCCGCCGTCTCGCTCCTGCTCGACTTGGGGGTGCCTCCGCACATCGTGCGGCAGATCGTGGGTCACAGCGACACCGGGGTGACCATGAAGGTCTACGCCCACGCTTCGCTCGATGAGCGGAGGAAGGCGCTGCGCCGGCTCGGAGGCACCCTGTCCTGAGGGCGTTGGCGTACCGGCTGGCGTAGCCGACACGAAAACACCCCCTGCGGGAGAATCCCGGAGGGGGTGTATGCCCTGACAGGGCGGTTGTGGCTGGGGCCGGGGTCGAACCGGCGACCTTCCGCTTTTCAGGCGGACGCTCGTACCAACTGAGCTACCCAGCCACGAGGTTTCACGTGGAACGAAACCTCAGCGGTCCTGACGGGATTTGAACCCGCGGCCTCCACCTTGACAGGGTGGCGAGCACTCCAAACTGCTCCACAGGACCAGGTGTGGGTTGTGTGCGAACCGACTACGTAAGTGTCGCACACCGTACTGCGTGCCCCCAACGGGATTCGAACCCGTGCTACCGCCTTGAAAGGGCGGCGTCCTAGGCCGCTAGACGATGAGGGCTATCGGCCCGCCTGGGCGCTTCTCAGCGCGTCGGGGACGTGAGAAGCATATGGGATGGCGGGAGGGATCGCCAAAACGGTTTACGGAGAAGGGCGCCGGGAGGGGGACGGCGGGGTGCCCGGGCCGCTCGGCGAGCCGGTGGCCGAGCCGGTCGGGGAGGGGGACGCGCCCGGGGTGTTCTCCTCCACGAGATGGCGGCTGACCTCCGCCGTCGTCTGGCCGAGGCCGCCCAGCCGGATGGCGTCCCAGGCCTGGAGGCGGCGGGTGTCGCGGTCGAAGTAGAGGATCGACGCCTCGATCGGGTCCGGGTACTTCCCCTCCACCGCGCGCAGTCCGCTGCCGCCCGTCGAGCCCTCGACGCGCAGCCGGGTGCCGTACTTCATGACCTCCGTCTGCTGGTGGTGGACATGGCCGGCCAGCACCAGCGGGACCTCGCCGTCCGTCTGGCGGGCCGCCGCCGGCTCGTGGGCGATGGCGACGTCCACCGGTGTGCCGGCCGCCCGCTGGTCGCGCAGTGCCGAGGCCAGCCGGGCGCCCGCCAGCTTCTGGGACTGCTCGGCGCCCGGCTTCTCGGTGCGGTCGGGGGTGAACTGGGGATCGCCGATGCCCGCGAACCGCAGGCCCCCGACGGAAACGGCGCGGCCGTCGTCGAGGACGTGGACGTTGTCCAGGCCCTCCAGATAGCGCTGGGTGAGCCGGGAGTCGTGGTTGCCGCGGACCCAGACGTAGGGGGCGCCCAGATCCTCGATCGGGTCGAGGAAGCCGTTCTCCGCCGCCGTGCCGTGGTCCATCGTGTCGCCGGAGTCGACGATGACGTTCACCTCGTACTGCTCCACCAGCGACGCGATGATCTTCCAGCTCGCCGGGTTGAGGTGGATGTCCGAGACGTGCAGCACGCGGATGGTGGTCGGGTCGGGCGCGTAGGCCGGGAGCGTCGAGGTGGCGTCGTACAGCTTGGTCACGTTCGTCACCAGGCGCGCCAACTCCTTCTGGTAGACGTCGAATTCCGTGACGATGCTGCGGGCGTCGCCGACCAGGGAGGGCGCGGAGCTGAGCAGTCCGGAGAAGCGGGGTTCCAGGACCGACTTCGGGTTCCAGGTCGCCCACGCCGTCACGCCGGACGCCGCGAGCAGCGTCAGGGCGAGGCCGCCGGCGGCCAGGGCGCGGCGCGGGCGGCGGTAGACGGCGAGACCGAGGGCGGTGGCTCCGGCGACCACGGCGACGCCGGAGCGGACGGCCAGGTCGAGGGTGCCGTCGCCGACGTCGCGGGTGATCTCGTCCTGGAGGCCGGAGATGCGTTCGGGGTGGTCGACCAGGGCCTGGGAGCGGACCGGGTCGAGCTGGTCGACGTTGACGTCCAGGCGGACCGGGGCGATGTGGCTGTCCAGATGCAGGGCGCCCAGCGGCGAGACGTTGATCTTCGTGCCGCCGGTGAAGGACGGGCGCAGGGTCATCGTCGTGTCCATCGGCCCGACCGGAACCCGTACCTGCCCGACGGCCAGCAGCCCCAGCCAGCCGCCGAACAGCACGACCGCGACCAGACCGAGCGCGCGGGCCCAGGGGCGGGACCGGCCGGCGAGTTCGGGCGAGGGCTGTCCGGGCGAGGGGCTGGGGGTGTGGGTGCGGGTGCGGGAGGACGTGCTGCGCATACGGTTCCGGGCGTTCAGGACTGCGGCGAGGACGCGGGCCATTGGGGCCTTGTGCCCAGGTCCGCCGGTGGCTATGCGGTGCACCGAATCGGCGGCGGGACCTCGCGCGCGCCAAGGCCTCGTGCGCGCCGGGGACTCTCGTACGGCCGGGGCGTGCCGGACAATGGGCCTGTGCTGGAGATGACGCGCGAGGAGTTCGAGGAACTGGTCGCCGAGGCGCTGGACCGGATCCCGCCGGAGCTGACGCGGCTGATGGACAACGTCGCGGTGTTCGTCGAGGACGAACCGCCCGCCGACGATCCCGAGCTGCTCGGGCTCTACGAGGGGACTCCGCTGACCGAGCGCGGCGAGTGGTACGCCGGGGTGCTGCCGGACCGGATCACCATCTACCGGGGTCCCACGCTGCGGATCTGCGAGAGCCGGGAGGACGTCGTCGCGGAGACCGAGATCACCGTGGTGCACGAGATCGCGCACCACTTCGGGATCGACGACGCCCGGCTGCACGCGCTGGGGTACGGGTGAGCGGGGCGGGGGTCATGGGTGCCGCGGGCCGGTGCCGCGGCTGAGCGCCGCACGATTCGGTGGTTCCGCGGGGGTCCGCGCGTGTCCTCTTGCGGGCGGCGGGAGTTGGGCACATTGACTCTTCACCGGCCCCCGGAGGTGGCTGCTCGTGCGCCCCTTGTACGTACCCGTCCGCCTGGCCGCCACCGTCGTGGCCGTCGCCGCCGCCACCGGCTGCATGAGCGTGGGTGACGGCGACGCAGGCCGGGCCAGGCCGTCCCACTCGGCCGGGCCCGGAGGCGAGGCACCCGACGGGGGCCCGGCGGTCTCCGGCGGCGCCGGGTACCAGGGCGTGGCGGCCGGGGACGCCGAGCGCGCGGACGGCAAGGGCAAGGGCAAGAAGAAGGGCAAGCGGGGCGACGACGGGGCGGGTGCGTCGGCGGCGCCGTCGGCCTCCGCGCCGGCCCGCGGCGGCGCGTCCGTCTCGCCGCCGCCCGGACCCGGGCAGACCGCCAAGCCCGGGGGCGGCGGCCCGCGGCCCACGCCGGCCCAGCCGACGCCCACCCGCACCACGCCGGCGCCCGAGCCGCCCGCGCCGTCACCGGAACCGCCGTCCTCCCCGGAGCCGACGGTCGCGGAGCCGTCCTCCTCCGCGCACCCGGAACCGGGACCGCAGCTGGCGGACCGCGAGCCGGCGCCGGAGGCGGGGGCACCGGCGTAGGAGGGTGCGGCGTGGCCGGGGCATCGGCGACGGGTGCGGTGCGCGACGACGGCGGGTGCTGTGCGCGGCGGTGGGCTCTGTGCGCGACGGGGGGTGCCGGATGCCCTCTGGGTGGCCGGGCGGTGCGTGTGGCGCACGCCTCTGGGCTCGCGGTTTGCCTTCGGGGGTGAGGAGTGCGTATGGTGGTAGATCGTTTGATCCCATTTGCCCGGCGCCAACGCAGAGAGCGCCGTGTGGCGCGTACTCTCCTTTGCCGTGGCGGACCGCATCGAGGCGGTCGTGTGCGAAACACGGAGTTGACGGGCGCGTGCCGATGAGACTCCGGAAGGTTTCGCAGACGTATGTCCATCTTCAGTTCTGACCATGCCGTCGTGTCCGAGGACGAGGTCGTGACGGAGGCCGCCGAGGCGGCCCAGCCGACCGAGGCGACCGAGGCGGCGCAGTCCGCCGAGGCCGTCGAGTCCGCCGAGGACACCACCCCCGAGATCACCTTCGCCGACCTCGGTCTCCCCGAGGGCGTCGTGCGCAAGCTCGCGCAGAACGGTGTGGTCACCCCCTTCCCGATCCAGGCCGCGACCATCCCGGACGCCCTGGCCGGCAAGGACATCCTCGGCCGGGGCCGCACCGGCTCGGGCAAGACCCTCTCCTTCGGTCTGCCGACACTGGCCCGGCTGGCCGGCGGCCGCACCGAGCGCAAGCGCCCGCGGGCCGTCATCCTCACCCCCACGCGTGAGCTGGCCATGCAGGTCGCCGACGCCCTCCAGCCGTACGGCGACGTGCTCGGCCTGCGCATGAAGGTCGTCTGCGGCGGTACGTCCATGGGCAACCAGATCTACGCCCTGGAGAAGGGCGTCGACATCCTCGTCGCCACCCCGGGCCGGCTGCGCGACATCATCAACCGCGGCGCCTGCTCGCTGGAGGACGTGCAGATCTCCGTCCTCGACGAGGCCGACCAGATGTCCGACCTCGGCTTCCTGCCCGAGGTCACCGAACTGCTCGACCAGGTGCCGGCCGGCGGCCAGCGCATGCTCTTCTCCGCCACGATGGAGAACGAGATCAAGACGCTCGTCGACCGCTACCTGAACGAGCCGGTGCTGCACGAGGTGGACGCGGCGCAGGGCGCGGTGACGACCATGTCGCACCACATCCTGATCGTGAAGCCCAAGGACAAGGCGCCGGTCACCGCCGCGATCGCCTCCCGCAAGGGCCGCACCATCGTCTTCGTCCGCACCCAGCTGGGCGCCGACCGCGTCGCCGAGCAGCTGCGCGACGCCGGGGCCAAGGCCGAGGCGCTGCACGGCGGCATGACCCAGGGCGCCCGGACCCGGACCCTGGCGGACTTCAAGGACGGGTACGTCAACGTGCTGGTCGCCACGGACGTCGCCGCGCGCGGCATCCACGTCGACGGCATCGACCTCGTGCTGAACGTCGACCCCGCCGGTGACCACAAGGACTACCTGCACCGGGCCGGCCGTACCGCCCGCGCGGGCCGTACCGGCACCGTCGTCTCGCTGGCCCTGCCGCACCAGCGGCGCCAGATCTTCCGCCTGATGGAGGACGCGGGCGTCGACGCCTCGCGCCACATCATCCAGGGCGGCGGCGCCTTCGACCCCGAGGTCGCCGAGATCACCGGCGCCCGGTCCATGACCGAGGTGCAGGCCGAGTCCGCGGGCCACGCCGCCCAGCAGGCCGAGCGCGAGGTCGCCCAGCTCGCCAAGCAGCTGGAGCGCGCCCAGCGCCGGGCCGCCGAGCTGCGCGAGGAGGCCGACCGTCTGGTCGCCCGCATGGCGCGGGAGCGGGGCGAGGACCCGGAGGCCGCGATCGCCGAGGCCAACGCCGTCGTCGAGACGCCGGCCGCCGAGGCCCGCGTCGAGACCGTCGTGGTGCCGGAGCAGCCGGCGGCGCAGGACGTGGACCGGGCGGAGCGCGTGGAGCGCCGGGACGGCGAGCGGGGCGGTGACCGGGGCGGCTTCCGCCGCGATGACCGTCGTGACGAGCGCCGGGACGAGCGTCGTCCGTTCGACCGGGACCGTGACCGGGACCGTGGTTTCGACCGTGGTGACCGCAACCGCGACCGTGGGTTCGAGCGCCGGGACGACCGTGGTGGCCGTTCCTTCGAGCGCCGGGACGGCGAGCGCGGCGGCTTCCGCCGGGACGACCGCCGGGACGAGCGCCGGGACGACCGTCGCCCCTTCGACCGGGACCGTGACCGCGACCGTGGTGGGCGTTCCTTCGAGCGCCGGGACGGCGAGCGGGGCGGCTTCCGCCGGGACGACCGTCGTGACGAGCGCCGGGACGAGCGTCGTCCGTTCGACCGGGACCGTGACCGGGACCGTGGTTTCGACCGTGGTGACCGCAACCGCGACCGTGGGTTCGAGCGCCGGGACGACCGTGGTGGGCGCTCCTTCGAGCGCCGGGACGGCGAGCGCGGCGGCTTCCGTCGCGACGACCGCGCCGGTCACCGCGGCAGCGACCGTCCGTTCAACCGTGACCGCCAGGGCGACCGCCCCGGCTTCCGCTCCGCCGGCCACGAGCGCCCCTACGGCCGCCGTGACGACCACCGCGCCGGTGGCTCCTTCGGCCGCCGCGAGGACAAGCCGCGCTGGAAGCGCAACGGCTGACACAGCAGCTGACGCCGGTCGCCCCTGCGGCGGCCGGCCGTGAGAGGGCCCGTACGACTCCGGTCGTACGGGCCCTCTCCGCTTATCGAGATGTGACGTGTGTCACGCATCCGGGGTGGGCATCGCTGGGGGCATGACAAACAACGCGAGGCTGTCGGACGAAGAGCGGCTGGCCCAGCTCGGCTACACGCAGGTTCTCGCCCGCCGCATGTCGGCGTTCTCCAACTACGCGGTCTCCTTCACCATCATCTCGGTGCTGTCGGGCTGCCTGACGCTCTACCTGTTCGGGATGAACACCGGCGGCCCCGCCGTGATGACCTGGGGCTGGGTGGCCGTGGGCCTGATGACCCTGTTCGTCGGCCTGGCGATGGCGGAGATCTGCTCGGCGTACCCGACCTCGGCGGGGCTGTACTTCTGGGCGCACCGGCTGGCCCCGGCGCGCAGCGCGGCGGCCTGGGCCTGGTTCACGGGCTGGTTCAACGTGCTGGGGCAGGTCGCCGTGACCGCCGGGATCGACTTCGGGGCGGCGTCCTTCCTGGGCGCCTATCTGAACCTGGAGTTCGGCTGGGAGGTCACCCCCGGCCGTACGATCCTCCTCTTCGCGGCGATCCTGCTGCTGCACGGCCTGCTGAACACCTTCGGCGTGCGGATCGTCGCCCTCCTCAACAGCGTCAGCGTGTGGTGGCACGTGCTCGGCGTGGCGGTGATCGTCGGCGCGCTGGCCCTGGTGCCGGACCGTCACCAGCCCGCCTCCTTCGTCTTCGGCGAGTTCGTGAACAACACCGGCTGGGGCAGCGGGGCGTACGTGGTGCTGCTGGGGCTGCTGATGGCGCAGTACACCTTCACCGGCTACGACGCGTCCGCCCACATGACCGAGGAGACGCACGACGCGTCGACGGCCGGGCCGAAGGGCATCGTCCGGTCGATCTGGACCTCCTGGATCGCCGGCTTCGTCCTCCTGCTCGGCTTCACCTTCGCCATCCAGTCCTACGAGGGCGCCCTCACCTCCCCGACCGGCGCGCCGCCCGCGCAGATCCTGCTCGACGCCCTCGGCGTGACCGCGGGCAAGCTGCTGCTGCTCGTGGTGATCGGGGCGCAGCTCTTCTGCGGCATGGCGTCGGTCACCGCGAACAGCCGCATGATCTACGCCTTCTCCCGCGACGGCGCGCTGCCTTTCTCCCGCGTCTGGCACACGGTCAGCCCGCGCACCCGGACGCCGGTCGCGGCGGTGTGGCTGGCGGCGGGCGGCGCGCTGGCGCTCGGGCTGCCGTATCTGATCAACGTCACGGCGTACGCGGCGGTGACCTCGATCGCCGTGATCGGGCTCTACATCGCCTACGCCATCCCCACCCTGCTGCGGCTGCGCAAGGGCGACGCGTTCGAACGCGGGCCCTGGCACCTGGGGCGCTGGTCGCGCGCGGTCGGGGTGGTGGCGGTCGGCTGGGTCGGCGTGATCACCGTCCTGTTCATGCTGCCGCAGGTGTCGCCGGTCACCCCCGAGACCTTCAACTACGCGCCGGTCGCCGTGCTGGTGGTGCTGGGCTTCGCCGCGAGCTGGTGGGTGGTCTCGGCGCGGCACTGGTTCCTGCGGGCGGCGGCGGACCGGCCCGCCGTGACGGAAACCGCCGATTCGTAGCCTCCGGCGCATTTCGCTCGCCGCCCCGGCAGCGGGTCCGGCGTTCGCCGGGCACCGGGCCGCGCCGTGTCACCGATACCCGATCGGAGACGCGGCCCGATCCGGCTATGCTCGGGGTGGCGAACATCGCCTCGGGCCGTTAGCTCAATTGGCAGAGCAGTGGACTTTTAATCCATTGGTTGTGGGTTCGAGTCCCACACGGCCTACGGTGCGCAGCGGAGGTCTCGGCCTCCGAGCTGCTGGAAGCGCCTCGACCGGTTGTCCGCGGTCGGGGCGCTTCGTCGTGACGCCGGGCGTACCGGCGCGTCGCCGGTGCGCGTGAAGGCCCTGTGGAAGCGGCCGTGGCGCCCCTTGCGCCTCTTGTACACTCCCCACGCTTCATCGCGCCAACTCGGGGGAGATTCATGGGCGTTCCCGTCAGTCGCGTCATCCGCCCGGTGGTCTCCGAGCACGCCCCCGGGGAGCGGGACCTGCTGGACGCGGTCGAGGGGATGACGCCGCGGGACAGACGCCGGCACCTGGCGGAGATGGGGCGGGCTCCGTCCACGTCCACCGTCGACTTCGGGCTGGAGGTCGTCGTACCGCTGGTGACGCCGGTGCTGTGGCTGGTGCTCACCGAGACGGCCAGGGAGGCGGCGGCGACGGCGGTACGGGCTTCGGCGCAGGCGGCACGGTCCCGCTGGCGTCGGTGGCGGGGCCGCGCGCCGGAGGACGAACCCGAGATCCCGCTGCCGCTGTCGGCGGAGCAGCTCGGCGTGGTGCGCGAGGCGGTGCTCACGCAGTGCGTGGAGACCGGGTTGAGCCCGGACCGCGCCACGGCCATCGCCAACGCCGTCTTCTACGAGCTGTCCACGGCGACGGGCCGGGAGGATCCCTCGGGGCAGGACGAGCCGACGGGCCGGGGCCGGTCCTTAGGGCAGGGGGAGCCGGCGGATCGGGATCGGTCTTCTGGGCAGGGCGGGTCGGCGGATCGGGATCGGTCCCCTGGGCAGAGCGAGTCGGCGGATCGGGTTTCGTCCGCCGGACAGGGCGAGCCGGAGGGGCAGGGCGGGACCGCGGAGGGGGACGGCGGCGGGCGGGACTCGCGGTGAGTGCCGGATCCGGCGACAGGGACGGGCCGGCCGCCGCGCCCCACGGCTTCGATGACCGGGCCGCCGCACCCCACGGTGCCGATGCCCCGTCCACCACGGCGCCCGACGGTGCCGATGATCCGTCCCTTACGGCGCCCGACGGCGCTGATGTCCCGTCGCTCACGGCGCCCGACGGCCCCGACGGTCCGTCCACTACGGCGCCCCACGCCCCCGACGGCCCGACCGCCACCGCACCCCACACCCCCGACGCCCCACCCCCCGCCGCTGAAGTCGGCGGCCGAGAGCCACCCCCCGCCCCGCCTGACCTCGACCGGCGTGTGCTCGCCGCGGGGACGCATCTCCGTTTCGCCCTGCTGGTCGTCCTGATCGTGTCGGCCTCGGTCAATCTGATCTCCGTCAGCGTTCCGCAGCAGTCGGACGCGAAGTGGCTGTGGACGGCCGCCGGCACCGTCGCCACACTCGGCACCGCCGGTCTGCTGTACCGCCTTGCCCCGGCCTGGGAACGGCGCCGGGCCGGGCTCGTCGGGATCGGCAACGCGGAACTCCTCACCGAATTGACCGGATTGGCCGAGCGCGCCGGCGTCTTTCCGCCCCCGGCCTTCCGGTTGGCCCCGTCGGCCGTGACGGTGAGCGCCTCGGCGTTCGGGCACCGGCGCTCGCGCACCGTCAGGCTGAACGCCGGCCTGCTGGCCCGGCGGACGGCGGACGCCCCGGGTTTCCGGTTCGTCGTCCTGCACGAACTGGCCCACATCCGCAACCGTGACGTCGGCGTCGCCTACGCCACCGAGGCGCTGTGGCGCGCGGTCGCCGTCCTCGTCCTCCTCCCCTGCGCGGTGATCGCCCTCTACCCGAGGCCCTGGGCCCAGTCACCCGCCGAGGTGTTCGACCTGTGGCGGACGCACTGGTCGACGGGGCTGCGCGGGCTGTTCGGCGTCGCCTTCCCGGCGGTGCTGATCCTGGTGGCCCGGGCGGACGTGATGCGCACCCGGGAGCTGTACGCCGACATCGACGCCGCCCGCTGGAGCGCGGACGCCAGCCGGCTGCCCACGGCCGGAGAAAAGCCCGGCGGGGGCCGGCCGCGGCGGTTGCGGTGGCTGCGGTGGCCGCGGTGGCTGCGGGACGTCTGGCGTACGCACCCCGCGTGGTCGGAGCGGAAGGTCTCGCTGCTGGACCCCGGCCCGATGTTCGGCGTGCGCGCCTCGACGATGTTCCTGTCCGGTGTGGTGACCGCGCAGGTGGCCGTGGGCCTCGACCTGGCCGTGCGGGAGCTGGCGGGGACCGGGACGTCGTGGGCCTCGGACCTGCCCGAGTGGACGGCCGCCGCGCTCGTCACCGGGATCGCCG
Source organism: Streptomyces sp. NPDC052687 (assembly GCF_040678395.1). Classification (NCBI taxonomy): domain Bacteria; kingdom Bacillati; phylum Actinomycetota; class Actinomycetes; order Kitasatosporales; family Streptomycetaceae; genus Streptomyces; species Streptomyces sp. NPDC052687. Next base: position 1,180 of record NZ_JBFATR010000062.1, on the reverse strand, counting down.
GGGTCGCCGTGTGGCGGGCGGTCGCGTACGCGGTGGCCTGCGGGCTGCGGGTGCCGTCGGGGCTGCGGGCGGGCCTGTGGCTGGGGTTCGGGCTGGGCGTCGGCGAACTGCTGACCTTCCAGCACGCGGGTACGGGCTGGCTGCCGCCCGCGCCGCACGTGCTGCTCGTCCTCGTGGCCGGGTCGGCCGTCCTGCTGTGGTGGGCGGCCCAGTGCGCCGAGCTGTGGGTGACGACCTGCCGGGGCCGTTCCCTGGTGCCCAGTCATCTGATCGGCACGGCCGCGCTGCTGGTGGTCTACGGCGGCTGGTTCACCTGGTGGGCCTCACGGGGCCATCTCTTCGTGGGCGGCGACTTCCTCGCCGCGGTCGACTGGGACACGCTGCTGCGCCGGGTGTACCCCGCGACGCCGCCGGAGCAGATGCCGTATCTCACCGTGCTCAAGTGGCTGGCGTACGTACCGCCCATGACCTCGTCGCCCCTGGTCCACGTCGGCGGCACCGTGCTGTGGCTGTTCCCGCTCGCCGTCTGGGCCCGCTCGCAGCGCTCCGGCCCGGCGCCGTGGCTGCGGCGCGCCCGGCCGGAGGGCCCCTGGCCGGCCCTCGACGGGACCGTGCCCGCGATGCGGTGGCTGCTGGCGCGGGTGGCGCTGGGCGGCGCCCTGACCGTGCTGGTGCTGCTCGGCACCCGGATGTGGCTGCACCACACCCGGCCGCCCGCCGGTCACCGGGGCGCGGCGTGGATGGTCCAGGTGTCGGGGCTGAGCCTGCTCGCGATCCTGGCGACGGTCGCGGTCACGACCGGAGCGGTGTACGCCACGACGCGGCGGCACCGGCTGGCGCTGGCCCTGGCGGTCGGCGGCTCGGTGCTGATGACCGGCCTGGCCGCGGCCTTCGTCCTGGCCTCCGCCGACGGCTGCGTACCGGGCGGGCAGGCGGTGGTCTCGTCCTGCGTCTGGCAGGCGCGGGCCGGGTCGCTCATGGTCCACGTGCTCCTCGCCCCGTACGGACTCGGCCTCGGCTTCTACGCCGTGATGGTCACCGCGCTGCCGCTGGCGGCGGCGAGCCGGCTTGTGGTGCGCGTGCCGTGGCGCCGGCGCACCCGGCCGTACGCCCGCCGCGCCGCGGCGCCGGAGGGACGGGCGCGGACCCGGCCGTACGCCCACCGCGGCGCGGCGCCGGA
>NZ_JBFATR010000061.1:0-38169 GCF_040678395.1 Streptomyces sp. NPDC052687 | reverse complement strand
CCCGCTCCGCCCGCTCCGGCTCGCGGCGCAGCAGCCGCAGGGCCGCCAGGGCCGCACCCGCCGCCGCCGGGGCGAGCCCGGTGTCGAAGATGAACGTCCGGGCCGCGTTGACCAGGTGGTCGATCACCCGGGCGGGGCCGAGCACGGCGCCGCCCTGACTGCCCAGCGACTTGGAGAGGGTGACCGTGACGACGACGTCGTCCGCGCCCGCCAGACCCGATGCGTGCGCGGCGCCCCGGCCGCCCGCCCCCAGCACTCCGAGGCCGTGCGCGTCGTCGGCGACCAGCCCGGCCCCGTGCTCCCGGCAGGCCGCCGCCAGTTCCGCCAGCGGCGCCGCGTCGCCGTCCACCGAGAAGACCGTGTCGGACACCGCGACGGCGGGCCCGTCGTGGCCCTGCAGCGCCTTGCGGACCGCGTCGGGGTCGGCGTGGGCGACCACCTGGGTGGTGCCCCGGGCCAGCCGGCAGCCGTCGATGAGGGAGGCGTGGTTGCCCGCGTCGGAGACGACGAGCGAGCCGTGCGGGGCCAGCGCGGTGACCGCGGCGAGGTTGGCCGCGTAGCCGGAGGAGAAGACCAGGGCGGCCTCGAAGCCGCAGAACGCGGCCAGCTCGCGTTCGAGTTCCCCGTGGAGCTCGGTGGTGCCGGTGACGAGCCGGGAACCGGTCGAGCCGCCGCCCCAGAGGCGGGCCGCGCGGGCGGCGCCCTCGGTGACCTCCGGGTGGCGGGCCAGTCCGAGGTAGTCGTTGCTCGCGAGGTCCAGCAGCGGCGAGTCGGCGGGCCGGGGCCGCAGGGTGCGGACGAGACCCGTACGGCGGCGCAGTTCCGCCTGCTCGTCGATCCAGCCGAACGCCATGGGTCCTCCGGGGATTTTGTAGGCAGTGCACAGACACTAGCGGTACGTCCGGCAGGCCAGGATGTGGCAATCCACACACCACGAAGTGACGCTGTTGTGCGGACTCTCCTTGGCCGGGAGCACCTCCGTAGGACAGGATCGGCTCTCATGGACCTGCTGAACACGCTGGTGGACAAGGGGCTTCGGCGCGAGCTGCCGACCCGCGAGGAGGCGCTGGCCGTCCTCGCGACGACCGACGACGAACTGCTCGATGTGGTGGCCGCGGCCGGGAAGGTGCGCCGGCACTGGTTCGGCCGGCGGGTGAAACTCAACTATCTCGTCAACCTGAAGTCCGGGCTGTGTCCGGAGGACTGCTCCTACTGCTCCCAGCGGCTCGGCTCGAAGGCCGACATCCTGAAGTACACCTGGCTCAAGCCCGACGAGGCCTCCAAGGCCGCCGCCGCGGGCCTGGCCGGGGGTGCCAAGCGGGTCTGCCTGGTGGCCAGCGGGCGCGGTCCGACGGACCGGGACGTGGACCGGGTCTCGCAGACCATCAAGGCGATCAAGGAGCAGAACGAGGGCGTCGAGGTGTGCGCCTGTCTTGGTCTGCTCTCCGACGGCCAGGCCGAGCGGCTGCGCGAGGCGGGCGCCGACGCCTACAACCACAACCTGAACACCTCCGAGGGCACCTACGGCGAGATCACCACGACGCACACCTACGCCGACCGTGTCGACACCGTGCGGAAGGCGCACGCGGCGGGCCTGTCGGCGTGCTCCGGTCTGATCGCGGGCATGGGCGAGAGCGACGAGGACCTGGTCGACGTCGTCTACTCGCTGCGCGAGCTGGACCCGGACTCGGTGCCGGTGAACTTCCTGATCCCGTTCGAGGGCACCCCGCTGGCCGAGGAGTGGAACCTCACCCCGCAGCGCTGCCTGCGGATCCTGGCGATGGTCCGGTTCGTCTGCCCCGACGTCGAGGTGCGGATCGCGGGCGGCCGCGAGGTGCATCTGCGCTCCATGCAGCCGCTCGCGCTGCACCTGGCCAACTCGATCTTCCTCGGCGACTACCTCACCAGTGAGGGCCAGGCCGGCAAGGCCGACCTGGAGATGATCGCGGACGCCGGGTTCGAGGTGGAGGGCGCGGGCGAGGTGACGCTGCCCGAGCACCGCGTGGCGGCGGGCGGGGGCGGCTGCGGCTCGCACGCGAGCGCGGGCGGCGGCTGCGGGTCCCACGAGGACGCGGGCGCCGGGTGCGGGTCGCATGAGGGCGCGGGTGCCGGGTGCGGGTCGCACGAGGGCGGTGGCGTGTGCGGTACGGCCGCCGCGGTGCCGGCGGCGGGCGAGCCGCGCACCGACCTGGTCGCCGTACGCCGCCGGGGCGCCGGAACGGATCTCGCGCCCAATGCCTGAACTGAGCGTGCCCGAGCTGCTGGAGCTGGACCGGCGGCACGTCTGGCACCCCTACGGGCCGATGCCGGGCCGGCAGGAACCGCTCGTCGTGGAGTCGGCGAGCGGGGTGCGGCTGAAGCTCGCGGGCGGCTCGCAGGAGCTGGTCGACGGCATGTCGTCCTGGTGGTCGGCCATCCACGGCTACAACCACCCGGTGCTGAACGAGGCGGCGCGCGAGCAGCTGGGGCGGATGAGCCACGTGATGTTCGGCGGGCTCACCCACGAGCCCGCCGTCCGGCTGGCGAAGCTCCTCGTCGACTTGTCGCCCGAGGGACTGGAGCATGTGTTCCTCGCCGACTCCGGTTCGGTGTCGGTCGAGGTCGCGGTCAAGATGTGCCTCCAGTACTGGCGTTCGCTGGGCCGCCCGGAGAAGCACCGGATGATGACCTGGCGGGGCGGCTACCACGGGGACACCTGGCAGCCGATGGCGGTCTGCGACCCCCAGGGCGGGATGCACCAGCTGTGGACCGGCGTCCTGCCGCGCCAGCTCTTCGCGGACCCGCCGCCCGCCGAGTACGAGGAGACGTACGCCGACCACCTGCGCACCCTGGTCGCCGAGCACGCGCACGAGCTGGCCGCGGTGATCGTCGAGCCGGTGGTGCAGGGCGCGGGCGGGATGCGGTTCCACTCCCCCGCGTATCTGCGGGTGCTGCGGGAGGCGTGTGACGCGCACGACGTGCTGCTGGTGTTCGACGAGATCGCCACCGGGTTCGGCCGTACGGGCGCGCTGTTCGCGGCGGAGCACGCGGCGGTGTCGCCGGACGTGATGTGCGTGGGCAAGGCGCTCACCGGCGGCTATCTGACGCTGGCGGCGACGCTGTGCAACCCCCGGGTGGCGGACGGGATCTCGCAGGGCGAGGTGCCGGTCCTCGCCCACGGCCCGACCTTCATGGGCAACCCGCTGGCCGCCGCGGTGGCCTGTGCCTCGATCGAGCTGCTGCTCGGCCAGGACTGGCTCGCCGAGGTCAAGCGGATCGAGGCGGGCCTGCGGGACGGACTGGCCCCGGCCGCCGGGCTGCCGGGCGTGCGGGACGTACGGGTCCTCGGCGCCATCGGGGTCGTCCAGCTCGACCATCCGGTCGACATGGCGGCGGCCACGGCGGCGGCCGTGCGCGAGGGCGTGTGGCTGCGGCCGTTCCGGGATCTGATCTACACGATGCCGCCCTATGTCACGGGCGACGCGGACGTGGCACGCATCGCGCGCGCGGTGTGCGCCGCGGCACGGGAGGGATGACATGCCGGTCCTGGTGATCACGGGTACCAACACGGAGGTCGGCAAGACCGTCACGACGGCCGCCGTCGCCGCGGCGGCCGTCGCGGCGGGACGGTCGGTGGCCGTGCTCAAGGCCGCGCAGACGGGCGTACGGCCCGACGAGCGCGGCGACGCCGACGAGGTGGCGCGGCTCGCGGGCCCCGTCACGGCGGCAGAACTCGCCCGCTACCCGGAGCCGCTGGCGCCGGGGACGGCGGCCCGGCGGGCCGGGATGGCGCCGGTGCACCCGCACGACGTCGCCGAGGCGGCGGCCAAGCTGGCCACCGAGCACGATCTGGTGCTGGTGGAGGGGGCGGGCGGGCTGCTCGTCCGCTTCGACCCGGCGGGCGGCACGCTCGCCGACGTGGCCGCGCTGCTGGGGGCGCCGGTGCTGCTGGTGGCCTCGGCGGGCCTCGGCACGCTGAACATCGCCGAGCTGAGCGCCCGCGAACTGCGGCGCCGCGACGTGGAGTTGGCGGGCGTGGTGATCGGCAGCTGGCCCGCCGAACCCGACCTCGCCTGCCGCTGCAACATCGCGGACCTGCCGGAGGTCTCGGGCGCCCCGCTGCTCGGCGCGCTCCCCGAGGGCGCGGGCTCCCTCGACCCCGGGACGTTCCGCATCGCGGCGCCCGGCTGGCTGGCGCCGCGGCTGGACGGAACCTGGGACGCGGAGGCGTTCCGGGTGCGGCAGGCACCGGCGCCGGGGCGGTAGCCGCGGGCGGATGCCGGGGCGGACGCCGGGGGCGGGCGCCGGGGCGGTCGCCGCGGGCGGGCGCCTGGGTGGTAGCCGCGGGCCTGCGCCGGTGAGGTGCGGTTGGCCGTGCGACGGTGAGAGCGCGGTTGGCCGTGCGCCCCGGTGGGCGTGCGGGGCGGTGCTGGGCCGGTGACGGTGCGGGCGGGCGGGCGTGTGCCGACGCGGGTGCGCCCGGCCGTGCGCCGGTGACGGTGCGGGCGGTGCTGTGCCGGCGGGAGTGCGCCCGGTTCTGTGCCGGTGAGGGTGCGTGTGGGCCGTTACGGGGGACAATCCCCGGAAGGAGTAGTCCGCCCTCAGGGAGGTCCCCATGCCCCTACGGTTCGCCGGTGCCGGCCAGGCGGGGCGGGACCCCGTGCACCATCCGCTGTTCGCCCGCTGGTACGCCCGGGTCAGCGTGGCCGCCGAGACCCGGATGGGCATGGCCGGGGTGCGCGACCGGCTGCTCGCCGGGCTGTCCGGACGGGTCCTGGAGGTCGGGGCGGGCAACGGCCTGAACTTCGCCCACTATCCGCCGACGGTCGCGGAGGTCGTCGCCATCGAACCGGAGCGGCTGCTGCGGCGGTTGGCCGTGCGGGCCGCCCTGCGGGCCGAGACGCCGGTGGACGTGGTGCCCGGCGCGGCGGAGGCGCTGCCGGTCAAGAGCGAGGGCTTCGACGCGGTGGTGCTGTCGCTGGTGCTGTGCAGTGTGCGGGACGTGCCGCGGGCGCTGGGCGAGGTGCGGCGGGTGCTCCGGCCGGGCGGTCAGGTGCGGTTCTTCGAGCACGGCCTGGGCGGCGGGCGGGCGATGCGGCTGACCCAGCGGGCCCTGGACCGCACGGTGTGGCCGCCGCTGGCCGGTGGCTGCCATGTGGGGCGCGACCCGGTCGCCGCGCTGCGGGAGGCCGGGTTCGAACTGGGGCCGTACCGGCGGCTGATGATGCCGGAGAAGGGACCGGCCCTGCCCGCCTCGTACTGCGTGCTGGGCACCGCCTGGCGGCCGACGGCACCCGAACGGCCGTAGATCCGGCCCCGCTCAGACGGCCGTGGACCCGGCCCCCGGAGGACCCTTCTCCGTGCTTCCCCGGACGGCTCCTACAGGCACCACTGGCGCAGTTCGCGGGCGATCTCGTGCACCGACGCCTCGCCGCTCTTGACCATCCGGGCCAGGTCGCGGACCCGCTCGGGCGAGGTGACGACCTTGAAGCCGCTGGCCACCAGATAGGCGTAGGCGACCGCGGAGGCGAACAGGGCGTTGGAGCGCTCCAGCGCCGGGATGTGGATGAGCTGCTGGAGGAGGGCGGCGGCGCGGGCGTGCGGGGTGTCGTAGACGGGGACGTCGAATATCTCGGCCTGGTGCCGGGCGACCGCGGCGACGAGCGCGCCCCAGTCGGTGACCTGGGGGTCCCCCGGGGTCTTGCGCTCGGCGAGCATCAGCAGCCAGGGCAGGTCGATGCGCACATCGCTCAAGGGCTCAGCGACCGCCCTCGGCGCGAGCGCCGTCGCCGAACTCCTCGGCGAACACCTTCTCGTACTGCTTCATGAAGTCGGCGGCGGCCTCCACGAAGGTGTGGCCGACCTCCCCGGTGTCCTGCCGGACGAGTTCCTCGATGTAGCGGTTGACGCTCATGCCGCGGGCCAGCGCGCGCTCGCGGGCGGCCCGGGCGGTGTCCTCGTCCACCCGCACGTTCAGCTGGGTCTTCGCCATGCCTCGACGCTAGCGCCGCAGTGCTAGCACCGGCAAGGGCGCCCGACCCGCGCCAGGAGGGATACCGGGTGTGCGCCGGATCACATTACGCTCGACCGGGACAAGGAAGTCCGTCCGTCCCCGAGCCAGGAGGCAGCCTTGTCCACACCAGCGGAGCAGGTACCGGAGCACGTGCCGCGGCACGGGGCGGGGGCCCGGCCGGTGTCCGGCGACCGGGTCGCGGCCCGCGCCCGCGGGCTGACCAAGGCGTACGGCTCCGGAGAGACGGCCGTGGTCGCCCTGGACTCGGTGGACGTGGACATCGTCCGCGGGCGGTTCACGGCCGTCATGGGTCCCTCCGGGTCCGGGAAGTCCACACTGATGCACTGCCTGGCCGGGCTGGACACGGTCACGGCCGGGCAGGTGTGGCTCGGCGACACCGAGATCACCGGTCTGAGGGAGCGGGAGCTGACCCGGCTGCGGCGGGACCGCATCGGGTTCATGTTCCAGTCGTTCAACCTGATCCCCACGCTGAACGCGCTGGAGAACATCACCCTGCCCATGGACATCGCGGGCCGCCGGCCCGACCCGCGGTGGCTGGACCAGGTCATCGACACGCTGGGGCTGCGGGACCGGCTGACGCACCGGCCGGCCCAGCTGTCGGGCGGTCAGCAGCAGCGCGTCGCGTGCGCGCGGGCGCTCGCCGCCCGGCCGGAGCTGATCTTCGCGGACGAGCCGACCGGCAACCTGGACTCGCGGGCCGGGCTGGAGGTGCTGGGGTTCCTGCGGGAGGCCGTGGACGACCTGGGGCAGACCGTCGTCATGGTCACCCACGACCCGGGCGCCGCCGCCCATTCCGACCTGGTGCTGTTCCTCGCGGACGGCCGGATCGTGGACGAGATGGCCCGGCCCACGGCGGAGGCCGTGCTGGAGCGGATGAAGCGGTTCGACGTGGTCCAGCTCTCCGCCGACCGGCCCCGTCTCGCCGCCGACCGGACCGACCTCTCCGCCGACCGCCCGCCCAGCGGCTCCGGCCACCGCCCCACCCGCTCCGACCACCGCCCCACAGGCTTCGGCCACCGCCCCACAGGCTTCGGCCGGTCGCACGACGAGGACTGACGCCGTGCTCAAGGCAACGCTCAGGAGCTTCCTCGCCCACAAGGGGCGGCTGCTGCTGTCGGCCCTCGCGGTCATCCTGTCCGTCGCGTTCGTCACGGGCAGCCTGATCTTCTCGGACACCGTCAGCCGTACCTTCGACCGGCTGTTCGCGACCACGGCGGCCGACGTCACCGTCAGCCCGAAGGAGACCCTCGACGAGAGGGTGCCCTCCGGGATGACGGCCACCCTGCCCGCCGCGCTCGCCGACCGGGTCGCCCGGATCGACGGGGTGGCCGCGGCGCGCGCGGAGGCGGAGGTGCGGAACCTCACCGTCGTCGACGACCGGAACGAGTCCGTCAGCCCCACGACCGGCGCCCCCACCCTCGGCTCCGCCTGGCTGCCCACCGACCGCAGCCCCGTGGAACTCACCTCCGGGCGCGCCCCGCGCGGACCCGGCGAGATCCTGCTGGACGCGGACACCGCGGACCGCGCGGGCGTCGCGATCGGCGACCGGCTGACCGTGATCGCGCCGCCGGGCTCGTTCGGGGCGCGGGTGGTCGGCATCGTCACCTTCACCACCACGAACCCGGGCTCGGCCCTGCTGTTCATGGATCCGCCGACCGCGCGGACCGAGCTGCTGGGCGATCCGGGGGCGGCGACCGGCATCACCGTGGACGCGGCGCCAGGCGTGAGCGACGCGACGCTCAAGCAGCGGGTGGCCGCCGCGCTCGGCGCCGACCGCTACGACTACCGGACCGCCGCCGAGCAGGCCACGTCGGATGTCGAACAGCTGGGCGGTTTTCTGGACGTCATCAAGTGGGTGATGGTCGCGTTCGCGGGGATCGCCGTGCTCGTCGGCGTGTTCCTGATCGTCAACACGTTCTCGATGCTGGTCGCCCAGCGCACCCGCGAGCTCGGCCTGCTGCGCGCGCTCGGCGCCGACCGGCGGCAGGTGCGCCGCTCCGTGCTCACCGAGGCGCTGCTGCTCGGGCTGGCCGGCTCCACGCTGGGCCTGGTCACCGGAGTCGCGCTGGCGGCCGGGCTGATCGAGTTGATGGGCCTGATCGGGATGCGCATCCGGACCGCCGAGATGGTGATCGGCTGGGGGACGCCGGTGACGGCGTACGTCGTCGGGGTCGGCGTCACCTTCGTCGCGGCGTACCCGCCGGCCCGGCGCGCGGCGGCCGTGTCGCCGATGGCGGCCCTCTCGGACGCGGAGGTCGCCGGGGTGGGTCGGCCACTGCGGATGCGCGCGGTGGCGGGAGCGGTCGTCGGCGCGGCCGGGGCGGCGGCGCTCGTCGGATGCGTGGTGTCGTCCCGGACGGGGCCGGCGGCCATGCTGCTGGGTGCCGGTGTGGTCCTGACGCTGATCGCGACCGTGGTCGCGGGGCCGCTGCTGGTGCGGCCGGTGATCCGGGTGCTCGGCGCGGCCTTCCCGGCGCTGTTCGGGCCGGTCGGGAGGATGAGCCAGCGCAACGCGCTGCGCAATCCGCGGCGCACCGGGGCGACGGCGGCGGCGCTGATGATCGGGCTCGCGCTGGTCGGCGGGATGTCGGTGGCCAGTGCCTCGATGGCCGCGTCGTTCGACCGGCAGATCGACAGGACGCTGGGCGCCGACTTCGTCGTCCAGAACACCAACTTCACGCCGTTCCCGCGGGAGGTCACCGACGCCGTGCGCGGCACCGAGGGTGTGGGGCTCGCGGTGCGCGCGAGGTTCACCCCGGTCGCCGTACGCCTGCCGGACGGCGACCGGGTGACGACGACGGCCGCGGGCTACGACCCCCGGCTCGACGAGGTCGCCACCATCACCTACGCGCGCGGGGACACGGCGGCGGCGCTCGCCGAGGGGCGGCTGGCGATGGACGTGGACTTCGCCCGCGACCACGGGGTCCGGGTCGGGACGGTGCTGCCCGTGGAGTTCCAGGGCGGGCGGACGGCCAGGCTGACCGTGGGCGCGCTGACCGACCAGGACGCCGCCGAGGGGTTCGGCACCACGGGCGGGATCTACTTCGGCCGGGGCACGGTCGAGCGCTACGCGCCGGGCGGCCAGGACGCCGCCGTGTACGTGAACGCCGCGCCGGGCACCGACGCCGGCGATCTGCGGTCGGCGCTGGAGCGCACGCTGGATCCGTATCCGCAGGTGCAGGTGCGGGACCTGGCCGACTACAAGGAGCTGGTCCGCGACCAGATCGCCGTCCTGCTGTACCTCGTGTACGCCCTGCTCGGGCTGGCGATCGTCATCGCGGTGCTCGGCGTGGTCAACACGCTCGCGCTGTCGGTGGTCGAGCGGACCCGGGAGATCGGGCTGCTGCGGGCGATCGGGCTCGGGCGGCGGCAGCTGCGCCGGATGATCCGGCTGGAGTCGGTGGTGATCGCGGTGTTCGGGGCGGTCCTCGGGCTCGCCCTCGGGCTGGTGTGGGGGGTGTGCGGCCAGCAGGTGCTGGCGTTGCAGGGCATGACGGCGCTGGAGATCCCGTGGGGCACGATCGTCGCGGTGGTGGTGGGTTCGGCGGTGATCGGTGTGGTGGCGGCGCTGCTTCCGGCGTTGCGCGCGTCACGCATGAACGTGCTGGCGGCCATCGCCCACGAGTGATCGAATCGTGGCTGGTACGTCCAAGTCTCCGACCGCACATCCAAGTCTCCGACGGCTGAGGAGAGTTCATGCCGCGCCCGTTCCGTTTCGGTGTCAATCTGCTGTCCGCCGCGCCCGCCGCCGAGTGGCGGGCCAAGTGCCGCCGGGCGGAGGAACTGGGCTACGACGTGCTGCTCGTCCCCGACCATCTGGGGATGCCCGCGCCGTTCCCCGCGCTGGTGGCGGCGGCCGAGGCGACGCAGCGGCCGCGGGTGGGCACGTTCGTGCTCAACACCGGGTTCTGGAACCCCGCCTTGCTGGCCCGCGAGGTGGCCACGACGGACGCCCTCACCGGCGGCCGGCTGGAACTCGGCCTCGGCACCGGCTACGTCCGGGCCGAGCACGAGACGGCCGGGCTGCCGTGGGGTTCCCCCGGCGAGCGGGTGAACCGTCTGCTGCGCACGGTCGAGGAGCTGAACCGGCTGCTCGGCTCGGACGGCCACCGGCCCCGGCCGGTCCAGCGGCCCCGCGTGCCGCTGCTGATCGGCGCCGGCGGCGACCGGATGCTCCGGCTGACCGCCGAGCACGCGGACATCGCGGCCTTCACCGGGGCGCGGGCCGTGCCCGGAAGCACGACCGGGGAGCTGCTCCCGGTGACGGCCGAGGAGCTGGACGAGCGGGTGGCCCTCTACCGGCGCCTGGCCGCGGACCGCGCGGAGCCCGCCGAGCTGAACCTCCTGATCCAGCAGGTCGCCGTGACGGAGGACCCCGAGGGGGCGCTCCGGCCGTTGCTGTCCCACGTCCCGCGGCTGAGCCCCGAGGAGGCCCTGCGGCTGCCCATCGTCCTGGCGGGCACCGAGGAGGAGATCGTCGAACGGGTCCTGGCCCTGCGCGAGCGGTACGGTTTCTCCTACCTGACGGTGCTGGAGGCCGCCATGGAGGCGTTCGCTCCGGTGATGGCGGCGCTGCGGGGGCGGTGAGCACGGGCACGGGTGGCCAAGGGGTGAGCAGGGGGGCGCAGGGGGGTGCGCAGGCGGTGTGCGCCCGCTCGCGGCAGGCCACATGCTGGAATCTCCCGTCCCGTGTGGTGCCCCGTGATGGGATGACGGCATGACCGACCTGCGGATACGGGCCGCTCGGGCCGAAGACGTCGATGCCGTGCTGGGCTTCTGGAAGACCGCCGCCGAGGGGGCGAGCATCAGTGACGACCGGGACGGGGTGGAGCGGCTGATCGCGCGGGACGCCGGCGCGCTGATCCTGGCGGAGCGGGCGGGTGAGCTGGTGGGCACGGTGATCGCCGGGTTCGACGGCTGGCGGTGTCATCTCTACCGGCTGGCGGTGCACCCGGACCGGCGGCGGCAGGGCATCGGCACCGCGCTGCTCGCCGCCGCGGAGGAGCGGTTCGTACGGCTCGGAGGGCGCCGCGCGGACGCGATGGTGCTCACCCGGAACGAGACGGCCCACCATGCCTGGCGCGCCGCCGCCTACGCGCCGGAGGAGCAGTGGCGGCGCTGGGTGAAGCCGTTGACCGAATCCTGACCGAATCCCCGATGCTTTTGCCGATCCTTTACCATTGCAGGATCACTCGGTCTCCAATGAAAGGTGTGAACGTCCGCCCATGGGCGAGCCTCCCAGTACCCGACATCGCGCGATCCCCCAGCCCCTGGCCGACCATGGGACGGAGGTGACCCGATGATCGAAGTGCTGCTCCTGCTGGTGGCCGTCCTGCTGTCGCTCATCTGCGGCGCCTTCGTCGCGGCGGAGTTCTCGCTGACCACCGTCGAGCGCGGCGACCTGGAACGCGCCGTGGAACGCGGCGAGCGCGGCGCGGCCGGCGCGCTGAAGGCCGTACGCAACCTGACCTTCCAGCTGTCCGGCGCGCAGCTGGGCATCACCGTCACCAACCTGGTCGTCGGCATGCTCGCCGAGCCGTCGGTCGCCCGGCTGATCGCGGGCCCGCTGCGGGCCGTCGGCGTCTCCCGGACCGCCGCGTCCTCGATCGCCCTGGTGCTCGGCACGGCGCTGTCGACGGTGTTCCTGATGGTCGTCGGCGAGCTGGTGCCCAAGAACTGGGCGATCTCCTCGCCGCTGGCCGTGGCGAAGCGGGTGGGCAACACACAGCGCTGGTTCAGCGCGCTGTTCCGGCCGTTCATCACCCACCTCAACAACACCGCCAACCGCGTGGTGCGCCGTTTCGGCATCGAGCCCGCCGAGGAGCTGGCCTCCGCGCGCGGACCGCAGGAACTGGCCGCGCTGGCCCGGCACTCCGCCCGCGAGGGCGCGCTGGAGCCGGACACCGCCGAGCTGTTCGTGCGCACCCTGAACCTCGCCGACCTGACCGCCGAGAACGTGATGACGCCCCGCGTCCAGGTCATCGCCCTGGAGGCGCAGGCGACCTGCGAGGACGTGGCGAACGCGACCCGCGCGACCGGCCTGTCCCGGTTCCCGGTCTACCGCGGCAGCCTCGACTCGGTCGTCGGCACCGCCCACGTCAAGGACATCCTGGCCGTCCCCGCCGAGCGCCGGCCCCGCGTGCCCGTCTCGGAGCTGATGCGCGAGCCGCTGCTGGTGCCGGAGACGCTGACCGTGGACCGGCTGCTGGACCGGCTGTCGGGCAAGCGGACGATGGCCGTGGTCATCGACGAGTACGGCGGCACGGCGGGCGTCGCCACCCTGGAGGACATCGTCGAGGAGGTCGTCGGCGAGGTCCGCGACGAGCACGACCCGCACGAGACACCCGACCTCGCCCCGGCCGGCACCGACGAGCACGGCCACGCGCTGTACTCGGCGGACGGCGCCGCCCGTATCGACCAGCTGGCCCGCGTGGGCCTGCGCGCGCCGGAGGGGCCGTACGAGACGCTGGCCGGCCTCGTCGCCACCGAGCTGGGCCGTATCCCGGCCGCCGGGGACGTGGTGGAGGTCGCCGGCTGGCGGATGGAAGTCCTGGACGCCGCCGGGCGCCGGGCGGCCCGCGTGCTGCTGTGCGCGCCGCTGGACGACGAGAAGGACCTGGGCGACGAGGGGGCGCTGGCATGACCGCCGTACAGCTGTTGATCGGTCTGGCGACCCTGGTCGTCAACGCCTTCTTCGTCGGGGCGGAGTTCGCGCTGATCTCCGTGCGGCGCTCGCAGATCGAGCCGTACGCCGAGCAGGGCGACCGGCGCGCCAAGAGCGTGCTGTGGGGTCTGCAGCACGTCTCCGCGCTGATGGCGGCGGCACAGCTCGGGATCACGCTGTGCACGCTGGTGCTGGGTGTGGTCGCCGAGCCGGCGATCGCGCATCTGCTGGAGCCCGCCTTCCACGCGATGGGGGTGCCGAGCGGTGCCGGGCACGCGGTGTCGTTCGTCATCGCGCTGACCCTGGCGACGTACCTGCACATGCTGCTGGGCGAGATGGTGCCGAAGAACATCGCCCTCGCGGAGCCGGTGCGCAGCGCGCTGATGCTCGGGCCGCCGCTGGTGACGCTGTCGCGGGCACTGCGCCCGGTGATCTTCACGATCAACGCCTTCGCCAACGGCCTGCTTAAGCTGCTGGGCATCCACACCCGCGACGAGGTGACCTCGACGTTCTCGGACGCCGAGCTGGCCCGGCTGGTCAAGGACTCCGGTGCGGCCGGGCTCATCGACGACCGGGCGCAGGAGCGGCTGCACGACGCCCTTGAACTGGGCCGGCGGCCCGTGCGCGATGTCGTGCTGCCGCTGGAACGCGTGGTCTACGCGCGCGTGGGGGTGACCCCCGAGGAGCTGGAGGGGCTGTCGGCCGAGTCCGGGTTCTCCCGCTTCCCCGTGGTCGACGAGGGCCGGCGGATCGTCGGCTACCTCCACGTGAAGGACGCCCTGGACGCCTCCCCGCGCGATGTGCCGTTCCGGCTGCGGGACATGCGGCCCATCGCGCGCGTGCGGGAGACGACCCCGCTGGACGACGTCCTCACCGCCATGCGCCGCAGCCGCACCCACCTCGCCGCCGTACTGGGCACGGACGGGCGGCTGGCGGGCCTGGTGACGATGGAGGACGTGCTGCGGGAGCTGTTCGGGCAGCGCGCGGGGGAGGTGTGAGCCGACAGCGCCCCGAGGTGGGGTGACGGTGCCCGGGCGACGGTGCCCGGGTGACCGACCGGCGGGTATGTGCTTCGGGATACCATCTGTGACGCCATGCAGACGAATCCCCCTCCCACGCACACCAGCCTGGTCGCGGTCGGCGACTCCTTCACCGAGGGCATGTCGGACCTGATGCCCGACGGGACCTACCGGGGCTGGGCCGATCTGCTCGCGGCGCGGATGGCCGCACGCGCGCCCGGCTTCCGGTACGCCAACCTGGCGGTGCGCGGCAAGCTGATCGGGCAGATCGTGGACGAGCAGGTCGGCCCCGCCGCCGCGATGGGCGCCGACGTGATCACCCTGGTCGGCGGCCTCAACGACACCCTGCGGCCCAAGTGCGACATGGGCCGGGTGCGGGGCCTGCTGGAGGAGGCCGTGGAGCGGCTGGCGCCGGCCTGCAAACAGCTGGTGCTGATGCGCAGCCCGGGCCGGCAGGGGCCGGTGCTGGAACGGTTCCGGCCGCGCATGGAGGAGCTGTTCGCCTGCGTCGACGAGCTGGCCGCCCGCCACGGCGCCGTCGTTGTCGACCTGTACGGGGCGCCCTCCCTGGCCGATCCCCGGCTGTGGGACGTGGACCGGCTGCACCTGACCGGCGAGGGACACCGCCGGGTCGCGGAGGCGGTCTGGCAGACCCTGGGCTACGAGCCGGAGGACCCGGACTGGCACGTCCCGCCCCCGCCCACCGCCCCGCCCGGCTGGGCCGCGCGCCGGATCGCCGACGTCCGCTTCACCCGGCAGCACCTGCTGCCCTGGATCGGCCGCCGCCTGACCGGCCGCTCCTCCGGCGACGGCCGCCCGCCGAAGCGGCCGGAGCTGCTGCCGTACGAGCTGGTCGCCGACGCGGAGTCGTGAGGGCGGGTCCGCCGGCGCACGTGGTGCGCCCGCCGGCGGACTCGGTGCGGGTGCGCTCGCCGGCGACTCGGTGCGGGTGCGCTCGCCGGCGACTCGGTGCGGGTGCGCCCGCCGGCGACTCGGTGCGGGTGCGCCCGCCGGCGGACTCGGTGCGGGTGGGTGCGGGCCGCCGCCGCGAGCGCGTGACGGGGGTCTCGTAGGTTCCGATGAACCGTACCGTGGCGCTGGCCTGCACGAACCACCAGTAAACTCTGGACACGTGACTTCAGCGCCCGCCAAGCCCCGCATCCCCAACGTCCTCGCCGGACGGTACGCCTCCGCCGAGCTCGCCACGCTCTGGTCGCCCGAGCAGAAGGTGAAGCTGGAGCGTCAGCTCTGGCTCGCCGTGCTGCGGGCGCAGAAGGACCTCGGGATCGAGGTGCCGGACGAGGCGATCGCCGACTACGAGCGCGTCCTCGACACCGTCGACCTCGCCTCCATCGCCGAGCGCGAGAAGGTCACCCGGCACGACGTGAAGGCGCGGATCGAGGAGTTCAACGACCTCGCCGGGCACGAGCACGTGCACAAGGGCATGACCTCCCGCGACCTCACGGAGAACGTCGAGCAGCTCCAGATCCGGCTGTCGCTGGAGCTGATGCGCGACCGCACGGTCGCGGTGCTGGCCCGTCTCGGCAAGCTGTCCGCCGAGTACGCCGAGCTGGTCATGGCCGGCCGCTCCCACAACGTCGCCGCCCAGGCCACCACCCTCGGCAAGCGTTTCGCGACCGCCGCCGACGAGCTGCTGGTCGCCCACGCCCGCGTCGAGGAGCTGCTGGGCCGCTACCCGCTGCGCGGCATCAAGGGCCCGGTCGGCACCGCGCAGGACATGCTCGACCTGCTCGGCGGCGACGCGGCCAAGCTGGCCGAGCTGGAGGGGCGGATCGCCGCCCACCTCGGCTTCGGCCAGGCCTTCACCTCCGTCGGCCAGGTCTACCCGCGCTCCCTCGACTACGAGGTCGTCACCACGCTGGTGCAGCTCGCCGCCGCGCCGTCCTCGCTGGCCAAGACGATCCGCCTGATGGCCGGGCACGAGCTGGTCACCGAGGGCTTCAAGCCGGGCCAGGTCGGCTCCTCGGCGATGCCGCACAAGATGAACACCCGCTCCTGCGAGCGCGTCAACGGCCTCATGGTCATCCTGCGCGGCTACGCCTCGATGACCGGCGAGCTGGCGGGCGACCAGTGGAACGAGGGCGACGTCTCCTGCTCGGTGGTGCGCCGCGTCGCCCTGCCGGACGCGTTCTTCGCGCTGGACGGCCTGCTGGAGACGTTCCTGACCGTGCTCGACGAGTTCGGCGCCTTCCCGGCCGTCGTCGCCCGGGAGCTGGACCGCTACCTGCCGTTCCTCGCCACCACCAAGGTGCTGATGGGCGCGGTGCGCGCGGGCGTCGGCCGCGAGGTCGCGCACGAGGCCATCAAGGAGAACGCCGTCGCCTCCGCGCTCGCGATGCGCGAGCAGGGCGCCGAGCGCAACGAACTCCTCGACAAGCTCGCCGCCGACGAGCGCATCCCCCTCGACCGCGCCGCGCTGGACGCGCTGATGGCCGACAAGCTGTCCTTCACGGGTGCCGCCGCCGACCAGGTCGGTGCCGTCGTCGGCCGGATCGAGGAGATCGTCAAGCAGCACCCGGAAGCCGCCGGCTACACCCCCGGAGCGATCCTCTGACCCGCTTCACCCCGGCGGAACTGGAGGCCGCCCGCGACCGTCTCGTACCGGACGTCGTCGCGGACGATCTCCGTGTCCTGTTCTGCGGCATCAATCCGGGCCTGATGTCCGCGGCGACCGGCCACCACTTCGCCCGGCCCGGCAACCGCTTCTGGCCCGTGCTGCACCTGTCCGGCTTCACCCCGCGGCAGCTGAGGCCCGCCGAGCAGCGGGAACTGCTGACGTACGGGCTCGGCATCACCAACGTGGTGGCGCGGGCGACGGCCCGGGCGGACGAGCTGAGCGCCGACGAGTACCGCGAGGGCGGGCGGCTGCTGGCGCTCAAGGTGGCGCGGCTGCGGCCGAAGTGGCTGGCGGTGGTGGGCGTCACCGCGTACCGCGCAACCTTCGACGACCGCAAGGCCCAGGTGGGCCCGCAGGAGCGGGTCATCGCGGACACGCGGGTGTGGGTGCTGCCCAACCCCAGCGGGCTGAACGCCCACTGGACGGCGCAGACGATGGCCGAGGAGTTCGCCCGCCTGCGCGCCGCCGCGGAGGACTGACCCGCTCCCGCCTCGGCGCGGGCGTGGCCCTGAGCCGAGGGCGGGTGCGGTGTCGGGGCGGGCGTACGGTCACAGGGCGGGCACGGTCACAGGTCGGGCACGGTCACAGGTCGGGCACGGTCACAGGTCGGGCACGGTCACAGGTCGGGCACGGTCACAGGTCGGGCACGGTCTCAGGGCGGGTCCGTGTCCGTGACCACCGCCAGCAGCCGTATAGCGTCCGCCGGGTCCCGGTCGGCGACCGCCACGGCGACCCAGCGGCCGGTGCCGTCCGCCTGCCAGACGTACGCCTCGTCGGTCAGGTGGCTCAGGCTCGCCCACGGCTCCGGTATCTCCTCGCCGCGCAGGCCGCGCACCCGCAGGGTCAGCATCCCCCACGCCGGCACCGGTCCCCACCTCCGGTGCAGCCGCTGGGCGATCGCCTCCTTGCAGGCCTCGGCGTCGTCGGCCGTACGCTCCCCATGCGTCTCCTCCCCCTCCCCCGTGTGCAGTTCCGCCATGAAGTAGCCCGGGCCCGCCCGGCCCACGTCCGACCAGGCGTGCCGCGCGGGGAAGGGGCGCAGGCACAGCCGGTCGATCGTGTCCAGGCACCGTGCGATGTCCATACGGCCAGTAAACCCGCCACCACTGACAATTGGCGTCGCGTCAGGCGTCCCGGCGCCGCACGCCCCACGCTCCCGCCGCCACCGCCGCGGCGGTCCACAGGGCGCTCACGGCCAGACCGGTCCAGGGGCCGAGGGAGCCGTCCTGCTGTGCGTGCAGCACGACTTGGCCGGCCCGGTCCGGCAGGTACTCGGGCAGGCCGCCGGCGGAGTCCCCGACGACGAACGACACCACGAGCAGGAGCGGGACGAGGATGCTGAGCGCGCCGACGGCGCTGCGCAGCAGGGCCGTGAGTCCGGCCGCGAACACGGCCATGAGCATCAGGTAGAGGCCGCAGCCGGCGATGCCGCGCAGCTGCTGACCCGCGGTGAGCCCGTCCACGGCGGAGCCCATGCCCGCGCGGGCGACCGCCAGCGAGACGGCGCCGGTGACCAGCCCGACAAGAAGGGTCAATACGGCGACGGCGGTCAGCTTGGCCGCGAACCAGCTCCCCCGCCGGGGCACCGCGGTGAAGGCGAGGCGCAGCCCTCCGCCGGAGAGTTCGCAGGAGACGGCGAGGGCACCGAAGGCGATGGCCGCGATCTGTCCGGGTGCGATGCCGAGGAAGGCCGTGAACAGCGGGTCGAAGCCGGGGTCCGAGGAGGTCGAGCCACTGGCGGCGATCGCGGAGAACGCCGTCGACACCGCGAACAGCGCGACGAGGGCGCCGATGAGCGAGCGCAGGGTGCGGATCTTCAGCCACTCCGCGTGCAGGACGGGGGTGAACGCCATGGTCAGACCTCCTGGGGCTGGGCGGTGAACTCGGTCTCGGCGGCGGTCAGGTCCAGATAGGCCTGCTCCAAGGTGCCCTCCTGAGGGGTCAGTTCGAGGACGGGGAGCCGGGCCTCGGCGAGGAGGCGGCCGATGTCGTCCACGCGCGCGTGCTGCACGGTCCACCCGCCGCCCTCGCTCCGGGCGGCCTCGAAGCCGTGCCGGGCGAGCAGGTCCCGCAGCGCCGTGTCGTCGGTGGTGCGCACCCGCACGCGGGGCCGCACGCGCGCGTCGATGAAGTCCCGCATGGGCAGGTCGGCGAGGAGCCGTCCCCGGCCGAGGACGACCAGGTGGTCGGCGAAGGACGCGGTCTCGTTCATCAGATGGCTGGAGACGAGCACCGCGCGGCCCTCGTCGGCGAGCCGGCGCAGCAGTCCGCGGATCCAGATGATGCCCTCGGGGTCCAGGCCGTTGGACGGTTCGTCGAGCATGACCACGGCCGGGTCGCCGAGGAGGGCCCCCGCGATGCCGAGCCGCTGCCGCATGCCGAGCGAGTACGTCTTCACGCGGCGGCGGGCCGCACCGGCCAGACCCGTCTCTTCCAGCACCTCGTCCACGCGGGAGACCGGGATGCGGTTGCTCGCGGCGAGGACGCGCAGGTGGTCGCGGCCGGTGCGCGAGCCGTGCGCGGCCTGGGCGTCGAGGAGGGCGCCGACCTCGCGCAGCGGCTCGCGCAGCGCGGCGTAGGGGCGGCCGCCGACGGTCGCGGTGCCGGAGGTCGGCCGGTCGAGACCGAGCACCAGCCGCATGGTGGTGGACTTCCCCGCGCCGTTGGGGCCGAGGAAGCCGGTGACGCGGCCGGGTGCGACGGTGAACGTGAGGTGGTCGACGGCGCGCCGGGTGCCGTACTCCTTGGTGAGGTCTCGGACGTCGATGCTGGTCATGGGCTCAGCCTGGCCGCCGCGCGCGGCGTGGGGCCTCCCCTGCGCGGGGAGATCGTCTCCCTCGCTCGGGGGAGGTGCGCTGTCAGTGGCGGCTGTCACGATGGGGCGATGGTCCGCTTTCTGCGCCCGCTGCTGCGCGGGACGACGTACACGCGCCTGCTGCACCTGTGGGTTCCGGTGCTGCTGGTCAGCGTGTGGCTGTTCGTCGACATGGCGCGGCCGTGGGTGCCCGCGCTGCTGCTGGTGCCGGCCGGGCTGATCCCGGCGGTGCGGCGCGGCGAGGGCCTGCAGGCGCGGTTCATGCTGGTGCCGGACGAGGGGGACTCGGGCATCTCCACCACGCCGTCGGCGACTTGGGGCGACCGGCTGCGGACGGTGCTGTGGCTGGAGATCCGGATGGTGCTGGGCGCGGTGACCGTGTGCCTGAGCATCTGGATGCCGATCCTCGCGGTCGACCTGGCCGCGGCGTCGCTCGGCCGGGTGCCGTACGACAACCCGCTGCTGCCGATCGACGAGCCGCACTGGGGGTACGCCGCGCTGGCCCCGCTGCCGCTGCTCGTGCTGGCCGCGGGGGTGGTGGGGCTCGGCGAGCTGGTCACCGCGCTCGCGCGGCGGCTGCTCGGGCCGTCGGCGGCCGAACGGCTGGCCGCCCTGGAGGAGCGCACCGAGCAGCTGCTGGAGCGCAACCGGATCGCGCGCGAGCTGCACGACTCCATCGGGCACGCACTGACGGTGGCGGTGGTGCAGGCGGGCGCCGCGCGCGCGGCGGGCGATCCGGCGTTCACGGACCGGGCGCTCGGCGCGATCGAGGAGACCGGCCGGGCCGCGCTGGAGGACCTGGACCGGGTGCTCGGCATCCTGCGCGAGGCGGAACGCCCGGTGAGCGGGCGTCCGACGCTGGCCGAGGCGGACCGGCTGCTGGAGTCCGCGCGGGCCTCCGGGACGAAGGTGGACGCCGAGTTCACCGGGCCGCTGGCGGAGGTGCCCGGCCCGGTCTCCCGGGAGGGTTACCGCATCCTCCAGGAGGCGCTGACCAATGTGCTGCGGCACGCGGACGGCGTTCCGGCGCGGGTGCGGGTCGCGGTCGCGGACGGCCGGCTCGACCTGGAGGTCCGCAATCCGCTGCCGGCGGCGATACCCGGGCCCGGCCGGGGCAGCGGGCTGCGCGGGATACGGGAGCGGGCGGCGCTGCTCGGCGGCCGGGCACGCACGGGGCCCGACGACGGCGACTGGCAGGTGCGCGTCGAACTGCCGCTCGGCTGACCTACGCTGGGCGGATGCCGCCGATCACCGTGCTCCTCGTCGACGACGAACCCCTCGTCCGCGCGGGGCTGCGCGCCGTGCTGGAGGCGCAGCCCGATCTGGAGGTGGTCGGGGAGGCCGCCGACGGGGCTGCGGTGATCCCGCTGGTGCGGCAACTGCGGCCCCGCGTGGTCGCGATGGACGTCCGGATGCCGCTGCTGGACGGCATCGAGGCCACCCGCGCGGTGCTGCGGACCGTGCCGGACCCGCCGAAGATCCTCGTGGTGACGACGTTCGAGAACGACGAGTACGTCTACGACGCGCTGCGCGCGGGCGCCGACGGGTTCCTGCTGAAGCGGGCCCGGCCCGCGGAGATCGTGCACGCGGTGCGGCTGGTCGCGGAGGGCGAGTCGCTGCTGTTCCCCGCGTCGGTGCGGCGGCTGGCCGCCGAGTACGGCGACGGCGGCGGGAACCCGTCGGCGCGGGCCGTGCTGGAGCGTGCGCAGCTGACCGAGCGGGAGGCGGAGGTGCTGCGGCTGATGACGCGGGGCCTGTCGAACGCGGAGATCGCCGCCCGGCTGGTGGTCGGCACCGAGACGGTCAAGACACATGTCAGCGCGGTCCTGGGGAAGCTGGGGGCACGGGACCGCACACAGGCGGTGATCGCGGCGTACGAGTCGGGGTTCGTCTCGCCCGGTTGACCGGGCCGGGGTTCGTCCGGCCCGGCCGGCCGGAGCGAGGGCGTCCGGCTCCGCTCACCGGGGCAGGGGGGCGCTCGCCGGAGCGGACGGTGCCGAGTACCATCCGGCCAACACGGCCACGAGCTGGGAGGACGGGACGTTGGCGGGGCTGACCGGCGGGGATCCCTCGCTGCTGCGAAGGATCAATTCCGCGGTGGTGCTGCACGCGCTGCGTGCCACGGACTGCGCGACACTGACCGAGATCACCCGGATCACCGGACTGTCCCGGCCGACCGTCGAGGGCGTCGTCGAAGGGCTCATCGAGGCCGGTCTCGTGGTCGAGAAGGCCGCCGAGGAGGGCACGGCCCGGCGGCAGGGGCGCCCCGCGCGGCGGTTCCGGTTCCGGGCCGAGGCCGGTCATCTGCTGGGCCTGGAGATCGGGCCGCACCGGGTCGCCGCGCTCCTGTCCGACCTGGACGGCAAGGTGCTCGGCGCGCAGGCCAAGGACATCTCCGAGACGGCGCCGGCGGACGAGCGGCTGGAGCGGCTGCGCTCGGTCGTCGCCGAGCTGCTGCGCCGGGCCGGGGTCGCCCGCGGGTCGCTGCGCGCGGTCGGCGTGGCCACGCCGGGGATCGTCGAGGCGGACGGCACGATCCGGCTGGGCACGGCGCTGCCGGAGTGGACGGGGCTGCGGCTGGGCGAGCGGCTGGGCCGGTCGTTCAAGTGCCCGGTGCTGGTGGAGAACGACGCCAACGCGGCGGCCGTCGCCGAGCACTGGAAGGGGGCCGCCACCGAGTCCGACGACATGGTGTTCGTGCTGGCGGGGCTCAGTCCGGGCGCCGGGTCGCTGATCGGCGGACGGTTGCACCGCGGGTACGGCGGCGCGGCCGGGGAGATCGGCGCGCTGCATCTGCTGGGCCGGGAGGCGACACCGGAGACGCTGCTGTCCACCACGGACGAGCCGCTGCATCCGCTGGACGAGCAGCAGGTCGCCGAGGTGTTCGCGCGTGCCCGCGAGGGTGACCGGCGTGCCCGCGCGGCGGTCGACCGGTTCATCCAGCGCCTGGTGCACGACGTGGCCGCGCTGGTCCTGGCACTCGATCCCGAGCTGGTGGTGATCGGCGGCTGGGCGGCGGGCCTGGACGGTGTGCTCGAGCCGCTGCGCCGCGAGCTGGCCCGCTACTGCCTGCGCCCGCCGAAGGTCGCCCTGTCCCTCCTCGGCGAGGCCGCCGTCGCCATGGGCGCCCTCCGCCTCGCCCTCGATCACGTCGAGGAACAGCTCTTCGCGGTCGAGGGCACGGTGACGGCCCGGCGCTGAGGCGGGCGCCCGCCGCGTCACCGGGCCCGACCGCGGCCCCGGCCACAGGCCGGCGAGCCGGCCGGATCCTGCCCGTCGCGGGCTCTTTGCCCGGTCACCGGCCCACGGGCGTGACCCGCCCCCCGTGACGCCCTCCACCGCGCCATGACGCCCTCTACCGCGCGGGAGACCTTCGCGCCCGCGGAAACGGCGTAGGGACGGCCGAGGGGCGGCCAAGGGGGACGGCAGAAACAGCCGAGCAGGGCGAGGGGTGGACCGGGGGTCGGTGACGGCTCACCGCGCACGACCACCCCGGCGACCGCGCCGCCGCAGGCACCTTGCCGCCGGGCCGGTCGCGCGCGGTGCGGGCTCAGGAAGCCCGGCGCTCCGGGCTGTCGTGGATCTCCACCGCGCCGGAGTCGCCGAAGGTGAGGCGGCAGGTGTCGGCGCGGTAGGTGGACACGGCGAGGGCGGCGGTGCGGCCGGCGGCGATGTAGCGGGTGGTGACGACGAGGACCGGGGCGCCGGGGAGGCGGTCGAGTTCCCTGGCGTCGTCCGCGCGGGCCGAGCCCAGCTCCACCGCGCTGTCGCGCCGTTCCAGCTCCAGCCGGTGCAGTTCGCGCAGGACCGCACGCGCGCGGGCCGGGCCGGACGGGGCGTCGATGCCGGTCAGGTCGGGGACCGACGAGGCCGGGATGTGGAGCAGTTCCGCGGCGACCGGCTGGCCGTGGCTCATCCGGATGCGGCGGATGGTGTGCACGGCCTCGTCGCGGCCGGTCTCCAGGGCGTCGGCGACCGAGGCGGGCGGGGCGGCCGTGACGCAGTCGACGGCCTGCCAGGCGTCGTCGCCCGGCGCGCCGGGCCAGGCGTGCTGCTCGGTGCCGACGGCGACCCCCACGCGCGGCGGCGCCACGGTCGTGCCGACGCCGCGGCGGCGCTGCAGCCGGCCTTCCAGTTCGAGCTGTTCCAGGGCCTGGCGGAGGGTCGCGCGGGCGACGCCGAACCGGGCGGCGAGCTCCCGCTCGTTGGGCAGGATCTCGCCGACGGAGAACTCGGAGTCCAGTGCCTCGGTGAGCACGGTCTTGAGATGCCAGTACTTCGGTTCCGGCACCGATTCCAGCTGCGTGGTCCCCACCCTGTCCTCCGCAATCGCCGGTGTTCCCGCGGCGTTTTAGCGCCCTTGTTTATTAAAGGTTGTTGCACTTGTCTGCGACCATAGGGCGACCCCCACCCTTGGTCAAGACCAATCCTCGATTCCCGCGCGGCGCACGGGCGCCCGCGCGGGCAGCGTTCACGAGACGTTCGTACGAAGCCCCGCCCGCCGTCGGCGGGAGTGCGGGTGACCGGAACGGCGAAGCCCCCGTCGGTGACGGGGGCTTCGCCGGCGGGCGGGCAGGGGCGGTCAGTCGCCGGCCGCCAGGGAGCGCAGCTTGTCGGGGTTGCGGATGATGTAGACGGACTGGACGTGTCCGTCGAGGACGTCCAGCTGCAGGACCGAGTCGATCCGGTCGCCGTCCAGTACCACGACCGCCGGGCCGCCGTTGATCTCGGTGAGCCGGAAGGAGACCGGGCCGCCCTCCTGGGCGGCGCCGATGAGGAAGCGGCCCACCTTGTCGGCGCTCTCGATGACCCGCAGGGGCGCCCGCGCCTTGCCGCCGCTGTCGCCGACGAGCCGGACGTCGGGCGCGAGCAGCGTCAGCAGTCCGCTGAGGTCGCCTTCGGCGGCGGCCGTGAGGAAGCGTTCGGTGAGGTCGCGGCGCTGGGCGGGGTCGACGTCGTAGCGGGGCCGGCGTTCGTCGACGTGCTTGCGGGCGCGGGCGGCCATCTGCCGTACGGCCGGTTCCCCGCGGTCGAGGAGGGCGGCGATCTCGGCGTAGGGGTAGCCGAACGCCGCCCGGAGCACGAAGACCGCGCGTTCCAGGGGGGACAGCGATTCCAGGACGACGAGGACGGCGAGGGAGACCGAGTCGGCGAGGACGGCGCGTTCGGCGGCGTCCGGAACGGTGTCCTCGTAGGCGGTGACGTACGGCTCGGGCAGCCAGGGGCCGACGTAGGTCTCGCCGCGTGCCTTGATCTGGCGGAGCCGGTCGATGGCGAGGCGGGTGGTGACGCGTACCAGGTAGGCGCGCGTTTCGCGCACCGCGCCGCGGTCGGCGCCGGCCCAGCGCAGCCAGGTGTCCTGGACCACGTCCTCCGCGTCGGCCACGCGGCCGAGCATGCGGTAGGCGACCCCCAGGAGGAGGGGGCGGTGCTGTTCGAAGACGTCGGTGGCGGTATCGGTGGTCACAGCACTCATCCCAGCCGACGGCGCGCGGTGGTGTCCAGGCGAAATCCGGTGCGGTGAGCGGCGGATGCGCGGGAGGTACGCGGGGGCGCGTGAGCGGGCGCGGCCGGGAGCGTGCGCGGCCGGGAGCGCCTGGGGGCTACCCGCCGGTAGTAATTGCTGACAAGGTGTCTACGCGAAGTCAGTGTCCCCGGCGTCACGACGAGGAGCAGTATGCCCGCCACCGTCTCCTTCCAGGTCCCCACGCCCTCCGGGCTGCGGCCGATGACCGTGTCCTACGCGCGCGAGGGCGACGGCGAGCCGTTGCTGCTGCTGCACGGCATAGGTCACCACCGGCAGGCCTGGGACCCGGTGATCCCCGTGCTGGCCAAGGAGCGGGACGTGATCGCCGTCGACCTGCCCGGTTTCGGCGCGTCCCCGGCGCTCCCCGACGGGCTGGCGCACGACCTGCCGACGCTGACCGCCGTGCTCACGGCGCTGTGTGCCGCGCTGGAGCTGGAGCGGCCGCATGTGGCGGGCAACTCGCTGGGCGGGCTGCTGGCGCTGGAGCTGGGCCGCGCGGGGGTGGTCCGTTCGGTCACCGCCCTGTCCCCGGCCGGTTTCTGGTCCGACGCGGAACGGCGTTACGCCTTCGGCGTGCTCACGGCGATGCGGGAGATCGCCCGGCGCACTCCCCCGTCGGTGGTGGAGCGGCTGGCGCCGTCCGCGGTCGGCCGGACGCTGCTGACGAGCACCATCTACGCCCGCCCGGCCCGGCGAGCGCCCCAGGCCGTGGTCGCCGAGACGCGCGCGCTGGCCACCGCGCGGGGGTTCGCCGAGACCCTGCGCTCGGGGCGGACCGTGCGGTTCACCGAGGATGTGCCGGGACTGCCGGTCACCGTGGCCTGGGGCACCCGTGACCGGCTGCTGGTGCCCCGGCAGGGCGTCCGCGCCAAGACCGTCATCCCGCGCGCCCGGCTGGTGCGGCTGCCCGGCTGCGGTCACGTCCCGATGAACGACGACCCGGCGCTGGTGGCGCGCGTGCTGCTCGACGGCAGCCGCTGAGCGCGCGCCCGCGGAGCGCCCGCGGATGACCCGGCCGGTGCCTTCAGGACCTCCTGGGGGACGGCCGGGTGGTACGGCCTGTTCACACGCCGGGCCGGTCTCCGGGCCGGTCTCCGGTTCGGCTCGAAGGCCGCCCCGGAGGGCTTCAGCGAGTTCCCCATGCTCTGTCACCTCTGCTTGCGCGCGAGCGGCCGCGCCCCCTCGCGCGCGCCGGGAGCGTCAGGCGGCTCGGGAACAGCGGGCGCCTCGGGCACGTGGTGAGCGTCGTGCACGTCGTGCGCGTCGTGCACGTCGTGCGCGTCGTGCGCGCCGTGCACGGGACGTGACCGCCGCCGCGGGGTCCGGTTCAGCGCGCCGGAGCCCAGGGCGACCCCGGCGCCGACCAGGGCACTGCCGGCGGCCTGGGCGAGACCGTAGGAGCCGGTGCCGACGAGGGGGGCGGTGCAGGCGGCGGCCACGGGGATGAGCCCGGAGAAGAGGGTGGCGCGCTCGGCGCCGATCCGCTGCATGCCCATGTACCAGCAGACGAAGCCGACGACGGTGACGATCGCCGCCTGCCACAGCAGGGCGGCCGTCTCGGTGGCGTCGGGGCGGCGCAGCCAGGCGGTGCCGTCCAGGAGGAGGCCGGCCGCCGCGGACTCCAGCGCGGCCACGGCGCACACGGTGGCGGACAGCAGGCGCGGGCCGAGCGGGCGCAGCACGGGCATGGCGAGCACCGCGAAGCCGACCTCGCCGGCGAGCGCGCCCGCCGACCAGACGAGTCCGGCCGTGTCGGTGCGGCCCCAGCCCTGCACGGCGAAGGCGCCGGCGGCGACCATGAAGGCCCCGTACAGCACGGCGCGGCGGGGCCGTCGCCCGTCCAGGAGCGGGACGACGACGGCGACGACGACCGGCGCGCAGCCCACGAAGACGCCCGGCACCGCGGGCTCGGCGGTGCGCTCCGCGGCCAGGACCGCCAGGTTGAAGCCGACCATGCCGACGGCCGCGAGCAGCGCGAGCCGCGCCCACTGCCGGGCGGCGAGGACGCGCAGCCGGGCGGCGGCGCCCGGTCCGGCGAGCGGGATCAGCAGCAGGCAGGCGAGGCCGTAACGCAGGAACTGGCCGCCCGCGTACGGGTAGTCGCCGAGGAGGCTGTTGGCGGTGAAGGATCCTCCGACGAGGACGCAGGCGAGCGCGGCGAGGAGACAGCCGCGGGTGGTGGTGGCGTTCATGGGGCCGACGCTAGGAAGCGCGGCGGCCCGGTTTAAGGTCCACTTCCATGACGGTGTCCCGGACCAATTCGGCTGCCGCGCACGAGGGGGACGGCGGCGCCTCCCCGGACAGCCGGGACGGCGGTGCCTCCCCGGACAGCCGGGACGGCGGTGGCGGTCGTGCGGTCGCCTGGGAGGTGCTGCTGCCCGCCGCCGCCGCGCCGGCCCGGTCGCGGGGGCGGGCGCTGCGCGCGGCGCTGCGGGAGGCGGTGCGGTCGGGGCGGCTGGCGGCGGGCACGCGGCTGCCGTCGAGCCGGGATCTGGCCGCCGACCTGGGGGTGTCGCGCGGGCTGGTCACGGAGGCGTACGAGCAGCTGACGGCGGAGGGCTATCTGCGCAGCGGGCGGGGCGCGGGGACGTGGGTGGGGGACGCCGTACGGGCCGCCCGGCCGCGGGTGCGCGACCTCGCGCCGCGCTCACCGGGGGCGCGCGCCGACTTCGTGCCGGGCACGCCGGATCTGTCGCTGTTCCCGCGCGCGGCGTGGGCCGCGGCGCAGCGGCGGGTGCTGGCCGAGCTGCCGCACCACTCCCTCGGCTATCCGGACCCGCGCGGTCTGCCCCGGCTGCGCACCGCCCTGGCGGAACTGCTGGCCCGGCGGCGAGGCGTGGTCGCGGACCCGGAGCGGCTCGTGGTGGTGTCCGGGGTGACGCAGGCGACCGCGCTGCTGGGCTTCGCGCTTCGGGCGCGCGGGCTCCGCGCGGTGGGCGTCGAGGATCCGGGCAGCCCTGAGCACGAGGGCATGTACGCCGCGGCCGGGGTCACCCCCGTGCCGCTGCCGCTGGACGGGGAAGGCCTCGCGCCCGGCCCGCTGCGCGCGTCGGGCGTGCGGGCGGTGATGACGACCCCGGCGCACCAGTACCCGACCGGCATCGCCTACTCGGCGCGGCGCCGCGCCGAACTCCTCGACTGGGCGCGGTCGGTGGACGGCATCGTCCTGGAGGACGACTACGACGGCGACTTCCGCTACGACCGCTCCCCCGTCGGCGCGCTGCAGGGCCTCGACCCGGAGCGGGTGGCCTACACCGGCTCGGTGAGCAAGTCGCTCGCGCCCGGACTGCGGCTGGGCTGGCTGCTGGTGCCCGAGTGGCTGGCGGAGGAGGTCGTCACCCGCAAGCAGGCGATGGATCTCGGCCATCCGAGCGTCGACCAGGCGGCGTTCGCGCACTTCGTGGAGCGCGGTGACTACGACCGTCAGCTGCGCCGCTGCCAGCGCGCCTACCGGGAGCGGCGGGACGTGCTCGTGGCCGCCCTGGCGGAGCACTTCCCCGGCGCGGAGGTGTCCGGGATCGCGGCGGGGCTGCACGTCATCGCCACGCTGCCGGAGCGGTACGGCCCGCAGGACGCCTTCCTCGCGCGCGTGGCCGCGGCGGGGGTCGCCGTCCGTCCGCTGTCGGACTGCGCGCACGCGCGGCCGGACGGCGAGGGGGCGGCGGCGGACCGCGCGGTGCGGCTGGTGCTGGGGTACGCGCACCTGACGCCGGGGCGGATCCGGGAGGGCGTACGGCTGATGGCGGCGGCGATGTGACCGGCACGGCGGTTCCCCGGCCGGCGGGAGCGGTTGTTCACTTGTGGTTTCCGTGTGCGCCGTGATGTCCGCGTAGGTGTGGCTCCACACACTGGCCGGATTTCGTCCTGGAGGCTGCCTCATGTCCCAGCGCCCGCTCCCCGACCGCCGTAGCGTGCTGCGCGGCTCGCTCGCCGCGTCCGCCGCGCTGACCCTGCCCGCCGCCGGTCTCGGCGCGGCTCCCGCGCTCGCCCTGTCGGGGCGCCCGCGGGCGGGCTGGGGCGTGCAGACCGGTGATGTGACGACGGACTCGGGGCTGGTGTGGGTGCGCTCGGACCGGCCGGCCCGGATGATCGTCGAAACGTCCGCCACCGAGTCGTTCCGCGATCCGCGCCGATGGCACGGCCCGCTGCTGGGCGCGGACACCGACTTCACCGGCACCGTCCGGCTGCGCGGTCTGCCGCCCGGCGAGCAGATCCACTACCGCGTGCTGCTGGCCGACCCGGACGACCCGCGCCGTACCGGCGAGCCGGTCACCGGCACCTTCCGCACCGCGTCCGTGCGGCGCCGCGACGGGGTGCGGTTCGTCTGGTCGGGCGACCTGGCCGGCCAGGGCTGGGGCATCAACCCGGACCTCGGCGGCTACCGCATCTACGAGGCGATGGCGGCCCTGGACCCGGACTTCTTCCTGTGCTCCGGCGACAACGTCTACGCCGACGGCCCGATCGGCGAGACCGTGACCCTGCCCGACGGGCGGATCTGGCGGAACGTCACCACGGAGGAGAAGTCCAAGGTCGCCGAGACGCTGGCCGAGTTCCGCGGCAACTTCCGGTACAACCTGCTGGACGAGAACCTGCGCGCGTTCAACGCCCGGGTGCCCTCGATCATCCAGTGGGACGACCACGAGGTGACCAACAACTGGTATCCGGGCGAGATCCTCACGGACGGCCGGTACACGGAGAAGAACGTCGACGTGCTCGCCGCGCGGGCCCGGCGGGCGTTCTCGGAGTACTTCCCGATCTCCACGCTGCGCCGCCCCGGCGGCCGCGTCTACCGGGTGCAGCGGCACGGCCCGCTGCTGGACGTGTTCGTGCTGGACATGCGCACGTACCGCAACGCGAACTCGCCCGGTACGCAGGCCGACGACCCGCAGGGCATCCTCGGCCGGGAGCAGCTGGAGTGGCTGAAGAGGGAGCTGTCCCGGTCGCGCGCGGTGTGGAAGGTGATCGCCTCCGACATGCCGCTCGGCCTGGTCGTAACGGACACCGGGGACGGCAGGCCGAACATCGAGGCCGTCGCGCAGGGCGACCCGGGTGCCCCGCTGGGCCGGGAACTGCAGATCGCGGAGCTGCTGCGGTTCGTCAAGCACCGCCGGATCACCGGCACGGTCTGGCTGACGGCCGACGTGCACTACACCTCGGCGCAGCACTACCAGCCGTCGCGGGCCGCGTTCACCGACTTCGAGCCGTTCTGGGAGTTCGTCTCCGGTCCGCTGAACGCCGGTGCCTTCCCGGCGAACGCGCTCGACGGCACGTTCGGTCCCGAGCGGGTCTTCGTGAAGGCGCCCACCCGGGCGAACGTGTCCCCCGCCGAGGGTTACCAGTTCTTCGGCGAGGTGGACATCGACGGGGACAGCGGGGAACTGACGGTCCGGCTGCGGGAGCAGGACGGCACCGTGCTGTTCACGAAGGTGCTCCAGCCGGGTCTCGTCGGGCAGTAACACCGCTCGCCGGGTGGTGGCCGCCGGGCGGCCGGGAGATCCCGTACCCTCGTTGCCGTGTCGCGCACCGCCGTCATCCCGCGGTGCGCGGCATCGCTCGCGTGCGCGGCGGGACTTGGAGGCGGCGCGACTCGGGCGCGGCGGGTCCTGGGATGGCGCTGTGCCGCTTTACTTGAACGCAAAACGGGCAGATGCCCGCTTTACCCATCAGTCACACACCGTTCGTGATCACGCAACACCGTTCCTTCACAGTGGGTGCATGAATCGGAAGACGACTGATGTGACGCGCGCCAAGAACGGGCGTCCCGTGCACCACTGGCGGCGGGACGTGGTCGAACTCGCCGCCCTCTTCACCGCCGTGGCGGTCGCCGACGCCGTGGCCAACCTGATCGGGCACGGCCCCGACGGCCCGGCGCTGCTGCTGATCTCCGCGGTCGTGCTGCTCGCCACCGCGGCCTTCCACACCTGGTGGGCACGGCGCCACGGTCACGCGCCGCCGGCCTCCGATACCGGCGCCCGGCCCGGCTCCCCGGAGCGGGCCGGGACGGGCGAGAGCCCAAAGGACGGGCAGGGCACGCCCGAGGCCGTCCCCGGGCCGAGCACGCTGTGGCGGCTGCGGACGACCGTGCGGGACGAGCCGGGCTCGCTGGCCGCGCTGTGCACGGCACTGGCCGGCCACCGGGTGGACATCCTGAGCCTGCAGACGCATCCGCTGGGCCACGGCACGGTGGACGAGTTCCTGCTGCGCGCCCCCGCGACGCTCCCGGCCGGCGACCTCACCCGCGCGGTGGCGCTGGCCGGCGGCAGCGGCACCTGGATCGAGCGGGCCGACGCCCACGACCTGGTGGACGCCCCGACCCGGATCCTGGGCCTGGCCACCCGCACCGCCCTCGACGCGGCCGAACTGCCGCTGGCGCTGCGCCAGTTGCTGGGCCGTTGCACGATCCGCCAGCTGCCCGCCGCCCCGGCGGACGGCACTCAGGACGCGGTCCCGGCGGAGGGTGTCCTGGAGGACACGGTGCTGCGGCTGCGCGCCCCCGAGGGCTCCGTGATCACCGTGGAGCGCCCCTATCTGCCGTTCACCCCGACCGAGTTCGCGCGGGCGCGGGCGCTGGTGGAGCTGGACTCCCGGCTCGGACCGCGCATCCCGCGCAGCCAGGACGTGCTGACCCTGCCCGAGGGTGACGCGATCACCGTGCGCCGGGCCGGCACCGACGACGTGGCGGCCGCGAAGGAGATGCACGGGCGCTGCTCGTCGCGCACCCTCTCCCTGCGCTACCACGGGCCGGTCGGGGACGCCGACCGCTACCTGAACCACCTGCTCTCCCCGCGCTACGGCCGCACCCTCGCCGTGGAGACCTCCTCGGGGCGGATCGTCGCCCTCGGTCATCTCCTGTGGGACGGGGACGAGACGGAGGTGGCGCTGCTCGTGG
Organism: Streptomyces sp. NPDC052687; assembly: GCF_040678395.1. NCBI lineage: Bacteria > Bacillati > Actinomycetota > Actinomycetes > Kitasatosporales > Streptomycetaceae > Streptomyces > Streptomyces sp. NPDC052687. The sequence goes on along the minus strand of NZ_JBFATR010000061.1, from coordinate 6,604 downwards.
AGGACGCCTGGCAGCGGCGCGGCATCGGCTCACAGCTGCTGGGCCGCCTGGTGGCGATGGCCGCCGAGGCGGGCTGCGCCAGCGTGTACGCCGTCACCCAGGCGTCCAACACCGGCATGGTCGCCGCGATGCGCGGTCTGGGCCTGCCCCTCGACTACCAGATCGAGGAGGGCACCCTGGTGATCACGGCCCGGCTGGAGCCGGCCGCGGTGAGCGGCCGGCTGACCGTCGGCGAGTGACCCCTTCCGACGGCTGACCGTCGGCGAGTGACCCCATCCGATGTGAACGGCCCGGCCGTGCCGGGCCGTTCGCGCGTTCACCCCAGGGCCCGGTCCAGGTCGGCCCACAGGTCGTCGACGTCCTCCAGGCCCACCGACAGCCGCAGCAGCCGGTCGCTGACCCCGGCGCCCCGGCGGTCGTCGGCGTCGACGATGCGGTGGCTGATGGACGCCGGGTGCTGGATGAGGGTGTCGACGCTGCCGAGGCTGACGGCCGGGGTGACCAGCCGGACAGCGCCGATGACGGCGTGCGGGTCGCCGTACGTCTCGAAGGCGATCATCGCGCCGCCGATGCGCGGATAGTGCACCCGCTCCACCCGCGGGTCGGCGGCCAGGCGGCGGGCGAGTTCGGCGGCGGTCTGCGACGCGGCCCGCACCCGGACCGGCAGGGTGGCCAGGCCGCGCAGCAGCAGATACCCGGCGAGCGGGTGCAGGACCCCGCCGGTGGCGAACCTGACCTGGCGCAGCCGGCCGGCGAACTCCTCGTCGCAGGCGACCACTCCGGCGAGCACGTCGCCGTGGCCGCCGAGGTACTTGGTGGCGCTGTGCAGCACCAGCCGCGCGCCGTGCTCGGCGGGCCGCTGCAGCACGGGCGTGGCGAAGGTGTTGTCGACCAGCAGCGGCACCGAGCCGCAGGCGTGGGCGACGGCCCGCAGATCGAGTTCGGCGAGCGTCGGGTTGGCCGGGGACTCGACGAGGACCAGCCCGGTGTCCGGGCGCAGCGCCGCCGCGATGCCGGCCGGGTCGGTCCAGGTGACCTCGGTGCCGAGCAGTCCGGCGGTCAGCAGGTGGTCGCTGCACCCGTACAGGGGGCGTACGGCGACGACGTGCCGCAGGCCGAGGGAGGCCCGGACCAGGAGCACCGCGCTGAGCGCGGCCATGCCGCTGGCGAACGCGACGGCGGCCTCGGTGCCCTCCAGGCGGGCGAGGGCGGTCTCGAAGCGGGCGACCGTGGGGTTGCCGAGGCGGCCGTAGACGGGCGGGCCGTCCGGTTCCGCGCCGGTCGCGGCGAACGCGTCGATGCGGGCGGCCTCGGCGCGGCTGTCGGCGGAGGGGTAGGTGGTCGACAGGTCGATCGGCGGGACGTGCAGGCCGAGTCCGGCGAGGTCGTCGCGGCCGGCGTGCACGGCCTCGGTGGCCAGTGCCCGGGTACGGGTGCGTGTCTGTGTGCGCGCTGACTCCATGGCCGAGAGGGTGAACACCGGCCGGGGTCGGATCGTTCTTTCCCGTGCTACGTTCGGCCGATGGCGGAATCTGTCGTACTGGATCCGGTGGATCTCCATCTGCTGCGGCTGTTGCAGAACGACGCCCGGACCACCTACCGGGATCTCGCCGCGCAGGTCGGGGTCGCGCCGTCGACCTGTCTGGACCGGGTGACCCGGCTGCGCCGCGCGGGCGTGATCCTCGGACACCAGCTGCGGCTGGACCCGGCCAAGCTGGGGCGGGGCCTGGAGGCCCTGCTGTCGGTGCAGGTCAGGCCGCACCGGCGGGAACTGGTCGGGCCGTTCGTGGAACGCATCCGGGCGCTGCCGGAGTCCCGGACCGTCTTCCATCTCACCGGCCCGGACGACTATCTCGTCCATGTCGCGGTCACCGACATGACGGACCTGCAACGGCTGGTCCTGGACGAGTTCACGGCCCGCCGCGAGGTGGCCCGGGTGGAGACCCGGCTGATCTTCCAGCAGTGGGACTGCGGTCCGCTGCTGCCGCCTTCGCCGTCGGCGCAAACCGGGTGACGGGGCCGGGCCGCCGTACCAGGATGGTCCGCATGTCAGACACCAACAGCGCGCTGCCCCGCGAGATCGCCGACGGTTACGTCGACGAGTTGATCGCCCTCGACCCCGTGACCGGTACCTACCTCGGCGCGAAGGAGAGTTCGAGCCGTCTGCCCGACCTCTCCCCCGCGGGCCAGGAGGCCCTCGCGGAGCTGGCCCGCCGGACGCTGGCGCGGCTCGACGAGGCCGAGCGCGGGCCCGGCGCGGACAGCGACCTCGAGCGGCGCTGCGCCCGGCTGCTGCGGGAGCGGCTGACCGCCGAACTCGCCGTGCACGAGGCGGACGAGGGGCTGCGCACGGTCGGCAACCTCGGGACGCCCGTCCACAACGTGCGCGAGGTGTTCACGGTGACCCCGGCGGACACCGAGGAGGACTGGGCGGCGATCGCCGAGCGGCTGCGGGCCGTGCCGGCCGCGCTCGCGGGCTACCGCGAGTCCCTGGCGCTCGGCCTGGACCGCACGCTCCACGCGGGCCCCCGCCCGACCGCCGTCTTCGTCGAGCAGCTCGCCGAGTGGGCGGACACCGGCTCCGGCCGCGGCTGGTTCGAGGACTTCGCCGCCGGCGGCCCCGACGCCCTGCGCGGCGAGCTGGACCAGGCCGCCCGGGCGGCGACGGCGGCCGTGGCCGAGCTGCGGGACTGGATGCGCGACGTGTACGCGCCGGCCGTCGAAGGCGCCCCGAACACGGTGGGCCGCGAGCGCTACGCCCGCTGGTCTCGCTACTACAACGGCACCGACCTCGACCTGGACGAGGCGTACGCCTACGGCTGGGCGGAGTTCCACCGCCTGCTCGGCGAGATGCGGCAGGAGGCCGAGAAGATCCTGCCGGGCGCCGCGACGCCGTGGGTGGCGCTGGCGCACCTCGACGAGCACGGCCGGCACATCGAGGGCGTCGAAGAGGTCCGCGCGTGGCTGCAGGGCCTGATGGACGAGGCGATCGAGAAGCTGGACGGCACCCACTTCGAACTCGCCGAGCGGGTGCGGAAGGTGGAGTCGCGCATCGCGCCGCCCGGCAGCGCCGCCGCCCCCTACTACACCCCGCCGTCGGAGGACTTCTCCCGTCCGGGCCGCACCTGGCTGCCCACGATGGGCGAGACCCGGTTCCCGGTCTACGACCTGGTGTCCACCTGGTACCACGAGGGCGTGCCCGGCCACCATCTGCAGCTGGCGCAGTGGGCGCACGTCGCCGAGAACCTGTCCCGCTACCAGGCCTCCGTCGGCTTGGTCAGCGCCAACGCCGAGGGCTGGGCGCTGTACGCGGAGCGGCTGATGGACGAGCTGGGCTTCCTCACGGACGCCGAGGTGCGGCTCGGGTACCTGGACGCGCAGATGATGCGGGCCCTGCGGGTGATCGTCGACATCGGCATGCACCTGGAGCTGGAGATCCCCGCGGACTCGCCGTTCCGTCCGGGCGAGCGGTGGACGCCGGAACTGGCCGAGGAGTTCTGTGGCGCCCACAGCAGCCGCCCGAAGGACTACGTCTCCAGTGAGCTGACCCGCTACCTCACGATCCCCGGCCAGGCCATCGGCTACAAGCTGGGCGAACGGGCCTGGCTGCTGGGCCGGGAGAAGGCGCGCGAGCGGCACGGCGACGCCTTCGATCTGAAGGCCTGGCACATGGCGGCGCTGTCCCAGGGGTCGCTGGGCCTGGACGACCTGGTGGACGAGCTGTCCCGGCTCTGACCGGCCGCGCGGCCGGCCCGCCGCTCATCTGCGGAAGCCGCCCTCGGAGTCGATCACCTGACCGGTGACCCAGGCCGCCTCGTCCGTCGCCAGCCAGGCGATGAGGCGGGCCGGGTCGTCGGGCATGCCCCAGCGCCCGGCGGGGAAGCGGGAGGCGACCCGGTCGTAGGCCTCGCCGGTCAGGTAGTCGGTGTCGACCGGGCCGGGGTTGACGGTGTTCACGGTGACCGCCTGCTCGGCGAGGGTGGTCGCGAGGGAGCGGGTGATGGAGGCGAGGGCGCCCTTCTGGAGGGCGTAGGCGATCTCGCCGGGCATGCCGCCGCCGTGGTCCTGCCCGGAGGTCATCATCATCACCCGGCCGCCCGGGGTGCGCGGCGGCAGCCCGGCGCGCAGCCGGGCGTAGGCCTGCACCAGCAGCAGCACCGAGCGGGTGTCGACGGCCCAGTGGGCGTCGAGCATGGCCGTGTCGATGACGTCCAGGGTGCCGTCGGAGCCGCTGAGGGCGTGGTTGGCGACGAGGATGTCGAGCCGTCCGCCGAGCGCTTCGGCGGCGGTGGCGATCAGCTCGGCGGGGGCGGCCGGGTCGGCGAGGTCGCCGGGTCCGTGCACGACCCGCGCGTCCGGGTCGCCGAGGGCGGCGCGCACCGAGGCGGCGACCTCCTCCGGCCGGTCGGCGCCCCAGGGCTGGGTGGCGTCGTGCGGCACGTGGTGGTGCAGATAGACACTCGCGCCGTACGCCGCGAGCCGCCGGGCCACGGCGTACCCGATGCCGCCGCGTCGGCTGGCTCCGGTGACGAGCGCGGTCCGCCCGCGCAGCGGCAACGGGTCACGGCGCAGTTCTTCGGGGGTGGGGTGCGGAAGTCGAGGCATACGGATCATGATGCGTGGCGGGAGGAGGGGGCGGCACCCCGTTTTCCCTCGGGCCCCTGGCCAACGGGGGCGGCACTCCCACCTCTCAGGGGCGCGGGGAACTGTGCGACCAGCCCACCACGACCCGCACCCGCCGCCACGCCCCGAACCCGCCGACCGACCGCACCCCCGCGGCGCCTCACGCGACCGTCAGCACCCGCACTCCTCCGAGCCCGCGGGCGCCGTCAGCGGATCGGCGCCCCGCCGCTCCCGCCCCTCCCACGTCTCGAACTCGAAGCCCTCGCGCACCCAGTACTCGAATCCGCCCAGCATCTCCTTGACCTGGTACCCGAGTTCGGCGAGGGCGAGGGCGGCCCGCGTGGCGCCGTTGCAGCCGGGGCCCCAGCAGTACGTCACGACGGGCACCGACTTGTCGAGCAACTCCTCGGCCTGCGCGGGGATCAGCGCGGTCGGCAGGTGCACGGCACCGGGCACGTGACCCTGGTCCCACGCCGCGGTGGAGCGCGAGTCCAGCACCACGAAACCCGGATCACCGCCGGCGGCCAGTGCCGCGGCGACGTCGGCGACGTCCGCGTGGAAGGCGAGGGCGGCCCGGAAGTAGGCCGCGGCCTCGGCGGGCGCGGCGGGGGCGACGCGCAGGACGGGGTTGGCGGGGGCTGGGGCCGTGACGGCTTGGGCGGTGACGGCGAGGCCGGGGGCGGCCGGGGCGGCCGGGGCGGCGGGGGCGGTGGGGGCGGTGGGGGCGGTCATCGTGAGGGGTCCTCTCTGCTGTCCGATGACCAGAAATCTACGGTCGTCGATCATCTCTCTGAAGGACTGTTCCACGGTCCACCCCTTGCCCGGCCGGGGATTTCCCTGCTATCCCTCGGGGATGACCGCGTTTTCCCCGGACGCCACCGACTGGCGCATCCTCGACGTCCTCCAGCGGGAGGGCCGCGCCAGCTTCGCCGAACTGGCGCGGGCCGTCTCCATGTCCCCGAGCGCGGTGACCGAGCGGGTGCGCCGGCTGGAGGAGGCGGGCGTCATCCAGGGCTACGCGGCGGTGGTGAACCCCGAGCGGCTGGGCCTGCCCATCCTCGCGTTCGTCCGGCTGCGCTACCCGACCGGCAACTACAAGCCGTTCCACGACCTCGTCGCGGCCACGCCCGAGATCCTGGAGGCGCACCACGTCACCGGCGACGACTGCTTCGTCATCAAGGTGGCCGCCCGCTCGATGCGGCACCTGGAGGAGGTGTCGGGCCGGATCGGCGCGCTGGGCTCGGTGACCACGAGTGTCGTGTACTCGTCCCCGCTGCCGAGACGCCCCCTCGGTCAGTGACCGCGCTGCCGCAGCGTGGACCCGGATCTGCCCTTGACGACCTCCAGCTGCGCGTGGACGCGCCGCCGCAGATCGGCGACATGACTGACGATGCCGACGCTGCGGTCCCGTTCGCGCAGTGAGTCGAGCACGTCCAGCACCTCGTCCAGGGTCTGGTCGTCGAGGCTGCCGAACCCCTCGTCGATGAAGAGGGTGTCGAGGCGGACCCCGCCGGCCTCGTCGGTGACGACGTCGGCGAGACCGAGGGCGAGGGCGAGCGAGGCGAAGAAGGTCTCGCCGCCGGACAGGGTGGCCGTGTCCCGCTCGCGTCCGGTCCAGGCGTCGACGACATGCAGTCCGAGCCCGCTGCGGCCGCGCCCGGATCGGTCGTCGGAGTGCACCAGGGTGTACCGGCCGGACGACATGCGCTGAAGCCGTACGGTGGCGGCGGCGGCGACCTGCTCCAGGCGGGCGGCGAGGACGTAGGCCTCCAGGCGCATCCGGCGCTCGTTGTCGGCGGAGGTGCCGGCGGTGAGCGCGGCGAGCCGGGCGACCCGGTCGTACTCCTCGCGCAGCGGCGCCAGGCGGCGCGCCGCGGTGGACACGCGGGCGGAGAGCCGGTCGAGTTCGGCGCACCGGCGCTCGGCGGCGTCCCGCGCGGAGGCGGCCTCGCGCACCCGGCGTTCCGCCTCGGCGGCGGCC
>NZ_JBFATR010000060.1:0-38256 GCF_040678395.1 Streptomyces sp. NPDC052687 | reverse complement strand
TCGCTACGACAAGACGGCCACCATCTACCTGGCCGGCCTCCACCTCGCCGCCATCTTCATCTGGTCGGCGAGATGATCCGGAGGAAACGGCCTAGGCCGGGGTGGCGCTGTGCAGGGTGGCGAGCGTGCCGCGTGCGGGGGTGCCGTCCGGTGTCTGCCAGGTGGCGGAGACGTGGCCGGTGGCGCCTTGCGGAAGGGAGGCCGGGGCGGGCCGCAGGACGCGGTGGAGGCGCAGGGTCGTGCCGTCCGGGGCGGTCAGTGTGGTGCCGTCCCGGTCGTCGGTGACGGTGACGTCGGTGGAGAGGGGGCCCGCACCGTGGTACGAGGCGACGACGTCGCGGGCGGACAGGCCGCTGGTGTTCTGGTCCTGGGCCCGGGCCCGTCCCTCGATCAGGGCGAGCAACTCGGCGACCAGGACGGGGTCGTGGCAGCCGTCGTAGACCCAGCGCTGACCGAGCACGCCGTGCTCCATGGTGCCGACGAGGGCGTGCTCCGCCCCGTCGAGCGGTGCGCCGCGGTAGGTGAGCGGCACCAGGTAGGTCACCGGCCGGGGACTCGCGGCGTCGGTGACGACGAGGAACTCGATCCCGACCTCGCCCTGCGGGTCGTCCAGCCGGAACCCGCCGGCCTTGGCGGGCCGCGGTGCGGCGCCGCGGTACCAGGCGCGGGAGGGCAGCCAGGAGGTGAGCAGTTCCAGCTTGGTCGGCTTGAGCACAGTGTCGTGGATGACGGCCATGTGCGCGTTCCTTTCGTCAGGTGGCGGCGAGCCGTCATACCTTCGCACCCGTGTGCCGCGCCCCGAGCGATGTCTCACATGCCAGGATTCACGAGACCGCCGTCCGCGGCACCCCCGCCGGAGCGACTCGGGCGCGGCCCAACTCGCCCCGTCTGTAGGGAACCGTTGGCGGTGTGCCGCACTCATGATCCATGGGCCCGGCGGCCGACCACCGTCGTGCGCCCGTACCCGTCGACCGAGAGATCGAGGAATCATCGTGTCCTTGTTGCCGCACCGACGCATGGCTGTGAGCGTCACCGTGATCGCAGCACTCACCGGGGGACTCGCGCCGCTCGCCAGCGCGTCGGCCGCTCCCGCCGCGCCCCGCGCCGTCCCCGCGAAGGCTCCGGCCGCCGCGCCGGCCGCTCCCGCGCCCGACATGGAGGGGGTGGTCACCGCGCTGAACGCGGCGATGGCCAAGGGCGCGCCGGGCGCCATGGCGCGGTTCGCCGGGCCGGAAGGGGTCCAGAGCCGTACCGTCGGCGTCCGCGACCGGGTCTCGGGGGCGCCCATGGAGATCGGCGCGCGGTTCCGGATCGGCAGTGTCAGCAAGACGTTCTCCTCGGTCGTGCTGCTCCAGCTGGTGGAAGAGGGCAAGCTGGAGCTGGACGCGCCGGTCAACCGGTACCTGCCGGGGCTGCTGCCAGACGACCGCATCACGGTCCGTCACCTGCTCACCCACCGCAGCGGCCTGGCCGACTACACGAACGCCATGTTCAGCCAGACGGTGCCCGGCTTCGAGGCCGTGCGCAACCGGGTGTTCAGCTACCAGGAGCTGGTGGGCCTGTCCCTGGCGGAGCCCCGCACCACCGAGCCCGGCGTCGCGTACAAGTACTCGAACACCAACTTCGTCGTCGTCGGCATGCTCATCGAGAAGCTGACGGGGCGTCCGGTCGCCGACGCCTACCAGCAGCGCATCATCAAGCCGCTGCTGCTGCGGCAGACGTCGTACGTGCACCCCGGAACGCGCATCCGGGGCACGCACGCGCGTGGCTATCTGCACCCCGATGAGGCGGGCGCGCCGCTCGTGGACTCCACCGAGCAGACGGTGTCCTGGGCGCAGTCCGCCGGGGCGGTCATCTCCAGCCCGGCCGACGTGAACACCTTCACCAGCGCGCTCATGCGCGGCCGGCTGCTGTCCCCGGCCACGCTGGAGGCCATGACGACGGTGACGCCGACCGACACGACCAACACCCGTTTCTACGGCCTCGGTCTGCGCCGTTACGACCTGTCGTGCGGCACCCAGGTGTACGGGCACACCGGCACCGTGCAGGGCTACTACACGTACGCGTTCTCCACGCGTGACGGCAGCCGCAGCCTGTCCGCGATGGCGAACACCTCCAACCGCGGCGAGGTGAACACGGTGCTCGGCGGCACGCTGGAGGCCGCGTTCTGCGGGAAGAAGCCGGCGGCCGCGCCGTCGGCGCGCTCCGCCGGGCCGTCCGCGCGGGGCGCGGTGTCGCTGCCCGCCGAGCGCGACCTGGCCGAGCGGCGCTGAGACGGCGTCACCGGGGGACCCGTCGTTCCGTGGGTCCCCCGGTGACACCCGGTGCGGCCCGGCCGGCCGCCGGCCCCGTCAGGGGGCCACGGCGCGGCCGGTCTGCGGGGAGATCCGGCCGGCGCACAGGCCCTTGCCCGCCAGGGTCCGCGCGATGCGCGGGATCGCGGCGAGGGTGTTCGCCGACCACTCGTGCATGAGCATGATCTGCCCGTTGGTCAGCCGGCCGGCGGCCTGGACGATCGCGTCGGTGCTGGCGCCGTTCCAGTCCTGCGAGTCGACGTCCCAGATGACCTGGGTCAGGCCGTACTTCGCGGCGACGGTCCGCACGGTCGTGTTGGTCTCACCGTACGGCGGGCGGAACAGCGTCGGGGTGCCGCCGCCCGCGTTCGCGATGGCCTGCTGGGTCCGGGAGACCTCGGAGTCGATCTGCGCCTGGCCGAGCTGGGTCAGGTGCGGGTGGGTGTAGCTGTGGTTGCCGACCCACATGCCGGCGCTGACCTGGGCCCGGACCTGGGCCGGGTTGGCGGCGGCGTACTGGCCCCGGTTGAACATGGTCGCGCGCAGCCCGTTCTGCCTGAGCGCGCTCAGCAGGGCCGGGGTGTGGGTGGCGGACGGGCCGTCGTCGAAGGTGAGGGCGACGTACCCGGTGCAGGCGGCGGCCCGCTGCGGGGTCGCTGCCGCGCCGGCCGGGACGGTGCCCGCCGCGGCCGTCGCGGCGACGGCCAGCCCCACGGCCAGGGACCGGGGTGCGATGCGCCGGAGGTTCACCGGGTTCACGCGCTTCACCGACATCACCCGCTCTACCGGCTTCGCCCGCTCTACCGGCTTCATCCGCTTCACCCGCTCACCGTGATGCTGGAGCTGCCGCTGCTCTGGTAGCCCTCGGTGGCGAGGATCATGTAGTAGTTGAAGCTGCCGAGCCGCATGCCGGCGCGGGCCCACGCGTCGAAGTGGTTGCCGGTGGTGATGGTCCCGCCGGTCCGCTTCTGCTGCCGGACGCTCCAGTACTGGTTGAAGGTCTTGGTGCCTTCCACGGACGGGGCGTTGTACCGCGTGGTCTGGTAGATGTCGTACGTGCCGCCGTCGCTGGTGACGGTGCCCTTGTACGTGCCGGTGGGCCGGTAGGTGCCCCAGTTGTCGACGATGTAGTACTCGACGAGCGGGTTCGAGGTCCAGCCGTAGAGCGTCAGGTAGCCGTTGCCGGACGGGTAGAAGCTGCCCGAGTAGTGCACGGTCCGGCGTCCGCCGTTGCTCCAGCCCTTGCCGCCGACCCAGTTGCCGCAGTTGGTCCAGTTGCTGCGGTAGCTGCCCCCGGAGGACAGGGTCATGGAGACCGATCCGCCGCCGTCGGTCCAGAACGAGTAGTAGAACCCGTTGTGCGTGCCGGTCTGGTTGGTGGTGATCGTCGTGTCCGCGTGGGCGGTGGCGGGCACCAGCAGACCGGACGCGGTGGCGGCCACCGTCAGGGCGCCGGCCGTGCCGATGAATCCCCTGCGGCTCATGGGGCGGTCGAGAGGGTTGTCCATTGCTTCCTCCTGGTGAGGCTCGCGGGCAGGCCGGACCGCGTCCGCACGTCCCGCGCGGCTCGGCGGGATCGGGTGGGGACGGCGCGCGGCCAGGGCTGCCTGAGGGAAGGTTCGCGCCGGGGGCGGCGCGGTGGAACCGGTGTGGGAGGGCTCGATCGCTGGAGAGTATGGGCCCGTCTCGGAACGCCGGTCAATGCATCTGTTTCCGAAAGTCCACCGAAAGTTCGTTGGCGATCATCGTGGGTGTCGCCCGAAACAATTCGACGTCGCGGAGGTGGAGTTCAGCGACATGGCTCGATTTGTTGGCACGGCGTCGGTTGACGGAGGCGCTCCGGTTCACTAGTTTGCGCGCAACGCTCGTCATCCACTTCGAAACATTCGAAGCCGGCCATGCGTCGTTCCGTCGAGGCCCGGCGGGCGGCGCGCGCCGCCGTGCCTCACTGATCGGAGTAGCGGATGTCCCCGATGGTCCAGGCGCTGACGTCCTCGAGGGCGACGCGGTACATGCCGCCCGTGTCCGGGATGCCGACGCTTCCCTGGAGGATCCGGGCGAGATGGAAGTGGAGGTGGGTGGGGCGGCCGGAGCGCGCAGACGCGGTGTCACCGTCCTCGGGTACGGCGAACAGGCCCGCGAAGTGGTGCAGATCCGCCGAGTCCCGCAGCACCTCTGCCACGCGCTGCTTCCACAGTGCCTCGGGTGCCAGTCGTCCTGTGATGACGGCTCCGGGGACCACCACGGTGAGGGACATCCGACTGCTGTGCTGCGACTCGACCTCCTCGGCGATGCCGAGAAGCAGATCGTCAGGATGCGACATGCTCAGAGAGCCTAGCCCAGCGGGGCCCGTCACCGGCCCACCGGGGGCGGTGGGTGCGGACGTGTCGCCCGGCTCGCCCACGCCGCCGCGCCGGCGAAGTGCCGTGCCCTGCCGGGGAGTTGCCCTTGGGCGGCGGCTAACGGCCCTGTCCGCCGGCCGTGGTGACACGGGTGACCGCTTCCAGTGTGAGAGCGCGGTCGTGGGGTGCCGGGGACAGGGCGCGGTGCAGAGTCAGGCCTTCGATGAGGGCGTCGAGCTGGCGGGCCGTGCCGGGGTCGAAGTGCTTCTCCAGATGGGCGCGGCTGCGCGCCATCCACTCCTGGGTGAGTTCCCGGTACGCGGGCCTGCGCGCGGCGAGGGTGTACAGCTCCTGGGTGAGGACCAGGTCGCGCCGGCTCCCCTCGGACAGCTCGTGGACGAGGTCGGCGACCGCCGCTCGGGCCTGGTCGCGGTCGGCCGGCGGTGCGAGGTGCGCGTCGAACAGGGCGACGATGTGGTCGGTGAAGTGACGGAACGCCTCGCGGAGCAAGTCGTCGATGCCGCTGAAGTGGTACGTCATCGACCCCAGGGGCACACCGGCCCGCGCGGCGATCTTGCGATGGGAGACCCCGGCGACGCCCTCGTCGGCGATGAGGTCGAGGGTGGCGGCGAGGATCCGCTCGCGGCGCCGCGGGTCGGTGTGTCCGGTGGCCACGGCGGCACCCTCACAGCTCGCGGACCGGCCGGGCCGGGTTGCCGAGCGCGAGGACGTTCGCGGGCACGTCCCTCGTGACGACGGCGCCCGCGCCGATCACCGCGTTGTCGCCGATGGTCACTCCGGGGCACACGATCACTCCCCCGCCCAGCCAGACGTTGTCGCCGATGGTGATCGGCCGCGCGGCCTCCAGCTTGTCCCGGCGCGGCTGCGGCTCCAGCGGGTGGGTCGGGGTGAGCAGCTGGACGTTCGGGCCGATCTGGCAGTCCTCGCCGATGGTGATGGCCGCGACGTCCAGCGCGGTGAGGTGGTAGTTGACGAAGGTCCGGGCGCCGATGGTGATGTTGCTGCCGTAGTCGACGTACAGCGGTGGCCGTACGTGCGCCTCCTCGCCCAGGGAGCCGAGCAGTTCGGCGAGGAGCGGACGGGCGGCGTCGGCGTCCTCGGCGTAGGCGGCCTGGTAGCGGGCGGCCAGGCGCACCGCGTGCTGCTGGCGGCGGGCGATCTCGGGATCGTCGGCGATGTAGAGGTCCCCGGCGAGCATGCGCTCCAGGTCGGTGCGCGGGTCGTCCGCGAAGTAGTCCATGGGCATGCGTACGATCGTACACTCGAAGTGTACGATCGTACGCTCTGGGTCGGACTCCCGGTGGCGGTTTTCCTTCAGGTGTCCGTCAGCCGGCGGTCGGCCGCTGCCACAGGGCCGGGACGTTCGGCGGTTCCCAGCCCGGCTGGGCCTGGTGTGCCTGGAGGCAGCGGTAGGTGGCGCCGCCGTAGGTGACGGTGTCTCCGGGCTGGTAGACGGTGCCGGGCGTCCAGGTGCCGCCGGGGTCACCCGGATTGCCGGGGTCGCCGGGGTCGCCGGGGTCGCCGGGATCCGTCGTCGTCCTGAGGGTCAGGCCGTAGTTCTGGAGCAGCGGGTTGATCGGCTGGAAGAACGTCGTGCCGCCACTGGCGCAGTTCCCCGAGCCGCCCGAGGTGACGCCCTGGGCCTGGCTGCCGGAGATGTAGGAGCCGCCCGAGTCGCCGGGCTCGGCGCAGACCGAGGTGCGGGTGACGCCGGTGATGGTGCCCTCGGGGTAGGTGACGCTGGTGTTGTGCTGCTGGACGGTGCCGCAGTGCCAGCCGGTGGTGGAGCCCGAGCGGCACACGGACGCGCCGACCGGCGCCTGCGTGGACCCGGTCACCTGGACGTTCTGCCCGCCCGCGCCCTTGACGTAGGGGGTGGTGGTCCACTGGGAGTTGGTGGCCACCCAGGCCATGTCGCGGCCGGGGAAGACCGAGCCCTGGAAGGTTCCCTGTGCCACCCGGTTGTGGCCGCTGGTGCTCGCGCCGGTCCGGCCGCAGTGGCCGGCGGTCGCGAAGCCCTGCTGGGTGCCGCGGGTGACGGGGAAGCCGATCGAGCAGCGCCCGCTGTTGTTGATGTAGTACGCCTCGCCGCCGCGCAGGTCGTACAGCGCGCGGGGCCGGTCGGTGGTCCGCTGGATCCGGGCGAGGGAGCCATCCACACCGGCCGCGTCCAGGAGGGCGCGGGCCGCGGAGGGGCGTACCGCCTCCACGACGACGCTGTTGGTGCGGACGTCGACGTACCAGACCGGCGCGTCGGTGGTGCCGCGCCGCTCGGCCGCCCGGTCCAGGCGGGCCTTGGCCGCGTCGAGCGTGGCGAGGGAGTGGCGTACGACTGCGGCGTGCGCGCCCAGCGCCTCGATGGCGCCGGCGTCGCCGGCGTCCGTCGTCGCCACGGTGAGGGTGCGCGACTCGGCGCCCCGCACCCAGGCGCCCGCGAAGTCACCGCCGAGCGCGGCGCGCAGCCGGCCCGCGGTCGCGCCGGCCTCCGCCTCGTGCACGAGACGCCGCTGCGCCTGCCGCCGGTCCAGGCCGAGGTCGCGGGCCATGGCGCGGAGCAGGGCGGGCGGGGCGGCGTCGGTGCGCAGGGTCCGCGCGGCGGAGGCCGTGGCGGGATCGGTGGCCGACGTCACCGCCCCGGTGGCGGAAGCGGCGGGTGGGGTGGGGGCGGCGGCCTGCCCGGCGCTCGCGGAGCCGCTGAGCCCGGCCATGAGCAGGGCGGCCGTCGCCACCACGGCGGCACCCACGCCTCTGGCGCGGTGTGGTCGCTGGAGCATGGGGTCTCCTCGGTTCGGTTCTCGCTCGGTGGGGAGGTGCCGAAACCGTAGGGAGGGACAACACGTCGGCATAAGCTGTCGGTCGGCCCTCTCCCCCGCGTTATGGAAGCCGGCGTGCGACAGGTGGGTACCGCCGTGACGAGACCGCGCGTCCTACGGGCCCGCGCGGCGCCGTGACGAGACCGGACCGCCCCACAGACCCCGTCGCTCGCTACGGAGCCCCGTGCGTGGCGAGCCACTGGGTGTAGCTGTCGCTGCGTGCCGCCACGCGCGCGTGGGCCACGCGCGCCTGCGCGAGGACGGTCGCGGCGGTGTCGGCGCGCTGCGTCACCGCGTGCCAGCCGAGCAGATGCCGCCAGGCCAGCGGCGTACCGCCGAGCGGCCGGGTGACGATGCCGGGGGTGGCCGGGAAGGTGGCCCGGCACAGGCCGATCGCCCGGCCCACCTGGACCAGGTGCACCAGGGACGAGGTGTCCGTCTCGTACATGCGGCGCGGGGTGAATCCGGCGCGGGCGCAGGCGGCGGTGAAGCAGTCGCCGAAGCAGCCGTCGCCGGGCACGCAGGCCCACTCCTCGCCCGCCAGGTCGGCCAGTTCGGCCTCGCGCGCGGCGGCGAGGGGGTGTCCGTCGGGGAGGATCACGAAGACCGGGTCTTCGGCGATCTCGCGCCAGACCAGGTTCTCGGCGCCCGGCGGGGCGGCGGATCCGCAGGTTCCGGCGAGGGCGAAGTCCAGCCGGCCCTCGGCGAGCAGATCCGCCAGGCGCCGCTCCGACCAGGAGGCGCGGGTCGTGACGCGGGCGTCCGGCAGCGCGTCCGCGAGCCGGTCGACCAGGGCGCCGAGCAGCGGACCGTGGGTGCCGCCCAGCCGCAGCGCGGCGGTGGTGCGCGGGGCGCGGGCGAACCGGGCCGCCTCCTGCTGCAGTTCGGTCACCGCGGGCAGCACCACGCGGGTCCGTTCGAGGACGAGTTCGCCGAGCGCCGTGGCGCGTACGCCGTGCCGCCCGCGCTCGAACAGCTCGCCGCCGAGGGCTCTCTCGATCCGCTTGAGCTGGGCGCTCAGCGCGGGCTGCGCGAGCCCGAGCGCGGTCGCCGCCCGGGTGAGACTGCCTGCCTCGGCGATGGCACGGACCGTCCTGAGATGCCGCAACTCCAGCTCCATGAGGGGAGCTTGCGTCGGCGGAGGGGCCAGGGCAAGAGGTTGGTCCAGACCAGTATGGCCGCCGGGGGCCGGACCGTCCGCCCGTGGAGGCGGTTCGATCGGTACGCGCCAATAGTGCCGCCGGCGCGTGCCGGGCCGCAGGGCACGGCCCCGCCGCCGGAGTCGCGCACCGCACCGGCCGCGGGGTGCGCGTATACGGTCCCCGGCCGGTCACCACACTTCGTCCGCGTCTCGCGCACAGAAGACACACTTTCGGTCGTGGTCGCTCCGGGGCGCCGGCGAGGGGCAGACGGCGGGCGGGCCACGCGCCTAGCCTCCCGGGCCATGCGATCACCCTTGCTGAGACGCCTCGGTCTCACCGCCGTCCTCGCCCTCGTCCTCGCCATGTTCGGCCTGGCCCCGTCCGCGAGCGCCGCCGAACCGGGCCCCGCCGACCTGAAGTTCACCACCGACGCCGCCACGACCACGCCCGGCGGCACGGTGAACGTGACGATGACGCTGACGAACAACAAGACGTACGACATCTGGTTCGTCTACCAGACGATCGACCCGACCTGGCTGACCACCCAGCGGCCCGACCTGAAGTACTCCTTCACCGGCTGCTCCCTCGCCACGGCCTCCGGCAGCACCCCCTGTTCCGGCACCGGCCCCGCCAACCTCGGCGCCAACTACGGCGCCCCCATCGCCCCCGGCCAGAGCCGGACCGTGACGCTGACGCTGCAGATCGCCCCCGACTCCGGCTGCAACGGCAACATCGGCTTCTACTCGTACTACTACGCCGAGTTCAGCGACGGCACGAGCACCAGCGGCGGCCCCGTCTACACGCCCGAGACGCGCGTGCTCTGCTCCTGACAGTCCCGGCGCCCGGTAGCCGGTGACCTGAAACCGGTCCACCACCGCCCGGTGGACCGCGCACGGCGACCACCGCCTCGCCGGCGGGCCCCGAGGGCCCGCCGGCGCTCCGCGTTCCCGCTCCCACCTGCACGGCAGCCCCCGCACGGCGACCGGGAGGCGGCCCCGGCGCGCCCCCGCACCCGCGGTCCGGGCCGCGCCGTCGCCGCCCGGACACCTGCGTTTTTCCGTCAGGTTTCGCAGCGGGAGCACAAAAGTTCCACACACGCCTCACTATTTGACGCGACGGATGCGTCGACGACCGGTCTTCGAGGGGGAAACCGGCGTCACGCAAGGGGGTGGGTCCGCTCCGCGGAGCCGTGCTCACCCCTGCCCTGGGAGGGGACAGCACCGCATGAAGCGGACCATACGCACCACCCTGCTCACGACGGGCGCGCTCATCGCCGCCCTCGGCATACCGGCCTCGGCGGCGCACGCCGACGCCCCGGCGCCCCGGATCGATCTGCGGGTGCTCGTGGTGAGCGACGGCGGCCCGGCCACCGACGCCATCGCGGCCGAACTGGACGCCGCGGGCACGCCGTACACGGAGATCGACCTCACGCGCTCCGACCGTCCCGTGATCGACGCCGGCTACCTCGCGGACACGGTGGACGGCCGGGACCGCGCCAGGTTCCAGGCGGTCGTCCTGCCCAACGACAACCCGTTCCCGGCGGGCTCCGCCGAGATGGCCGCGCTCGTGGCCTACGAGAAGGAATACGGCATCCCGCAGGTCGACGCGTACACGTACGCCCGCCCCGAGGCCGGACTCCAGTACCCCGTCCACGGCGGCTACTCGGGCAGCGTCGACGGGGTGCGGGCCCAGGTGACCGCGGCCGGCCGGTCCGGGCCGTTCGGCTACCTCGACGGCCCGGTGCCGTTCGAGGACAACTCCCCCACCGTGGGCGAGAGTTACGCCTATCTGTCGACCCCGGCGGCCGGCGCCGACTTCACGCCGTACGTCGAGGCGGCGATCCCGGGAACGCCCAAGCGGGGCTCGCTGGTCGGCGAGTACCGGCACGACGGGCGCCGCGAACTCGTCGTCACCTTCGTCTACAACCGCCATCAGCAGCAGTTCCGGCTGCTGGCCCGCGGCATCGTCGAGTGGATGACCGGCGGGGCGCGTCTGGGCTCCTCCCGCAATTACTTCGCCGTGCACGTCGACGACGTCTTCGCGGCGGACGACCGCTGGAACTCCGCGCTCGACTGCACGCCCGGCGACGTGGACTGCACGGACCCCGACGCCACCCCCGACCCGATCCGGATGACCCCGCAGGACGTCGACCACGCCGTGGCCTGGCAGCGCGAGCGGGACTTCACCCTCGACTTCGCCTACAACGGCGCCGGCAGCGCCGATCACCGCGAGGACAACAACGGCGCCGACCCGCTGGCCGACCGGCTGATCGCCGAGCGGGCGGAGTTCCGCTGGATCAACCACACCTACACGCACGCCTTCCTGGGGTGCGAGCAGGACACCACGGTGGTGCCGTGGCGGTGCGCCACGAACCCGGACGGCAGCACCAAGTGGGTCAGCCGCGAGGACGTCTCCGACGAGATCGCCGCGAACCGGGCGTGGGGACTGCGCGCCGGACTCCCCCTGGACGACGGCGAGCTGGTCACCGGCGAGCACTCCGGGCTGCGGGTGCTGCCCCAGCAGAGCGCCGACAACCCCAACCTGGCGCTCGCCCTGGCCGACAACAAGGTCACCTGGCTGGCGTCCGACAACTCCCGCGAGCCCGGCCAGCGGCGCGTCGGACCCGCCACGACGGTGCCCCGCTACCCGATGAACGTGTTCTACAACGCGGGACGGGCCGCCGACCAGGTCGACGAGTACAACTGGATCTACACCAGCCGCGCGCAGGGCGGCAGCGGCATCTGCGAGGACAACCCGGCCACCACCACCTGCCTGCCCGCCCCGCTCGACCCGGCCACCGGCTACCAGGAGCACATCGTGCCGGTGGAGCGGCGGATCGCGCTCGGCCACGTCCTCGCCAACGACCCCAGGCCGCACTTCATCCACCAGTCGAACCTGGCCGAGGACCGGATCGCCTACCCCGTGCTGGACGGCGTGCTCGACAGCTACGACGCGCTGTTCGCCGACAACACCCCGGTGGTCAATCCGCGGATGAAGGACATCGGCGCGGAGCTCCAGCGGCGCGCCGCGTGGCGGGCCGCGGTGCGGGACGGCCGGGTGACCGCCTACCGCGTCGGCGACACCGTGACCGTCGAGAGCCCGGACGGCGTGGCCGTTCCGGCGACGATGCCCGAGGGCACCACGCGGGCCGGCGCCGCCTTCGGCGAGGCGTACGCGGGTGAGCGGTCCGGGTGGACGGCGTCCGCGGGGGCGCCGCTGACGCTGACGGTGCCGGCGTCCGCCGCCCCGGCCGCGGCCGGCGGCACGTCCTCGGCCGGCGGCCCGGCCGCCGACGCGGACGGCACCGCGCCGGCGCCCGGCACCCGCGTCCCCGTGGGCGTGGCCGAGCCGGTCACCCCCCGCGCCGGGGGCTGACCGGCGTACGGCAGCGAGGTCCCGGCCGCCCCGTCGCGGCCGGGACCGGCACCACCACCCCACACCTCGGCCGTGGAGCACATCGATGCACGTTGACCACGGCGCGCGACGCCCCGGCGCCCCGCGCGTCACCCTCCTCACCGAAGGCACCTACCCGCACAGCCACGGCGGTGTGAGCGTCTGGTGCGACCAGCTCGTCACCGGGATGCCGGACGTCGACTTCGACGTCATCGCCGTCACCGGCACCGGGCGGGAGCCGGTCGTGTGGGACCTGCCGTCCCATGTCTCCGGTGTGCGGTCGGTGCCGATGTGGGGGCCCGCACCGCCGGGGCGGGCACCGCGCGGCCGGTCCCGCAGGCGGCTCGCCGACGCCTACGAGCGCTTCCTGACCGCGCTGGTGGACGCGACCGCCGAGGAGGGCTTCGCGCCCGCCCTGTACACCCTGGCGCGGGCGGCCGCGGACGGCCTGCTCAGCCCCTTCCTGCGGGACGACGCGGCGATCGCCGCCCTGACCGCCGTATGGACGCGCCCCGGGCTCACGGTGCGCGAGGCGCGGCCGACGCTGCACGACGCGGTCACCGCGACCGGCCTGCTGGAACACGCCCTGCGCCCGCTGGCCGCGCCGCCGCCCGAGACGGGGGTGGCGCACGCCGTCAGCGGGGGTGTCGCCGTCCTGCCGGGGCTGGCGGCGCTGGAGCGGCACGGGGTTCCGCTGCTGCTGACCGAGCACGGCGTCTACCTGCGCGAGCGGTACCTCGGCTACCGCACGGCGCCGTACCGCTGGCCGGTCAAGGCGGTGCTCCTCGGGTTCTTCCGGCTGCTCGCGGAGGAGACCTACCGACGGGCGGCGCTGATCACGCCCGGCAACCGCTACAACCGGCTGTGGGAGGAGCAGGGCGGCGCCGATCCGGCGTCGATCCGCACGGTCTACAACGGCGTCGACCCCGCGGCCTTCCCGCCGGCCGGCCCCGAACCGGAGCGGCTCACCCTCAGCTGGGCCGGGCGGGTCGACCCGATCAAGGACCTGGAGACCCTGATCCGCGCCTTCGCGCTGGTGCGGGAGCGGCTGCCCGAGGCGCGGCTGCGGCTGTTCGGCGGGACCCCCCGCGGCGGGGAGGGCTACCGGGAGCGGTGCGAGGCCCTGGCCGCCGAGCTGGGACAGGCCGGCGCGGTGACGTTCGAGGGGCGCGTCGACGACATACGGGACGCCTACGCGGCGGGGAACGTGGTGATGCTGTCGAGCATCAGCGAGGGCTTCCCGTTCACGCTGATCGAGGCCATGTCGTGCGGGCGGGCCACGGTCTCCACGGACGTGGGCGGGGTGCGGGAGGCCGTCGGGGACACCGGTCTCGTGGTGCCGCCGCGCGATCCGGCCGCGATGGCCGCCGCCGCGCTGGAGCTGCTGGGCGATCCCGTCCGGCGGCGGGCGATGGGCGAGGCGGCCCGGCTGCGGGTGATCGAGCAGTTCACCCTCCGCCAGACCATCGACACCTTCCGCGCGATCTACCACGAACTGTCCACGGTCGGCGAGGCGTTGCCCGCCGGCGTCGTCCTGTCCGCCGCGGCGGTCACCGGCACGGAGAGCCTCACCGGATGAGCGGGCCCATGTCCCTGGAACCCGGCGGCGCCGAGCGGGACACGCTGGCGCTGCGGCTGGCCGAGCCACGCCCGCCGCGCCCGCAGGACCGGACGAACCCACCGCGCCCTTCCCACCCGCAGGACCGGCCGCACCCGCAAGAGTCGCCCCACCCCCAGGACCCGCCGCAGTCCCAGGACCCGCCGCGTCCGCCGCGCCGCCGCCCCCGCTGGGCGCTGGACGAGACGACGCTCGCGATCCGGCTGCCCCGCACCGGTCCCGACGAGGAGGCGGTGAGCGAGCTCGCCGCCGAACTCGCCGACCGGATCGGCCCCGCCGTCCATCCGTACGAGGTGGCCGCGCTCCTGGAGGCGGAGGGCCTGTCCGCCTCCGTGATCAGGGAGCGGTACGGCCATCCGAACCTGTTCTCGCTGGCGTCCGCGCTCTACGCGCGAGTCCCCCGCACGTTTCCCGAGCCGCCCGCCGCACCCGACCCGTGGCGGCCCGACACCGTGCGCTGTCTGCTGCGCGGGGTGCTGTTCGCGCTGCCCGCGCTGGCCTATCTGCTGATCGCCCCGCTGTGGCGGGTCGACCGGCACGCCCCCGTCCTGATCGTGGCCGGTGTCGTGTCCTGGGCATGGGGGCAGGCGCTGGGGCACCGCGCGCACCTGCGGCTGGTGGCGGGGCGCCGGGAGGCCTGCGGCACCCTGCTGACCGGGTCCCTGACGGGCACGGCGGTCGCCACCGGCCTGGCCGTGCTGCCCGCCGGCGGCGACCCGGGCACGGTGGCCGCCGGCGCCGCGGTCGCCGCCGTGCAGTCGCTGTACCTGGCGGCCGCTGGGGTGCTGCTGGTGCTGGCGCGGGAGCGGCTGCTGCTGGCCGCGCTGAGTCCGCTGATCGCCGGAGCGGCGACGCTGCCGTGGTGGGAGCCCGGCCCGGTGGTGCGCGCGGGCCTGCCGCTGCTGGCGCTGCTGGCCACGCTCGCGGTGACCGCGCGGGTGCTGTGGGCGGGCCTCGCGGTCCCGGCCGCCGCGGACGGGTCCGTGCCGCCCCTGCGGGCGTCCCTTCCCTACGGTCTGTTCGGGCTGGCCGCGGCGGTGCTCGTGCTGCTGGAGGGCCGGCGCCATCCGTACGCGGTGATCGCGCTGACGCTGAGCATGGGTCCGGCGGAGTGGCTGCTGTACCGCTACCGCGGCTGGTCGGTCGCCGCGCTGCGGGCCAGCGCGACACCCGGGGGGTTCCTGCTGCGCTCGGCCGGGGTGCTGGGTCTGTGCCTGTCCGCCTACCTCCTGTTGGTGGTCCCGGCGGGCCTGCTCACCGGCGCCGGCCCGGTCACGCTGCCGCTGCTCGCGGCGGCGCTGTGGACGGCCCTGCTCCTGCAGGCGTTCGGGGTGGCCTGGCCGCCGGCCGCGCTCTGTCTGGCCGCCGCCGCCACGGCGGGCGCGGTCACCTGGCTGGACCTGCCGCCGGGGCCGGCCGTGCTGCCCCTGGCCTGCGGCCCGGTCGCGCTCGGCCTCGCGGCGTGTGCGATCCGTCTGCTGGGCCGGCCGTCCCCGCACGCCTGAACGTCCGGCACCGCTTCCCGGCGAACGGGCCCGCTCCTCCCCCGCCCCGCCGCCTCCCTGATCCCACCCGACGAAAGGAACCCGAGAGTTGACCTCCGCACCGCTCGCCGCCGTCACCGGAGCCGAGGGCTTCATCGGCTCGCACCTCACCGAGGCGCTCGTCGCCTCCGGCCACCGCGTCCGGGCCATGGCCCAGTACAACTCGTTCTCCTCCTACGGCTGGCTGGAGACCCTGCCCGCCGACGTCCTCGACCACGTGGAGATCGTCCTCGGCGACGTCCGCGACCCCGGCTCGGTGCGCGCCCTGCTCGACGGCGCCGACTGCGCCTACCACCTCGCCGCGCTCATCGCGATCCCGTACTCCTACCAGGCGCCGCACAGTTACGTGGACACCAACGTCACCGGCACGCTGAACGTGCTGGAGGCGGTGCGGACCCTGGGCACGCCGCGCCTGGTGCACACCTCGACCAGCGAGACGTACGGCACCGCGCAGACCGTGCCGATCACCGAGGACCATCCCATCAACACGCAGTCGCCGTACGCCGCCTCGAAGGCCGGGGGCGACCGGCTGGCCGACAGCTACCACGCCAGCTTCGGCACGCCCGTGGTGACCCTGCGGCCGTTCAACACGTTCGGGCCGCGCCAGTCGATGCGCGCGGTCATCCCCACCGTGATCGGCCAGGTGGCGGCCGGGCAGCGCGTCCTCACCCTCGGCGACCTGCGGCCCACCCGGGACTTCACCTTCGTCGAGGACACCGCGCGGGCGTTCCTCGCGGTGGGCACCGCACCGGCGGAGCGGGTCGTGGGCCGCACCTTCAACGCCGGGACCGGCGGGGAGATCTCGGTCGGGGACCTGGTCGCGCTGATCGGCAAGGTCATGGACGCGCCGCTCGACGTGCGCGAGGACCCCGAGCGGCTGCGGCCCGCCGCCTCGGAGGTGATGCGGCTCGTCGCGGACGCGTCCCGGCTCACGGCGGCGACCGGCTGGCGGCCCCGCCACACCCTCGAGGAAGGGCTCGCGCGGACCGCGGAGTGGTTCACCCAGCCGGCCAACCTGGCCCGCTACAAGACCGGCATCTACAACATCTGACCGACCGGCACGTACCGCAGGAGGTATGCCATGCACGCAGTGATCCTGGCCGGAGGAAAGGGTGTCCGGCTGCGGCCCTACACCACCGCGCTGCCCAAGCCGCTCGTCCCCATCGGCGACCAGCACGCCATCCTCGACATCGTGCTGCGCCAGCTGTCCACCGCGGGCTTCTCCCACTGCACCATCGCCATAGGCCACCTCGGCCAGATCATCCGCGCCTACGTCGGCGACGGCGCGCAGTGGGGCATGAACATCGACTACGCCGTCGAGGAGAGCCCGCTGGGCACCATGGGCCCGCTGCTGACCCTCCGGGAGCGGCTGCCGGAGCACTTCCTCGTGATGAACGGCGACGTGCTCACCGACCTGGACTACGCCGACGTGCTGCGCCGGCACGAGGCGTCGGGCGCGCCCCTGACCATCGCCACGTACGCCCGCAAGGTGCACATCGACTTCGGGGTGCTGACGACGGACGCGAGCCGGGTCGTCGCCTTCACGGAGAAGCCCAGCATCGACTACCGGGTGTCCATGGGGGTCTACGGCGTCTCGCGGGGCGCCCTCGACGGCTACACCCCGGGGCTGCCGCTCGGCTTCGACGAGCTGGTGGTGGACCTGCTGGCCGCCGGGCGGCCGCCGTACGCCTACGACTTCGACGGCTACTGGCTGGACATCGGCCGCCCCGACGACTACGACCGGGCCAACGCGGAGTTCACCAGCCGCAAGTCGCTGCTGCTCAAGGGAGCCTGAACCACCGATGCGCATCCTCGTTCTCGGCGCCACCGGCTATCTCGGCGGCCACATCACGGAGCGGCTGCGCGGCCTGCCGGGCACCCGGCTGCTGGTCGGCGGCCGCTCCCCGGGCGCCGACGTCCCCGTCGACCTCGCGGCCGACCGCCCGCACGACCTGGCGAAGGCACTGGCCGCGGCCGCGCCCGACGCCGTCGTCAACTGCGCGGGCGCGACCGGCGGTGACGCCGTCACCCTCGCGGAGGTCAACGCGCGCGGCCCGGCCGTGCTGTGCGCGGCGCTGCGGGAGGCGGCGCCCGCGGCCCGGCTGGTGCATCTGGGCTCGGCCGCCGAGTACGGGCCCGGCGTGCCCGGCCGGCCCGTCACGGAGGCGGCGGCGACCAGCCCGGCGGGCCCCTACGGGGCGACGAAGCTGGCGGGCACGGTGGCGGTGACCACGTCGGGGCTGGACGCGGTGGTGCTGCGGGTGGGCAATCCGGTGGGTCCGGGCGCGCCGTCCACCGGGCTGCCGGGCCGGGTCACCGCCCTGCTCGCGCGCGCCGGGCGCGACCCGGACGCGACGGTGCGGCTCGGTGACATGTCGGCGCACCGCGACTTCGTGGACGTACGCGACGTGGCGCGGGCGGCGCGGCTGGCGGCGACCGTGGCGGGGCCGCTCCCGCCGGTCCTGAACATCGGGGGCGGTGAGGCGGTGGCGGTCCGGGAACTGGTGCGCAGGCTGGCCGAGGTGGCGGGCTTCCGGGGCCGGATCGTGGAGGCGGGCGGGGGCGGGTCGGCGCGCTCCGCGCAGGTGTCGTGGCAGTGCTCGGACATCACCGCCGCGCGGGACGCCCTCGGCTGGCGGCCGGCGCACTCCCTCGACGGTTCCGTGGCGGCGCTGTGGGCGGCGGCGGGCGCACGCCCTCGCGGTCCGGAAGAGGTGCCGGCGCGGTGAGCCTGCTGGTTCCGCTCTACGTTCATCCGGCGGAGGATCCCGCCGCCTGGCAGCGTCTCGTCGCCCGTGCGGCGCACACCTACGGCGTCGTCCTCAATCCGGCGAACGGTCCCGGTGACGCCCCCGATCCGGCGTTCGTCGCCGCGGCGCGGGCGCTGCGCGCGGCGGGGGCCCGGCTGCTCGGCTACGTCGACACCGACTACGGCGCGCGCGACCCGGCGCGGGTCACCGCCGACCTGCGCCGGCACCGGGACTGGTACGGCGCGGACGGCTGCTTCCTCGACCAGGTGACCGCGGCGCCGTACGGCTTGCCGGAGTGCCGCCGCCTGGTGCGCTCCCTGCGCCGGCTCGGGGCGTCGACGGTCGTCCTCAACCCGGGCGTCCACCCGGCGCCCGGTTACGCGCGGCTCGCGGACCTGACGGTCACCTTCGAGGGGCCGTGGTCGGCGTACGTGTCGGCGTTCAGCCGCCCGCGGTGGACCGCCCGGCATCCGCCCGACCGGCTGTGCCACCTGGTCTACGGGGTGCCCCCGCCGCTGGTGCCGCTGGCCGTGCGCACCGCGCGCGAGCGCGGCGCGGCGGTGTGCGGCCCGGTGACGGGCGAACCGCCCAACCCGTGGTCCGGGCTGACGCCCGCGCTGACCGAGGCGGAGGGGTGAGCGGCGGGTGAGCGCGGCACCGGGCGGCCGGCCGCGACCGGCGCCCCTCGTCGTCGCCCTCGTCCTCGTGTTGCTCCTCGGGGCCTGCGCGGACGGCGGCGGCCGCCGCCCGGACGGCGGGGTGTGGCAGCCGCGTCCCGGGCTGGCGTGGCAGTGGCAGCTCGACGGCCGGGTCGATCCGTCCGTGGACGTGCCCGTGTACGACATCGACGGTTTCGAGAACACCGCCGCCGACGTGGCCCGGCTGCACGAGGACGGCCGCAAGGTGATCTGCTACGTCAACGTCGGCGCCTGGGAGGACTTCCGGCCGGACCGGCACGCCTTCCCCCGCTCGGTGCTGGGCCGGCCCAACGGCTGGCGCGGCGAGCGGTGGCTGGACATCCGCCGGGTGTCGCTCCTGCGCCCCCTGATGGAACGCCGGTTCGACATGTGCCGGGACAAGGGCTTCGACGCGGTGGAGCCGGATCTGGTGGAGGGCTACGGCAACGACACCGGCTTCCCGCTCACGGCGCGCGACCAGCTGCGCTACAACCGCATGATCGCGGACATCGCCCACGAGCGCGGCCTGGCCGTGGGCCTGAAGAACGACCTGCCCCAGATCCCGCAGCTGCTGGACGACTTCGACTTCGCCGTCAACGAGGAGTGCGCGCAGTACGACGAGTGCGCGCTGCTGGAGCCGTTCATCGCGGCGGGCAAGGCGGTCTTCCACGTGGAGTACGTCGAGCCGACGGCCCGTTTCTGCCCGGTGGCCCGGAAGCTGCGGCTGTCGTCGATGCTGAAGAGACCGGAGCTGGACCGCTGGCGCAGGCCGTGCTGACACCGCCCGCCGCGGGCCGGCCTGAGCCCGCTTCGTTTTCGGGACCACCGCCGCGGCAGGTGTTCGTTTCGCGTACTTCTGCCGCCGCGTAACCAGGGCAAAAGGACGGTGACCGGCAGGCTGTCATTCAGGGAACGGGACCTCATGCTCGAACAGGACCATTCCGTGCGCAGGATCATCGCTCTTCACGAGGAGGTCGAGCAGCTCAGGCGCGCCGTCGTCTCCCATGCCGTCATCGACCAGGCGATCGGCGTCGTGATCGCGCTGGGCGGACTGTCGTCCGATACGGCCTGGAACGTCCTGAAAGAGGTATCCCAGCACACGAACATCAAACTGCGGGAGGTGGCGGACCACATCGTGCAGTGGCCGCGCTGCGAGTGGCTGCCGCCGGAGATCCGCCAGGCCCTGAACGCCGCGCTGGACCGGGCGAGGCACGTCCCGGGTCCCGCGCGGGACTGAATCCCGGCCGGAGCGGGGCCGGCACGCCGGGCCGGCCCCGCCGGGCAGGGCGCGCGGCCGGACAGGGCGCCGGCCGGGGTCAGCCTCGCAGGGTGGCGGAGGGGCTGGTGCCGTAGGCCTCGCGGTAGAGGGCGGCGAAGCGGCCGGGGTGGGCGAAGCCCCAGCGGGCGGCGATCTCCCCGACGGTCGTGGTGAGCGGGCTCGCCGCGCGCAGTTCCCGGTGGACCTGCGCGAGGCGCACCCGGCGCAGGTAGGCGAGGGGGGTGGTGTCGAGGTGGCGGCGGAAGGCGTACTGCAGGGCTCGTATGGTGACGTGGGCGGCCGCGGCGATCTCGGCGACGGTGAGCGGCTGGTCGGCGTGGTCCTCGATGTAGGCGACGGCCCGCCGGACCGTGGCCGAGTGGGCGTCGGTGCGGTCCTGCGCGGCCGGCTCGGTCTGCGCGGTGTTCGGGAAGGCCGCCAGCACGCTCGCGGCGAGCAGCTGGCCGCCGGTGGCGGCGATCAGCGGCTGCTCCGCGACGGCCGGGTCGGCGAGGACGTGGTCGCGCAGATAGAGGATGGTGTTGCGCAGGTGGCGGGCCGCGGCGGGCGAGTGCGGCCGGTGTCCGGTGAGCCGCACGGGCTGCGGTCGCCGCTGCCCCGCGGTGGCGGCGATCTGGTCCAGCAGGGCGGGCTCCAGCATGGTGATGTTGTAGCGGGCGGTGCGGATCTGCCCGCTGTACGGCGCGTCGGGCGGCGCGAAGAGGACCAGGTCGCCGGGGCCGAAGTCGTCCCGCACCCCCCGGTAGGCGTGGTCGCGGACGGTGCCCTCGTGGACCAGGCACAGGCAGATCCGGCCGAGCGGTGTCACCGCGTAGCTCATGTCGAAGCCCAGGTCGATCTCGTCGACGCTGACCGACGGCAGGGTGTCGCGGCGGATGCGGGCCCTGCTGTCGCCGGGACTGCCGCTGCCGATCGTCATCCGGGCGTAGGCCCGGCACAGGAAGTCCTCCGTGAGGTCAAGGTCGTCGCTCTCGAACACCAGCGAGGCCATCCACGTCACCGTCCTGACTAGCACCGAACGTCACTCCTGCCCCGATCGAGCGGGAGGAACACCCCGGTGCGCGCCGGTCGTGGTGGTGCCGTGCGGTGGCCGCGGCCGGGGCGGTCGCCGGGCGGCGGCGTGCGGGACACGCCGTCGGATGGACCATCGGCACTCCATCCGCATATCAGGTCATATCGTGCGCGATATGACGAAATGCCATATCACATACCTCGCGTGCGCCGCCGCGCTCGTCGGGGTGGGACTCGGTGCCGCCCCGCCGGTCGCCGAGCACCGGACCCATCTGGTCTTCCCCGGAGAATCGATCCAGCAGGCCGTCGACGACGCCGCGCCGGGCGACACCGTCCTGGTGACCACGGGCACGTACCACGAGAGCGTCAAGGTGACCACGCCCGGACTGACCCTCCGGGGTATGGGGCGCGGTACCGTGATCAAGCCGAGCGCGGACAAGGCCGCCCACAGCTGCGCCGACGCCGGCAACGGCATCTGCGTGACCGGCACGGCCGACCGCGCGCTCGAGGACGTCACCGTCGCCGACCTGACGGTGACCGGCTTCCCCCGCACCGGGCTGTACGCCGACGCCACGGACCGGCTGACCGTGCGCAACGTCGCGGCGGTCGCCAACGGGGTGTGGGGCATCGCCCAGGAGCACTCGGTGCGCGGCGTGTTCCGCAAGAACGCGGCGCGCGACAACGGCGACGCGGGCCTGTTCCTCGCCAACACGGTCAACGCCGAGGAGGGCGCCGCCGACACCCGGGGCGCGGTGGTCGCGGGCAACCGGCTGGAGGGCAACCGGATCGGGCTCACCGTCCGCCGGCTGCGCAACCTCACGGTCGCGGACAACCACGTCACCGGCAACTGTGCGGGCGTGTTCATCGTCGGCGACGAGAACAAGCCGCGCGCCGGCGCCCTGACCGTGCGGGACAACCACATCCTGCGCAACAACAAGTCCTGCCCGAAGACCGCGCGCCTGGACGCCCTCCAGGGCTCCGGCGTCGTCCTGACCGGCGCCGAGGACACCCTGATCACCCGCAACGTGATCACGGGCAACGCCGGGAACTCCCCGATGTCCGGCGGCATCGTCCTGTTCAAGAGCATGGTGGGCACCACCAGCGAGCGGAACCGGATCACCGAGAACACCCTGCGCGACAACGCCCCGGCCGACCTCGTCAACGCGGACACCGGCCAGGGCAACACCTTCGTCGCCAACACCTGCGGTGCCTCCCGGCCCGCGGGCCTGTGCTGACCGGCCGGCCCCGGCCGACCGCTGAACCCCGGAAGGAAGGCGGCGCATGACGACCGCTGAGACCGCCCCACCGCCGTCCATGCGGCTGCGGGAGCTCGTGTTCGGGGCGGCGTGCGCCGCCGCCCTCCGCGCGGCCGCCCGGCTGGGCGTCGCCGACGCGCTCGGCGACTCCCCGCAGGCCGTGGAGGACCTGGCGGCGGCGGTGAAGACCGAACCGCAGCCGCTGCGGCGGCTGCTGAGGACCCTCACCTGCTACGGCGTGTTCGCCGAGCGGGAGGACGGCACGTTCGCCCACACCGACATGTCCCGGCTGCTGCGCGAGGACGACGAGCACAGCCTGCGCGCCATCACCCTGTGGTGCACCGAGCCGTGGACCTGGGACGCGTGGCCCAAGCTCGACGAGGCGGTGCGCACCGGCCGCAACGTCGTGGAGGACTTGTACGGGAAGGAGTTCTTCACCTACCTCAACGAGGACGCCCCGGAGTCCGCGGACGTCTTCAACCGGGCCATGACGACCTCCAGCATGCAGTCGGCGCGCGACGTCGCGCAATTCCTCGACCTCTCGGGGAGCGCGTCGGTCGCCGACATCGGCGGCGGGCAGGGGCATGTGGTGGCGAGCCTGCTGGAGAAGTACCCCTCGCTCCACGGGACGCTGCTCGACCTGCCGCGCGTGGTGGAGAACGCCGATCCGCGGCTGCGGCCGGGCGGCGCGCTCGCCGGCCGGGTGCGCATCGTGCCCGGCGACTGCCGGGCGGCCGTCCCGGTGCGGGCCGACGTCTACATCATCAAGAACATCCTGGAGTGGGACGACGACAGCACGGCCCGGACGCTGCGCAACGTCATCGAGGCGGGCGGCCCGGGAGCGCGGGTCGTGGTCATCGAGAACCTCGTCGACGACACCCCCTCGATGAAGTTCAGCACGGCCATGGACCTGCTGCTGCTCCTCAACGTCGGCGGGGCCAAGCACACCACGGAGAGCATGGTGGGCCGGCTCACCGGGGCGGGGCTGGTCATCGACGACATCCAGCCGGTGAACCCGTATCTGCACGCGTTCGACTGCGTCGTCCCGGCCCGCGACGCCCGTTGAGGCGGGTGCCGTGGCCCGCGCGCGTCGCGCGACCGCCGGTCGCCGGGCACGCCTCACGGCGTGTCCGGCGACCGGCGGGGCGGCGACGGTTCAGGCGGTGGCGTCCCGGTCCCAGCGGTAGAAGCAGTTCGCCATCGCGTCCTTCGGGGAGCGCCAGGTCGCCGGGTCGTACGCGGAGACGTACGCCGACAGGCGCTCGCTGATGTCCCGGAACTCCGGGTGCCCGGCCGTCTTCGCGATGGCGGGTCCCGGGTCCTGCTCCGCCTCGATGAGGTGCAGGTACACGTCGTCGAACTGGAACAGGCTGCGCCGGGACACCCCGATGAGATGCGGGAGTTCGCCGCGGTCCGACTCCGCGAACACCTTGGCGATGTCGGGGGCCGATCCGGGGGCCATCCGGGCGACGATCAGGGTCTGGTGCATGGTCGTGTGCTCCGTCGCGCTCAGTCGGTCAGGGTCGGCACGGGCTCGCGCTCCGCGGCGGCCTGTTCGATGCGGTCCCGGATCAGCGCCATCTGGACCTTGGAGTTGCGGTTGATGTTGTCGGTCATCCAGTCGTCGTCGACCGGGGCGTCCGGCTTCATCTCGAAGTCCTGGGTCCACACCATGCGGGTGCCCTCGGGCACCTCCTCGTACTGCCACCGGATGTTCATGTACGCGAAGGGGCCGGTCTCGACGCGGCGGGCGCGGACGGAGAGCGCGGCGCGGTCGGTCTCGCGTTCCGAGACCCAGCTCCACACCGTGCCGTCCTTGTCGGGGTGCATGGTGAGCCGGAAGGTGGTCTTGTTCCCCTGCTGGGACAGGATCTCCGCGGAGGCGTACTCGCTGAACAGGTTCGGCCAGTTCGCCACGTCGTTGGTCATGTCCCAGACGAGGTCGACCGGAGCGGCGATGACGATCTCGTTCTGTGTGTGTCCGGCCATCTCAGGCTCCCGCGAGCAGCGCGCTGTTGACGAGGTCGAGGAACTGCCGCGGCGTCCTGGAGCGCTCGGCGTCGGGCGGCATCGGGGTGCCGTACCGGTTCTCCAGTTCGCCGACGATGCCGAGCAGGCCCAGCGAGTCGATGCCGAAGGCCTCGAAGCCGGTGTCCTGCTGCTGCTCCAGTTCCGGCGCGGGGATGGTGACCCCGGCGGACTTCTTGATCAGTTCGGCCAGTTCTTCCACGGTGATGCGGTCACTCATTCGGTTTCTCCTTTGCTCTGTGACGCCTCACTGCGCGGCGTCGGCGGTGCCGCGGCGCAGCACCAGGGCCGAGTTCGATCCCATGAGGCCTCGGCTGAGGACCAGGGCCGTGCGCAGCTCGGCGGCGCGGGCCCGGCCGGTCACCAGGTCGAGGTCGTGGCAGATGTCGAACACGTTGGGGGTGGGCGGGACGACGCCCTGTTCCATCGCGAGCACCGCCGCCGCGGCGTCCAGCACCGGGGCGGCGCAGTAGCCGCGGCCGATACCGGTCTTGGGGGCGGTGACGGGCACCTGCCGGCCGTGCGCGCCGAGGGCGTCGGCGATGGCCAGTGCCTCGGCGCGGTCCGCGTCGGGCACGCCGAGCGCGTCGGCGAAGACCACGTCGATCTCCTCGGGGGCGCAGCCCGCCTCGTCGAGGGCGCCGCGGATGGCCTGCGCCAGCCCCTCGCGGGACTGCTCCCAGCGGGAGGCCCCGGTGAAGGTCGACGCGTGCCCGGCCAGGTGGGCCCGCACCTGCGCACCTCGCTCCAGCGCCGTGGTCTCGTCCTCCACGACGAGTACGGCGCCGCCCTCGGCGGGGACGAATCCGCACGCCGCCGAGGTGAACGGGCGGTAGGCGCGGGCCGGGTCGTCGGCGGTGCTCAGCTCCTGGTAGCCGAGCTGGCAGACCACCGAGTAGGGGGCCAGGGGGGCCTCCGTCGATCCGGCCACGACGACGTCGGTGCCGCGCCGGACGGACCGCGCCGCGTGGGCGAGGGCGTCCAGGCCGCCGGCCTCGTCGGCGGCGACCACCCCGCAGGGTCCCTTGAAGCCGCGGCGGATGGAGATCTGGCCGGTGCTGGCCGCGTAGAACCAGGCGATGGACTGGTACGGCCCGACGTAGCGGCTGCCCTTGCCCCACAGCTGCTGGAGCTCGCGCTGGCCGAACTCGCCGCCGCCGGAGCCGGCCGCGGTGACGACGCCGATGGAGTACGGCGCCTGCTCGATGTCGGCGCGGGCGAGCCGCGCGTCGTCCAGGGCCATGTCGGCGGCGGCCAGCGCGAAGTGCGTGAACCGGTCCGTCTGGACGAGGAAGCGCTCCTCGACGGCCGCCGACGGTTCGAACTCCCGGATCTCGCCGGCGACCTTCAGCGGCAGGTGCTCGCATCCGTCGCGGGTGACCCGGTCCAGGACGCTGATGCCTTCCTTGGTGGCCTTCCAGAAGGTCTCGGTGGTGATTCCGTTGGGCGCGACCACGCCGATTCCGGTGACGGCCGCGCGCCGTGGATGCGGTTCGCTCATGGTGTTCTCTCCCTCGGCCGGGTCAGGATCACCGCGGACTGGAAACCGCCGAACCCGCTGCCCACGGAGAGCACACTGCCCAGTCGTCGTTCGCGGGCGACGCGCGGCACGTAGTCCAGGTCGCACTCCGGGTCCGGCGTCTCGTAGTTCGCGGTGGGCGGTACGACCTGATGGGCGAGGGCCAGCACGCAGGCGACGACCTCGATCGATCCGATGGCGCCGAGGGAGTGGCCCACCATGGACTTGATGGAGCTCATGGGCGTGTCGTAGGCGTGCTGTCCCAGGGCCCGTTTGACGGCGGCCGTCTCGTGCCGGTCGTTCTGCTGGGTGCCCGAGCCGTGCGCGTTGACGTAGTCGATCGCGGTGGGGTCGAGCCGGGCGTGGTCCAGGGCGAGTTCGATGGCCCGGGCCATCTCCAGGCCCTCCCTGGTCAGACCGGTCATGTGGTAGGCGTTGCCGAAGGTGGCGTAGCCGCCGACCTCGCAGTACACGCGCGCCCCGCGGGCCAGGGCGTGCTCCAGCTCCTCCAGGACGAGGACGGCGCCGCCCTCCCCCATCACGAAACCGTCGCGGTCGGCGTCGAAGGGGCGCGACGCGTGCGCGGGGTCGTCGTTGTTGGGGGACGTGGCCTTGATCGCGTCGAAGCACGCCATCGTGATCGGCGAGATCGGCGAGTCGGAGGCGCCGACGATGCACACGTCGGCCCGGCCCTCCTCGATCGTGTGGAAGGCGTAGCCGATCGAGTCCAGCCCGGAGGTGCAGCCCGTGGAGACGGTCTGCACCGGTCCGCTCGCCCCGAACCGCTCCGCCACCGTCGAGGCGAGCGTGCTGGGCGAGAACGCGCGGTGCAGATGCGGCTCCGCCTCGCGGTGGTCCACGTCCCAGCGCTGCCCGCGACTGCTGACCAGCACGTAGTCGTGTTCCAGGCGGGTGGTGCCGCCGACCGCGGTGCCCAGGGAGACACCGACCCGCCACGGGTTCTCCCGGGCGAGGTCGAGGCCGGAGTCCCGCACCGCCTCGTCGGCGGCCACCAGCGCGAACTGGATGTACCGGTCGC
The DNA here is from genome assembly GCF_040678395.1 of Streptomyces sp. NPDC052687. NCBI lineage: Bacteria > Bacillati > Actinomycetota > Actinomycetes > Kitasatosporales > Streptomycetaceae > Streptomyces > Streptomyces sp. NPDC052687. The sequence goes on along the minus strand of NZ_JBFATR010000060.1, from coordinate 11,530 downwards.
AGCGCGCGGCCTCCTCGGCGTCCAGTCCGTGGGCGGCCGGGTCGAAGTCGCACTCGGCGGCGATCCGCGACCGCAGGCCGGACGGGTCGAAGAAGGTGATGCCGCGCGTCGCCGTGCGCCCGTGGGACAGCAGGTCCCAGAACGCCGGTACGCCGATCCCGCCCGGGGCCACGATGCCTATGCCGGTGACCGCCACGCGCCTGGTCATGACCGGACCTGACGTTCGGCGGCCGCGTCGGCGGCGACCGGAACCGCGTCGGTCTCCTCGGTGTCGACGTGGCCGAGCGGCGGGCTCGGGGCCAGCGGACCGAGGTGGAAGACGATCCGGGCCTCGACGTTGCCGACGTTGCGGAAGCGGTGCCGCATGTAGGCGGGGATCATCAGGCCCTGCTCGGGCTGGAGCGGGTGGGGTTCGCCGTCCAGGTCCACCTCCAGCTGCCCGCACACGACGTAGATGAACTCCTCGGAGTACGGGTGGTAGTGCTCACCGATGCGGTCCCCGGGCTGCACGATGGCCACGCCCATGAAGCCGCTGGTGGAGCCGACCGTGGCCGGGGTGAGCATGGCGCGCAGGTCGCCACCGCGCCGGGTGTTGGGCTCGACCTCGCTGAGATGCACGATTCTGGGATTGGCTTTGATCACGACTTTCCTCCGATCGGGTGCCGCATCGACGCGGCGGCATGGCCGCCGCGGCCGTGCGCTGACGCATCAGACCTCGGTCTCCGCGCGGCGGTCGGTGACGAGCTCCATACGGGCGAGCGTGAGCAGGCGGGCCGGGGTGGCCTCGGTCAGCGTGGAGGCGTCCACGCCGAGCGCCTTCGCGTCGAGCAGTGCCGTCACCTCGGCCGCCTGTCCGCGGTCGCCGAGGCCGAGCACGAGAGCGGGGTCGGCGCCGGGCCCGTCCTGGACGTCGATGAGCCGCATCACGACGTCGTCGCGCTGGAAGATGGTGCTGCGCAGGACCGGGCTGCGCGGATCGTCCGCCGCCACCTCGTCCTGCCGGGCGAGCAGTTCGGCCAGCCGCAGGCCGCAGCCCTCGCGGGCCGGGTAGTACAGCGCGTTCCGCACGGCGTCCGGGGTCTCCCGGCCGGCGGTCACATGGTGTACGGCGGGCAGCGCCGCGCGGGTGAAGAAGGCGCGGGCGGACTCGCCGTCGTCGAGCTCCCGGCGCTGCTCCAGGTGGGGGTTGATGGCCTCCTCGACGGCGCGTACCTCGGGCTGCTTGGAGACGTGGCGCAGCGCGGCGAGCAGGTCGCCCCGCACCTCGATGGCCCGCACGACGCGGTTGCCGTGCATGAACAGGGAGGTGCGGCACAGCCGGGTGGTGTCGTCGACGCGCGGCTCGGGCGAGGCGTAGGCGGCGAGGATCTTCGCGACGGTCTCCTCGCTGCCCTGCTTGACCGTGAAGGTGAGCGCGTGACGGATGACACCGTCACCGATCCTGGGCGCCGCCTGGAGCCGGCCCCTGCGCGGTTCGACGTCCATCGCCGGGCCGTCGGTCTCGCGGACGATGTGGAAGCGAAGCGACCTGGTGTCGCGGACGCAGCTGTGCAGCGGTGCCACCATCCGCACGTGCTCCTCGCTGTTCACCCAGGTGAGGAATGGCGGGGCGCTCTCCCACTCACTGGTGATGAGCCATTGGGAGGGGTTCTCGATGGACTGGCACAGCTGGTCGCTCACATGGCCGGGGACGGACGTGACCTGGCTGCACAGGTGCTCATAGGCCTCCAGGAACTGCTGCTGAGCACCGTCGTAGACGTCCACGAGCAGGACGACGCGGAGCCTGGAGCCGTCGAACACGGACTGGGAGACACGTTGCGACACCTGACGGGTCTGCGGTCCCGAAACACGCTCGGACGTAAGGGTCATCCTGCGCACATCTCCTTCTAGGGGCGGGGGTGAACGTCGGTCACGGTGAGCGACGTCGGCGTTTCTCGATCCTGTGCCCGTCCCCTGAGGAGCGCGACTCGTATGAACTACGCGGGTGACCGCTGCGCTCACAGGTCCGGAAAGGCGGGGCGGGGCTCAGATGAGGTGGGCGAAGACGACGAGGTTCTCCGTGTAGTCCTTCGCCTGGCGGTCGTAGTCACCCGCACAGGTGATCAGCCGGACCTGGGCCTGGCCCGTGTCGCCGTACACACGGTCGTTGGGGAAGCGGTCCTTCTCGAACGTCTCCACGTGGTCGATGACGAAGGACGCCTTGCGCCCGTCGGCGCGCTCGACGTGGAAGACGTCGCCCTTCTCCAGTGCGCTGAGCCCGACGAACACGGCGGCCGACGTCTTCGTGTCGACGTGCCCGGCGATGATCGAGGTGCCGATCTCCCCCGGCGATGGCCCCTTGGCGTGCCAGCCGACCAGGTTGGTGTCGTCGGGGGGCGGGGCCTCCAGCTGGCCCGAGGGGAGGATGGCGAGGTCCGTGAAGGGGGCGTCGACCGAGATCTTCGGAATGAGCAGGCGCACGGGCCTCGATCGCGGCAGATGCTTGCGGGCGGGCCCTTCCCGCTTCTCGGCGGCCGGGGTCGGGGCCCCGGCCGACGCGCCGGCCGGGGCGGCCTGCGGCGGACGGGGGGGCTCGATGGTCTTCTCGTCCTCCGCCGGGTTCATGAGGATGACCAGGAAGGCCGCGGCGCACATCACCATCACGCCGAGGCGGTGTTTCGGCCCGGTGGGGGGCGCTGCCTGGTCGGCGGGGGCGGACGGACCGGGTGCCATCGGAAAACCACCTCACTGGGGGCAGTGCGGGAGGGCGAACGGGGTACGGGGGCCGGAGCCGGCCGGGCCGCCACGCGACGCGCGCGTGGCGGCCGCAGCGGCTATCGCACCGGGCATGGGTCAGACCAGGCTCTGGGCCGACTTCTTACGGCGCACCACGTAGAGGCCGAGACCGGCGGCGGCCAGCACGCCCAGCCCGCCCGCGGTCACCGACGGAGCGGCGAGGGCGCCGCCGCCGGTGTGCATCCCGCCGCGGGGCTTGTCGTGGCCGCCGCCCCAGGAGTCCTTGCCGTGCTCGCTGTCCTTGTACCCCGAGGAGTGGCTGTCCTTCGACGACTCGGAGTCCTTGCTGCCCCAGCCGTCCTCGTTGACCATGACCAGGGCGCCACCGCCGGTGTGCACGCCACCGCGCGGCTTGTCGTAGTCCTTCTCCGAGTCCTTCTCGTAGTCCTTGTCCGAGTCCTTCTCGTAGTCCTTCTCCGAGTCCTTCTCGTAGTCCTTCTCCGAGGAGTCCTTGTACGAGTCCGACGAGTCCTTCTCCGAGTCCGAGGAGTGGCTGTCCTCGGTGTGCTTCGAGGAGCCGGAGTCCTTGTTCCACTCGTCCTCGTTGAGCATGGTCAGCGCACCGCCGCCGGTGTGCACTCCACCACGCGGGGAGTCGTACGAGCTGTCCTTGCCGTGGTCCTTGTCCTCTTCCTTGCCGTAGTCCTTGTCCTTGTCCTCTTCCTTGCTCTCGTCCTTGCCGTAGTCCTTCGAGGACTCGTCCTTGCTGGTGTGCTCCTTGCTGTAGGAGGAGTCGTCGTGGTCGGAGCCGACCGCGGAGGCGCCGGGCGCGGCGAGAGCGAGAGCGGCGGATGCGGCGGCGGCGGCCACAGCCATACGAGCAGAGCGCATCTGAGGTTCCTTCCGCCGACGGTCGAGCAGCCGGCACTTGGCACGGCTGACCTGACTCGACGTCGACATGGTCAACCGTCAGTCAGCCGGCCCGGCACCGCTACTCAGGGCGATCAGTCGGGTGAACGGTTCATCCGATTGCCCGTCAAGTGCGACGTCGCAGAGGGCAGATGAGGGGACGTCGGACATGTGAGGAGCCGGCCCGCGGGGTGCGCGGGCCGGCTCGGTTCGCTGGTCGTCTCGGGGGCGTCACCGGTCGGTCACCGGTGGGACGCGGCCTCCGAAGGGGTCAGGCGATGTCCAGCACCTCGCCCAGGACGCGACGCAGTTCCGCCTCGGCGTCGGACACCGGGCCGGGGGCTCGCCAGGCGACGAACCCGTCGGGCCGGACCAGTACGGCGCCCTCGGGTGTCGTGCCGTGGCAGGCGCTCCAGTCGACCCCGTCCTCGGGCGTCAGCTCGGCGTCCGGGCCACTGCCCACCCGGTAGGAGAGGAGCGGGACGGACATGCTCGCCGCGACGCGGACGGCGGCTTCGTGCCAGCCGCTTCCCGCCGCGGCGTCGCTGAGCAGCACCAGTGACCGTTCGTACAGGTCGAGGGTGGAGATCCGCTCGCCCTGGTGCCGCAGCCACAAGTGCGGTGCCCTGCTGCCGGGTTCACCGCTCAGGTCGAGGCTCTCCGGGACGACCGGGCCCGCCGGGTCGGTGCCGACCACGGCGCCGCGCGGGTAGCGGTACCCGAGGGCCACGTTGAGGATGCCGCGCTGAGGTCCGCCGCCGCCGGCGCCGCCGCCGACGCCGGGCGGCGGGGCGAATCCGGGGTGGCTGTGCTCGACCGACCGTCCGGCGGCCCGCGCGCTGGTCACCTCCGCCACCGGGCGGCGCTCGGCGTCGTAGGTGTCCAGCAGCCCCTCCCCCGCCCAGCCGCCGAGCACGGCGGCGAGCTTCCACGCGAGGTTGTGGGCGTCCTGGATACCGGTGTTGGAGCCGAAGGCCCCGGTGGGGGACATCTCGTGGGCCGAGTCGCCGGCCAGGAACACGCGTCCCGTCCCGTAGCTCTGGGCGACACGCTCGGCGGCGTGCCAGGGCGCCATTCCGGTCAGCTCCACGTCCAGGTCCGGGACGCCGACCGCGCGCCGGATGTGCTCGATGCACCGCTCCTCGGTGAATTCCTCCAGGGTTTCCCCGTTCTCGGGGTGCCACGGGGCGTGGAACACCCAGTTCTCGCGGTTGTCCACGGGCAGCAGCGCGCCGTCGGCGTCGGGGTTGGTCAGGTAGCAGACGATGAAGTGGCGGTCGCCCACGACATCGGCGAGGCGACGGGAGCGGAAGGTGATGCTGATGTTGTGGAACAGGTCGCCGGGGCCGCTCTGGCCGATGCCGAGCTGCTCACGGATGGGGCTGCGGGGGCCGTCGGCGGCGACGAGGTACTCCGCGCGGATGGTGGTGTGCTCGCCGGTCTCGCGGCTCTTGACCAGAGCGGTGACGCCGGTGGCGTCGGTGTCGAACGACATCAGTTCGGTGGCGTAGCGCAGGTCGCCGCCGAGCTGTGCGGCGCGGTCGAGCAGGACCGGCTCCAGGTCGTTCTGGCTGCACAGGCACCACGAGCTGGGGCTGAACCGGGCCAGGCCGCCGCCCGGGTCGATCTCCCGGAACAGCCACTCCCCCGCGTCGCCGACCAGGGTGGGGGTCTGCAGGATGCCGTGGTTGTCGGCCAGCGTGGCGGCGGCCTGCCGGATCATCGGCTCGGCGCCGGCCACCCGGAACAGCTCCATCGTCCGGACGTTGTTGCCGCGGCCGCGGGGGTGGATGGAGGTACCGGCATGACGCTCCACCAGCGTGTGCCGCACCCCCAGCCGGCCCAGGAACAGAGAGGTCGACAGGCCGACCAGGGAACCGCCGACGATGAGGACTGGCACCTGATGGATCGTGGGGTCGGCTTGATCGGCTCTTTGGTTCATCACTCGCCTCCAGGCGGGTCGGGTCCGAGGGGTTCGGCCGGATACGGCCGCGACCTCCATGCATGCCCGGTGAGCCGGGGGTGCGGCGCAGTCTTCACCCGCTTAACCCGCCGGGTTCGCCGTGTCGGCGGCAGAACCCGGCGGGGGCCGGCGCGGGCCGCCGCCCGTCAGCCTCCGCAGGCGGTGCGGATCCGGTAGAACTCGCTCAGGTACCGGGAGTGGTATCCGGCGCCGGTGATCCGTACGAGTGCCTCGTCGGCCGAGCGCAGTGACGAGCCCGTCAGGTTGGCGCTGCCGGTGAGGACGCGCGGCGTGAGGTCGCCGTTGTGGTTGCCGTCGATGAGGATCTGCTTGTTGTGCGGGCGGACGTCGATGCCGGGGCCGTTGGGGATGCGGCAGCGGCGGTGCTGGATGCCGGCGGCGGTCAGCCTGGCGGTGATCGTGCTGTCGCTCTCGGCGTAGACGAGGTCGATCCAGCAGCCCCGGCCCCGCAGCTCGGCCAGCTTGTCGGCGACCTGCACGCGCGAGCGGTAGAAGCTGTACACGAGGACGCGGATGTCGCTGACCCGCCGGGCGCCGTCCGCGTCGGTGTAGCCGCACCTGACCCCGTCGAGCGTCTGCACGACGTTGTCGGTGGCCGGGTTGTGGTACGAGGTGTCGCCGCGCGGGAAGAAGGCGGCCTGGTAGGCCGAGCCGGACGGGGTGGAGAAGTACGCCGTGTTGTCGCCGCGGGCGAGGGTGCGGCCGTGGCGGAGCCGGTCGTGGTAGGTCACGTACCCGTCGTACACGGCGCCGTTCGCGAAGGTGACGGCGTCGTTGAAGGACTCGGTCTTGTACCAGTCGGACAGGTTCGACGAGGTCTGGAAGACGACCTTCGTGTAGCCGGTGCCGTCGTCGAAGGGGCCGATGCGGGAGAAGGTGAAGAACTTGTTGTGGTTGTACGCCGGTGGCGGCGGGGCCACGCTCAGGCAGCCGCGCTGGACGTCGTCCACTCCGTCGGCGTCCTCGAACCTGTCGTCGCAGACGACGATCCAGGAGCGGGCGGTGTCCCGGGTGCCCAGGCCGGCCCGCAGCGCCCGGTAGGAGGGGTTGACGTACTCGTCGCCCTTGGCGTCGACGTAGGTCGAGTCGTCGACGACGAGCTTGACGGCGACGCCTCTGCGGTGGGCGGCGAGCAGCGCGTCGGCGACGTCCCGGTCGTCGAACTCGTAGACGGAACCGCGGATCTCGGCGCCGGCGGGTGTCGCCTCGATCAGCCGCAGCAGCTGGGTGAAGATCGCCTCGCGCTGCGCCGGCGTGCCCAGCGGGTTGTTGAACACCGGGCCGCCGACGACGGGTTTGTCCAGTGCGGCGGCCGGTGTCGCGCCGCCGACGAGGAGGGTGGCCACCAGGGACAGGACAGTGGCGGTGACGGACAGTACCGCCGAGGGGCGAAGGGGCAGAAGAGTCACGCAGACGAGCCTTCCTTTCCGCAACCGCGGAAGTCCTGACGGGTGGTGAATCCACCCGGACGGCGTACACCGGCGGCGGCTTCGGCCGGAGGTTCACCCTCGTCGGGGAAACGGGCGCGGCGCCGACGCCGGTGACGACGCGGTCCTGGAACGCGGCGTGGCAGAACCGGTAGACGGGCCCGACGCGGCGCAGGACGCTCAGCAGTCGCGCGTCCTCCATGAACGCGAGCGGTGGCGTGGCAGCCGCCGGGCCGCGGCGAGCCGCAGGCCGGTCTCACGGTAGGCGAACCAGGCGGTGCCGGCGACGGCCAGGAGCCCGGCGGAGAGTCCGACCGACAGGTTCGCCTCCGGGGTCAGCAGCGAGCGGCCGAAGGTGTGGACGGCCGGGTCGGTGCTGTCCGCCAGGTCCGCCTGGACCGTGGCGGCCCATTTGACCAGGGGCGGCACCACCGCCAGCACCAGCAGCGCGACGGCGGCCGTGCGATCGCCGCGCACCGTGGACTGCGGTGTCTCCTGCTCCAGGTCGGCGGGGACGCGGGCCCAGCGCACGACCGCCAGGCCCGCCCCGAGGAGGAGACCGAAGAAGACGCCGAGGGCGCCGGTCGTGGCGCACCGCACCCACCAGGACAGCTCCACCCAGGGCGTCACGAACGCCAGCGACACCCCGAGGGCGGTCCCCCACAGCAGTCCCCGGCCGAGGGACGCGGGGAGCATCGCCCACAACAGGCGTCGGGGGCGCGGAAGTCCAGCCGGGTCGGGCGCGGGAAGCCACCGGCCGGGTCGAGTCCGGCCATGATCCCGGCGATCAGCAGGAAGATCGAGGCGTGGAAGCCCGCGTCCTGCCCGACGAAGGCGAGGTCCCCGGCCGGGTCCATCAGGGCGATCTCCGCCGGCGGACGCCCCGTCACCTGCCGGATGAACAGGAACGCCGGCGAGCCGGAGAGTTGGGCGCCCAGCCAGAAGAGCAGGAAGAAGCCGAGGACTCTGCGCCCCCGGGCCGTGCCGCGTCCCACGTGGCGCGCGGGACGGCCGCCGCGCCGGCGCAGCAGCCCGGCGCTCGCGGAGATCAGCACGCTCAGCGAGGCCGCGGCGGCCTCCGCGCCCGTGCCGACCACCAGCGCCACCACCGTGAGCAGCGCCGCGACACCGACCAGCCCGATCACCCACGGCCGCCACTCTGCGTTGCCTCTCATAGCGGTGAGTATTCACAGAGGGGGGCCGTGGGGCGTGGGAGGGCGGTCGGCGGCGCGTCGACGCGCCGGGGGAGGGCGCGTGCGGGAGTCAGGAGACGTTGTCGCCGTGCGTCAGCGTCTCCCAGGCGACGAAGAGGTTGTTCGTGCCCATGGGGCGGCGGGCCAGGGTGTATGTCTCCGTGTTGGTCATGGCGTGGCCGAGGCGGTTGTGCAGGGCGTTGTAGCCGACCTCGGTGACCGGGCCGAGGCCTCGCGTGACCGTGCCGCCGCAGAGCCAGGACGGCGGCTGGTTCAGTTCGTACGTGGCGTGGAAGCCGAGGGCGTGCCGGATCCGCTCGCCGAACTCGGGGTAGAGGTCCTGGCCCTGGATGCGTGAGGTCTCGGCGACCTGGGCCATGGCGGCGATGCCGTAGCCGGTGTGCGTGAAGTCGCGGCAGGTCTCCTGGGAGAGGCCGTCGACGAAGGTGGTCTGGCCGTGCCAGTAGGCGATGATCTCGTCGCGGGTGTCGCGTCCGTCGCCCGGCTTGGTGCGTGGCAGGGCGCCGTCGGAGGTCAGGTAGACGTACGCGGGGACGCGGTTGCGGTAGAGCGCGACGGCCCGGTCGTAGATCGTCTTGTCGTCGAGGAAGACCCCGATGCCCATGATGGCCTGGATCATGCTCAACTCCCAGTTGCCGTTGGAGTTGGAGCCGTTCTGGATTTCCGGGTAGTAGACGGTGCGCAGCATGGTGGCGAAGCGGCCGGCGTTCGGCCAGTCGCCGTAGACGTGCTTGATGATCTCGGCGGCCTTGGGCCAGGAGGAGGCCGCCCAGGCGGTCTGGAGCGGCGCGTTGCTGTTGGTGTGGTCCCGGACGGTGGCCGACCAGGCGTCCATGATCTGGATCGCCTTGCGGGCGTGGGCGGCGTCGCGGGTGACGTACCAGGCGAGCGCGTGGGTGTACGCGGCGATGGCGTCCTCGCGCTCGTCTGTGCAGCCGTAGTTGGGGTTGGAGTAGGAGCCGCACTCGACGACGGCGCGCGGGTGGGGCGTGTACGAGAGGGAGGCGTACCGCGAACTCATCATCTGGCTGAAGGCCGCGGCCTGCGGGGCGGCGCCCGCGGCGACCCGGGCGCGCACGGTGTCGAGCTGGGCGCGGCTGACGCCGACACCGGGGTGGGTGAACACGGCGGGGGCGGCCTGCGCTGCCGGGACGGCGGCGGCAGCGGGGGCGAGGGCGCGGCTGGTGGGGGTGGTGGAGGCGGGCCGGGCGGCCGTGGCCGGTGCCGCGAGGGCACCGGCCAGCAGTGCGCCGGCCACCGCGAGCAGAGCGGGCCTCAGGACTCTTCCAGGCATGGGGGGTTGCCTTTCTGACGACACATCACGTTCATGTATGTGATCAGCTCACGCTGACGTGAATGGCGCTGTGGCCGGGAAAGCTAGCGCCGCATCATGAACGCGTCAAGGTCTAGACCTTCGCCCGCCGATGGGCTCACAGAGCGTCGCGTATCGCCTTGGCGGTGGTCGCCGGGTCGTATCCGTCCGGCACTCCCTCGACCAAGATGATGTCCCCCTCGATGTGCCGGGTACGCAGGGGCGCGATCTCCTGGTAGGCCGGCGAGTCCCACCACGCCCGCGCGTCCGCGAGGGTGGGGAAGCCGATCAGCACGACCGCCCCGGGCCAGGTGCCCTCCTTCGTCTCGTGCGTCGCGCCGTGCACCAGGAAGCGGCCGCCGTAGGGCTCGAAGGTGGCGGTGATGCGCTCGATGTACTCGGCGATCTCCACGTGCGGGGCGGCGTCGCGCAGGTGGCCGATGATGTAGGCGGTCATGGCGGTCCTTCCGGTCGGGCTGGGCTCCGTGTGCCTGTGACCCTTCCATCCGCCGGGGTGGTCAGTCGATGACCTGAGAGGTAATCGGGTCGCGCCTCGGGTCGCGCCCTCGGGGCGATCGCGCTCACGGAGGCGGGAGCAGGGGGCCGAGCGGTCCCAGGTCGATGTTCCGAACAGGGATGGGAGGCCCAGGTGGAAGTCGATCAGCGGGGCGGGCGGCGCGATGCATCGCCGGTGGGGATGGATGCCGGGGCCCGGTCCGGGGCACAGGCTTCGGGGGGACGGCGGACGGCGCCGCTGCCGGAGCAGGTTCCGGCCGGGGTTCGGCCGGGGTTCGGACGAGGTCCGGACGAGGTCCGGACGGGCCGGATGGTCGGCCGTACCGGCGTCCCGTATGTCACGTCGTCTCGTCGTCTCGTCCGGAGAGGGGTCACATGACGAGTCCCGAGCCCTGGTCGCCCACCGCGGCCGTCCCGCCGCCCGTTCCCTTCGATCCGGAGGTGGCGGCCGTGCTGGAGGCCCTGGGCGAGCAGCCGCCGCTCACTCCGGAGGCCATCCCCGAGGTCCGGGCGGCCGTGGCGGCGGGCGCGCCCGGCGACGAGGCGCTGCGGTGCGGCGGGGAACTGACGTGGGAGGAGCGCACGGTCGCCGGGGCGCCCGGCGGTCCGGAGGTGACACTGCTGATCGGCCGGCCGGCGGACGCGGGGCCGGGCGCGGGACTTCCGGTGCTGTACCACCTGCACGGCGGCGGCATGGTCGCGGGCAGCCGGCGGCATCTCGCCCCGGACGTCCTGACCTGGACGCGGTCGCTGCGCACGGTGACCGTGTCGGTGGAGTACCGGCTGGCTCCGGAGCATCCCCACCCGGCACCGCTGGAGGACTGTTACGCGGGCCTGGTGTGGACGGCGCGGCACGCCGCGGACCTGGGCGGGGACCGGGAGCGGCTGGTCGTGGTGGGCGCGAGCGCGGGCGGCGGTCTCGCCGCGGGCCTGACGCTGCTGGCCCGCGACCGGGGCGGCCCCGTACCGGCCGCACAGATGCTGCTGTCCCCGATGCTCGACGACCGCGACCGCACCTGCTCCGGCCGGCAGATGGAAGGGCTGGGCATGTGGGACCGGGTCTCGAACGGCACGGCCTGGAACGCCCTGCTGGACGGCGCCGCCGGCAGGGCGGACGTCTCCCCGTACGCGGCCCCCGCGCGCGCCCGCGACCTCTCCGGCCTGCCCCCGGCCTACCTCGACGTGGGCTCGGCGGAGACCTTCCGCGACGAGACCGTCGCCTATGCGGGGCGGCTGTGGCAGTGCGGGGTGCCGTGCGAGCTGCACGTCTGGCCCGGCGGCTGCCACGGCTTCGACGGCCTGGCCCCCGACTCCCGCCTCGCCCACCGCGCAAGGCGGGCCCGGCGCGCGTGGCTGGGCGACGTGCTCGACGCGCTGCCCCCAGTTAGCGGACATGAAGATCCCGGCGGAACAGGTGAAGTACAACGAGATCCGGACCAAGGACGGCAGCTCG
>NZ_JBFATR010000059.1:0-38551 GCF_040678395.1 Streptomyces sp. NPDC052687 | reverse complement strand
CTCGTGCCCGTCCGGCGCCATGCCCCACGGCGGCTGCGACGCCGGATCCGCCGCCACGCGCCCGGGCGTCCGCGGCTGCGGCACGACGATCGCCGCCAGCGCCGCCTCGGCCTCGGCCGCCCCCATCCGCCGCGCCGGATCCTTCACCAGCAGCGCCCGTACGACGGGCTCCAGCGCGCCCGAGCGCACCGGCGGGCGCGGCTCCTGCGCGACCACGGCGGTCAGCTCCGCCAGCTGCGACTCCCGCTCGAAGGGGCCGCGCCCCTCCACGCCGTAGTACAGCGTGCAGCCCAGCGAGAACAGGTCCGCGGCCTCGGTGGGCGGCCCGCCGGTGGCCCGCTCCGGTGCCAGGTAGCCGGCGGTGCCCACCAGCGCGGACGCCAGCGTGTAGCGCGGCTCCCCGGCGTCCGGCCGCACCGAGATCCCGTAGTCGGTGAGCAGGACACGCCCGTACGGCGCCCCCGAGCGGTCCGGCGCGAGCAGGATGTTCGCCGGCTTCACATCCCGGTGCAGGACACCCCGCTCGTGGCCCGCGGTCAGCGCGTCCAGTACCGCCAGACCGATCCGGCCACACTCCGCCGGGGCGAGCGGACCGCGCCGGGCGACCAGCTCCCGCAGGTCCACGGCGCCCGCCACGTACTCCATGACGATCCACGGCAGCCCCTCGTGCTCCAGCACGTCGTGCACGGTCACCACGTGCGGATGCCCGCGCAGCCCGGCCGCGTGCCGCGCCTCCGCCCGAGCCCGCGCCACCCGCGCCTCCCGCTCGTTCTCCGCCTCCGCCGGATCCCGGAACACGATCTCCTTCAGCGCCACCTCACAGGCCAGCCTCTGGTCATGGGCCAGCCACACGTGCCCCATCCCGCCGCTGCCGAGCCGGTGCAGCAGCAGATAGCGGCCGGCGATGACCCGGCCCACTCCCGACGTCGAGGGTCCTGAGGACATCCGGTGACTCCCGGTTCTGGCGGGGGGGGGGCTACGGAGCGGTGGGGGTGGAGGGCGGGGCGGGGGAGGGGGGTGGTGAGGGCGGCGACGGCGGGGACGGCGGGGACGGCGGGGACGGCGGCGGCCTGGTGGAGGAGGACGACGACGGTGGCCCGGTCCCCGGCGGGGAGGCGGACGGAGGCCGCTCGGGTGGCTCGCGGGTGGGGATGGAGGACGTGGGGGAGCCCGAGGAGCCCGGCGAGCCGGACGGTCCGGGCGGACCCGGTGAGCCGGGGGAGTCCGGCGGGGCCGACGGCCTGGAAGGTTCCGGCGGCGCTGACGGGCCTGACGGACCTGACGGCCGCGGCGCATCCGACGATCCCGGAGAGCCGGAGGGGTCCCGTGACTCGCCGGGAGCCGAAGCGTCCGAGGAACCCGAGGCTCCCGACGACGGCGACGAACCCGACGACTGGGACGAACCCGAGGACCCCGGAGAGTCCGACGGACCGGAGGAGCCGGAGGAGCCGGATGAACCCGGCGAGCCCGATGAGCCCCCGGAAGCGGACGGACCCGACGAGTCCGAGGAGCCCGACGACCCGGAGGACGCCGAGGCCGGGCCCGACCCGTCTCCCGGCCCGCCCTCCGGTCCACCACCCCCACCCCCGGCCACCCGCACCCGCACGAACGCGCCGAACGGCAACCCGGTCCCCGCCGGCGGATCGGACGCCGTGACCCGGCTGCCCTGCGGCGGCAGCCCGCCCCCGTCGACGGCGACGGCGAGCCCCGCCCCGGCCAGCATCCGGCTCGCCCGCCCGAACGTCGTCCCGGTCACGTCGGGCACCGCACGCCGCTCGCTCGCGTCGAAGACGGAGTCGTCCGCGCCGGTCGTCCCGGCGGGCCGGTGAATGCCCCGGGCGGGGTCCTCGACGTCGACCAGGGCCAGCCGGTCCAGGGTCCGCGGCGCGGGCCGTACGGCCACGACGGAGGCTCGGTCGAAGCCCCGCCACCGCTCGTTGCCGTCCTCGAACCGGACGGAGATCCTGCCGGTGTCCCCCTCGAAGGGCCGCAGCGGATTTCCGCACGAGCATTTCACGGCGGGCATCCCCCGCTCATCGACGAGAATCGCGATTCCGGCCTGGAGCAGGGCGTCGAAGGGAACCGCTTTTTCCTTCTTGTAGTCGTGGTTCTTCACCAGGGTGTCGGTCCGGAGAAGAACCGGAGTCAGCCGGTCGAGATATTCCGGAATCCCATCGGTGGTGACATCGAGCACGGAAGCCCAGGCCTGTGCTTTCCGCTCGTTCGCGGGATCGGTGAGGAATTCCTCCAGCCGGTCGACATCGCAGATCTCCGGCTGCCGCGTGCCGCCGTAGAGACCCGGTGTGTCGCCCTGCTGGATCCCGCCGGGCGCAGGTCGCGACCGTACGACGGCGTCATGGCCGAGCCCGGCGTCCTCGTCGAAGAACGGCGCCAGGGACGGCACACCCGCCGCCACGGCCTTCACTGCGAACGTTTGTGCGTCGCTGCTGCATCCGTTCAGGAACAGTACGCACACCAGCGTGATCGCGACCTTGCGCAGCACAACGCGAACGGTCATCACCGCTCCCCCCGGCGGTCCCCCCGACGCGTTTCATGCTACTGGCCCGGACCGGCCGGAAAAGAAGTTCAGCGACTTTGTGCGTTCAGTGAGGCCAAATAGGCGTTGTACGCCTCGAGTTCCTTGTCACCGTCGCGGTCCGCGGCCCGGTCCTTGCGCTTGGCCTGCCGCTGTTCGGAGCCGTACCACTGGAACAGCAGCACGATCAGCACCAGCACGGACGGGATCTCGCTGAACGCCCAGGCGATGCCGCCCGCCGCGTTCTGGTCGGAGAGGGCGTCGATGCCGAGGGAGGCGGGCGGCTCGGTGTAGGTCTCGACCATCGGCTGCGAGGCCATCATCAGGGCGATGCCGAAGAACGCGTGGAACGGCATGCCCGCGAACAGCTCCAGCATCCGCATCAGATAGCCGGGCCGGTGCGGACCGGGGTCCACGCCCATGATCGGCCAGAAGAACACCAGGCCGGTCGCGAGGAAGTGCACCATCATCGCGATGTGCCCCGGCTTGGACTCCATCAGGAAGTCGAACAGCGGGGTGAAGTAGAGGCCGTACAGGCTGGCGATGAACAGCGGGATCGTGAACGCGGGGTGGGTGACGATCCGCATGTACCGGCTGTGCAGCAGCATCAGCAGCACCTCGCGCGGCCCCTTGCGGCCCCGGCCGGCCGGCGGCAGTGCCCGCAGCGCCAGCGTGATGGGCGCGCCGAGCAGGATCAGGATCGGCGACAGCATGCTGATCACCATGTGCTGCACCATGTGCACGCTGAACATGACCATGCCGTAGTCGTTCAGCGCGGTGTTCATCATGAGCCCGATGCTGAGCACACCGGCGAAGAAGAAGAGGGTCCGCCCGACCGGCCACTTGTCACCGCGCCGGGTCAGCCGGACGACGCCCCAGCCGTAGAGCGCCAGTCCCAGCAGGCACGCGACGAGAAAGAAGGGGTCCGCGGACCACTGGAGCCCCCTCCCCAGCGTGAACGGCGGCAGATCCATCATCATGCCGTGCCCGCTGTGATCCATCCGCCGGCTCCTGATTCGTGGGGGGTTTGTGCTGTCTGTACCGCCCACAAGAGTAGAGCGGCCCCCGGCCGGCCTTTCGACCGGGGGCCGCTGGACTCACCTCAGGGGCGCGGGGAACAGCGCGAGAAACCGCGGACGACCCGCACCCGCCGGACGGCTACAGCACACACTCCGCTTCCGCGTACCGCTCCTCCGGAACGGTCTTCAGGGACTCCACGGCCTCCGCCAGCGACACCATCACGATGTCCGTCCCCCGCAGCGCCGTCATCATCCCGAACTCGCCGCGATGGGCGGCCTCCACCGCGTGCCACCCGAACCGCGTCGCCAGCACCCGGTCGTACGCCGTGGGCGTCCCGCCCCGCTGCACATGCCCGAGGATCACCGGCCGCGCCTCCTTGCCGAGCCGCCGCTCCAGCTCCACGGAGAGCTGACGGGCTATCCCGGCGAACCGCTCGTGCCCGTAGATGTCCTTGCCGCCCTCGTCGAAGGCCATGGTGCCGGGCTTCGGCTTGGCGCCCTCCGCGGCGACGACGATGGCGAACCGCTTGCCCGCCGCGAACCGCTCGCCGACCTTCGCGGTCAGCTCGTCGATGTCGAAGGGCCGCTCCGGCACGACGATGGCGTGCGCGCCCGCCGCCATCCCCGAGTGCAGCGCGATCCAGCCGGTGTGCCGGCCCATGACCTCGACGATCAGCACCCGCTGGTGGGACTCGGCGGTGGTCTTCAGCCGGTCCAGCGCCTCCGTGGCGACGCCGACCGCCGTGTCGAAACCGAAGGTGACGTCGGTGACCGCGATGTCGTTGTCGATGGTCTTCGGCACGCCCACGATGGGCAGTCCGCTGTCCGACAGCAGCCGGGCCGCCTTCAGCGTGCCCTCGCCGCCGATCGGGATGATCGCGTCGAGGCCCAGCTCCGCGACGTACCCCTTGGCCCGCTCCACGCCGTCCCGCAGATGCTCGGGACGGACCCGGGAGGAGCCGAGGATGGTGCCGCCGCGGGCGAGGATGCCGCCGACCGCGTCAAGGTCGAGCTTCGTGTAGTCGCACTCCAGGAGGCCTTTCCAGCCGTCCCGGAAACCGATGACCTCGTCGCCGTGGTCGGCGACGGCACGGTGCACGACGGACCGGATGACGGCGTTCAGACCGGGGCAGTCGCCGCCGGACGTGAGGACACCAATGCGCATAGCCCGAATACCTTCTCGACGTGGGCCGGTGACCGGACCACGCTGTCCGGCGGGAATCCCCGCCACCCTAGCGGCATTCGGGGGCGGGGCCGAACCGGGCGTCCGCCTGCTGGACGACCCCGCTCACCTGTGTGGATGCACCGTCAGACGGGCTGGTGAACCCCCGACGGCAGACCGGTTACGCAGGCTGCCGCGCAACGGGTTCACGCAGGCTGCTGCGCAACGGGTTCACGCAGGCTGCTGCGCAACGGGTTCACGCAGGCTGCTGCGCAACGGTGTTCACGCAGGCTGCTGCGCAGCCGCGATGCGCTCGTTGCGCAGCGCCTCGTACCAGCGGTCGTCCACCGGCGGCAGCGCGTTGACGTCGAGGGCCAGCTTGAGCAGGTGGTCCGCGATCAGCGGGTTGCGGGCGAGGACGGGACCGTGCATGTACGTACCGAAGACGGTGTCGTTGTACGCCCCCTCCGTGCCGTCGCCGGTGCCGTTGCCCTTGCCGAGCCGCACCTGGGCCAGCGGGCGGGCCGTGGGGCCGAGGTGGGTGACGCCCTGGTGGTTCTCGAAGCCGGTCAGCGGCGGCAGGCCGAGCCGCGGGTCGATGTCCGCGAGCACGTCACCGACGCACCGCTCGCCCTCGCCGCGCACCGACACCACGTCGAGCAGGCCGAGGCCGGGCTCACGCTGGCCGAGGTCGTTGATGAACTCGTGGCCGAGGATCTGGTAGCCGGCGCACACCGAGAACACGATGGCGCCGTTCTCCACCGCGCGGTGCAGACCGCCGTCCCGGCGCAGCCGCTCGGCCGCGAGCCGCTGCGGCCGGTCCTCGCCGCCGCCGATCAGATAGATGTCACCCGAGGTCGGGATCGGCTGGTCGCTGCGTACGTCGAGCCGGGCCACGTCCAGGCCCCGCTGCCGCGCCCGGCGCTCCACGACGAGGACGTTGCCCTGGTCGCCGTAGGTGCTGAGCAGGTCGGGGTAGATCCAGACGATCCGCAGACCGTTGTCGCTCATAGTCACTGTCCTTCCGACTCACTCAGTTGCCGACGCGGCGGCGCAGATCCTGGAACGCCGTGTAGTTCGCGATGACCTCGATCCGGCCCGGCGGGCACATCTGCACGGCCTCGTCGAGGTTGTCGCAGACCTGGAAGTGCTGGTTGGCGACCTCCAGGCGCACCGCCAGGTCGAGCTTGCGGTCACCGATGACGAAGATCGGGTGGCCGGTGAGCCGGGTGTAGTCGACGTCCCACAGCCAGGAGGTGTCGGTGCCGTCGGCGCTGCGCGCGTTCACGGAGAGGATCACCGGGGTGGGCGGCGGGTCGATCAGGGAGAACGTCTCCAGCCACCCGGCCGGGTTCTTCGCCAGCAGCAGCCGCAGGTCGCGGCCCTGGAACTGGACGACGTCATAGCGTCCGGCGACGGCCTGCACCTGGTACATGCGCTCCAGGGCGACCTGCGGCGGCACCCCGAACACGGCGGCGACGGCGGCCGAGGAGGCGGCGTTGGCCTTGTTGGCGCGCCCCGGCAGCTGGAGGTGGATCGGCCACGCCGAGCCGTGCGGGTCGAGGACGTGGTCGCCGGAGAGCGCCCAGCTCGGGGTGGGCCGGCGGAAGCCGCACTCGCCGCAGAACCAGTCGTCGCCGGGGCGCTGCATCACACCGCCGCAGGCGGGGCAGGACCAGGCGTCGTCCTTCCACATCTGCCCGGCCGCGACCCAGATCACGTTGGGGGACGACGAGGCCGCCCACACGACCAGCGGGTCGTCGGCGTTGGCCACGATCACGGCCTTGCAGCCGGCCAGGCCCTCGCGCCAGTTCTCGGCGAGCATCCGGGTCTCGGCGGCCCGGTCGAGCTGGTCGCGCGAGAGGTTCAGCAGCGCGATGCACTTCGGGTCGGTGTCCCGGGCGACGCCCGCGAGGTACTTCTCGTCGACCTCGATGACGCCGTACTTGGCGTCCGAGCCGCCCGCGAGCGCCGAGGTGATGCCGGCCGGCATGTTCGCGCCGAGCGCGTTGGACACGACGGGGCCCGCGGCCCGCAGGGCCTCGGCGATCAGCCGGGTCGTGGTGGTCTTGCCGTTGGTCGCCGAGACCAGGACGACGTCCAGGTTCTGGGCGAGCCGGGCCAGGAGGTCGGGGTCGAGTTTCAGAGCCACCCGGCCACCGATCACCGAACCGCTGCCGCGTCCCGCGGCACGGGATGCCGCTGCGACCGCCTTGCCCGCGGTCACGGCCAGCTTGGCCCGCGGCGTCAGCGGGTCCGAGTTGCCTGCCATCAGTTCTCGATCCTCCTTGCGTACGCGCCGCGCCTCAAGCCTTCGGCAACGTGGTGGTGGTCAGCCTATCGAGATCCATTCGCACTCCCGAATCCCGGCCCGCGCCCGCGGCTGTGCGGCACTGCGAGGGCTGAGGGAACCGTACCCTTGCGGCCATGCGACACGGCTCGATCCCGGGCGCCCGCGGGCGCGTCCGGCCCCTCACCCTGTTCGGCGACCCCGTTCTGCACACGCCGTGCGCGGAGGTCACCGACTTCGGCCCCGAACTGTCCCGGCTCGTGGAGGACTTGTTCGCGACGATGTACGCGGCGCGGGGGGTGGGACTGGCGGCGAACCAGGTGGGGGAGTCGCTGCGGGTGTTCGTCTACGACTGCCCGGACGACGAGGATGTCCGGCATCTCGGACATGTGGTGAACCCGCGTCTGGTGACGGCGGACGGTGTCGTGATCCGGGGCCCGGAGGGCTGTCTGTCCCTGCCGGGCCTGGAGGCGGGCACGGAGCGCCACGACCACGCGGTCGTCGAGGGCTTCACGATGACCGGCGAGCCGGTCACGATCCACGGCACGGGCTTCTTCGCCCGCTGTCTCCAGCACGAGTGCGACCACCTGGACGGGAAGGTCTACGCGGACCGCGTGGAGGGCTGGCGCCACCGCAGGCTGATGCGGAAGGTGAGCCGGGCCTCGTGGCACCGGCCGGGCTGAATCCGTCAGGTGCGCGGGGCGCCGCACAGGGCCCCGGCCGGAAGGCGGCCGTCAGAACCCCGGGCCCCCCGCCTTGTCCCCGGCGGCCGCCAGCCGCCCCCACAGCAGATCGGCCAGCGCGCGCACCAACTCCTGCCGCGAGCACGGCCGTTCGCCCAGCCACCAGTCCCCGGCGGCGTGCATCATCCCGACGATGCCGTGCCCCCAGACCCGCGCCAGCCGCTCGCTGGCCGGGCCGAGGTCGACCCGCTCCTGGATGACCTTGCCCAGCTCCTCGCCCATCCTGCGCAGCACGGGCGCCGAGTGCTTGCCCACGTCGAAGCCCTGGTCGCCGGCCTGACCGCCCTCCGCGGGGTGCATCAGGAACCGGTAGACCTGCGGCCGGGCCTCGATGGCCGCGAGATAGGTCTCCAGGGTCTTCTCGACCCGTTCGCGCCGGTCCGCGGGCGCGTCCAGCGCCGCCCGCAGGGAGCCGAGGAGCGCGTCGGTGTGGCGCGTGGCGAGCGCCGCGTAGAGTCCGCCCTTGTCACCGAAGTGCCGGTAGAGGATGGGCTTGGTGATGCCCGCCTCGGCGGCGATGGCGTTCATCGACGCCTGCGGCCCGTCGCGCAGCACCACCCGGTCCGCGGCCTCCAGCAGCTCGCGCCGTCGGCGGTCGGCGGACCGCTGCTGCTCGGTCCGCTGCGTGGTGTCCATGGTCTCTCCCCACCCGTGCTCTCTCGGTGACGCCTGCGCAAAGTAGCACCCGACGGCCCTGGCGCATCGAACGGGCTGCCGGGGGGACCGGGTGAGTTGACTTTTCCTACCCACCGGTAACAGACTGCCGGTTACCGCAAGTAACACGCACGTGCGCCGCTGGAGGGGACATGGCCGAGTTCACCATGGAGCTGAACGACGAGCAGAAGGAGGTCAGGGACTGGCTCCATGGCTTCGCCGCCGACGTGATCCGCCCCGCCGCCGCCGAGTGGGACGAGCGCGAGGAGACCCCCTGGCCGGTCATCCAGGAGGCCGCGAAGGTCGGCATCTACTCCCTCGACTTCTACGCCCAGCAGTACTTCGACCCCACCGGCCTCGGCATCCCCATGGCGATGGAGGAGCTGTTCTGGGGAGACGCGGGCATCGCCCTGTCCATCGTCGGCACCGGCCTCGCCGCCGTCGGCGTCCTCGCCAACGGCACCGAGGAGCAGATCGGCACCTGGATCCCCCAGATGTACGGCGACGCCAACGACGTCAAGGTCGCCGCGTTCTGCTCCTCCGAGCCCGACGCGGGCTCCGACGTCGCCTCCCTGCGCACCCGCGCCGTCTACGACGAGGCCAAGGACGAGTGGGTGATCAACGGCACGAAGACCTGGGCCACCAACGGCGGCATCGCCAACGTCCACGTCGTCGTCGCCGTCGTCGACCCCGAGCTGGGCTCCAAGGGCCACGCGTCCTTCATCGTCCCGCCGAACACCCCCGGCCTGTCCCAGGGCCAGAAGTTCAAGAAGCACGGCATCCGCGCCTCGCACACCGCCGAGGTCATCCTCGACAACGTGCGCGTCCCCGGCTCCTGCCTGCTCGGCGGCAAGGAGAAGCTGGACGAGCGGCTGGCCCGCGCCCGCGAGAAGGCCAGGGCGGGCGGGGAGCGCGTGAAGAACGCCGCGATGGCCACCTTCGAGGCGTCCCGCCCGGCCGTGGGCGCCATGGCCGTGGGCACCGCCCGCGCCGCGTACGAGGTCGCCCTCGACTACGCGAAGACCCGCGAACAGTTCGGCCGCCCGATCATCGACAACCAGGGCGTCGCCTTCCAGCTCGCCGACATGCGCACCCAGGTCGACGCCGCCCGCCTGCTGGTGTGGCGCGCGTCCTGGATGGCGGTCAACGGCAAGCCGTTCACCGCCGCCGAGGGCTCGATGTCGAAGCTGTTCGCCAGCGAGACCGCCAAGAAGGTCACCGCCCAGGCGATCCAGATCCTCGGCGGCAACGGCTACACCCGCGAGTACCCGGTGGAGCGCATGCACCGGGACGCCGCCATCTACACCATCTTCGAGGGCACCAGCGAGATCCAGCGCCTGGTCATCGCCCGCACCCTGTCGGGCATGCCGATCCGGTAGCGAACGGCACACCGGCGCGCCGGCCGGGAGGGGCGTCTGTCATGCTGGCCGCATGATCGTCCTTCCCGGCCTGATCGGCCTGCTGGTGCTGCTCGCCGTCGCCGCCGGCGGCTGCTGCGTCGTGCGCGAGCTCCACCGCGAGTGCCGGGCCCGGCGGCGCGCCTGACGCGGGGCCCCGCCCGGCGGGCGGCCTGACGCGCGGTCTACGGCGCTCCGCTGCTGTGCGCGATGCACGCCACGTCGATCCGGTCGGCCAGCTTCGCCAGCTCGATCGTCAACGCGGCCACGGTGTCCTCGTCGAGCCCCTCCTCACCGGCCTCGACGAGATGCAGCCACCGCCCGCCCACCATGCGGAGCAGCTTGCTCACATCGGCCGCGGCCACCTGAAGGTTCCCGCGGTCATCGACGATCAGAGGCAGAGTCACTTCGCGGTTCACAACCGGGATCGTATCCGCGCGGCCCTCACACACCGTGCCAAACCGTGGTGATGTTGCAGAACTCGCGGATTCCGTGCCCGGACAGCTCACGCCCGTAACCGGACCGCTTCACTCCGCCGAACGGGAACGCCGGATGCGAGGCGGTCATCCCGTTGACGTACACACCGCCCGCCTCCAGGTCCCGTACGAACCGGTCGACCTCGCTCTCGTCGCGGGTCCACACGTTCGAACTCAGGCCGAAGGGCGAGTCGTTGGCGATCAGTACGGCCTCGTCCAGATCGCCCGCCCGGTACAGCGTGGCGACCGGTCCGAACGCCTCCTCGCGGTGGATGCGCATCTCGCGGGTGATGCCGGCGAGCACCGTCGGCGGGTAGTACCAGCCCGGTCCCTCGGGCCGTTCGCCACCGCACAGCACGGTCGCGCCGCCGCGCACCGCGTCGTCCACCAGCTCCTCCAGATCGGCCCGCCCGCGCTCGCTGGACAGCGGCCCGACGTCGGTCTCCTCGTCCGTCGGGTCGCCCACCTTGAGCGCCTTCATCCCGGCCGTGAACCGCTCGGCGAAGGCGTCGTAGACGTCCGTGTGCACGATGAACCGCTTGGCGGCGATGCAGGACTGACCGGCGTTCTGGCAGCGGGCGTTGACGGCCACCTCGGCGGCCCGGTCCAGGTCCGCCGACGGCATCACGACGAACGGGTCGCTGCCGCCCAGCTCCAGCACCGTCTTCTTGATCATCTCTCCGGAGGTGGCGGCGACCGCGCGGCCCGCGGGCTCGCTGCCGGTGAGGGTGGCCGCCTTGATCCGCTCGTCGCGCAGGATGTCGTCGACCGCGGCGGAGCCGATCAGCAGGGTCTGGAACGTGCCCTCGGTGAAACCGGCGCGGTGGAACAGGTCCTCCAGGTAGAGCGCGGTCTGCGGCACGTTCGAGGCGTGCTTGAGCAGTCCGACGTTGCCCGCCATCAGCGCGGGCGCGGCGAACCGGATCACCTGCCACAGCGGGAAGTTCCACGGCATCACCGCGAGGACCGGGCCGAGCGGACGGTAGCGGACGCGAACGCGGGAAGCGCCCGAGTCCTTCACGTCGGCCTCGGCGGGCTCCTCGTCGGCCAGCAGCTCCTCGGCGTGGTCGGCGTACCAGCGCATCGCCTTGGCGCACTTGGCGGCCTCCGCGCGCGCCTGGCGGACCGGCTTGCCCATCTCGGTGGTGATCACCCGGGCGATGTCCTGCTGGTCCTCGTCGAGGAGGTCGGCGGCCCGGTGCATCAGCCGGGCCCGTTCGGCGAAGGAGGTCGTCCGGTAGGTGCGGAAGGTGGCCTCGGCGAGCTGGATGCGGCGTGCGATCTCCTCCTCGCCCATGGCCTGGTACGTCTTGACCGTCTCGCCGTTCGCCGGGTTCACCGTCGCGATGGGCATGGCTGACCTCCTGGCAAGGGACTGTGCTTCGACCTTCGCGCGCGGCGGCGGGGGCCGCAACGCGGGGCGTCCGTATTGATCTGTGGGGATCCGTGTCGATCCGATCGCCTCCGGGGCGCTCAGGCCGAGTGCTCCGCCAGCCGGTCGAGAAACGCGGCCTGGGCGGAGACGATCACCTCACGGGCCGCGTCCAGGCCGAACCAGCTCACCCGGTCCAGCTCCGGGAACTCCTGCGTACGCCCGCTCCTCGGCGGCCACTCCAGCGTGAACGTGCCGGGCACGACCGCGGCCGGGTCCAGGTCCCCCTCCACCGCCCACACCGTGACGATCTTGCCGCCGGTCTGCCGGACCTCGCCGAGCGGTACGGCCTCCCCGTCCGGCGGCGCCACCCCCAGCTCCTCCTCGAACTCACGGCGGGCCGCCTCCCAGGCCGGCTCGTCCGGGTCGTACTCGCCCTTCGGGACGGTCCACGCGCCCGCGTCCCGCCGGGCGAAGAACGGGCCGCCCATGTGCCCGAGCAGCACCTCCGGGCCCCGCTCGGTGCGCCGGAACAGCAGCAGGCCCGCGCTGCGCCGCGCCGTCACCGCCCTGCCTCCGGGTGCGCGGCCAGCACGGTCTCGACGGTGTCGGCGTCCTCGGGGCGCTTGTCCTCGCGGTAGCGGACCACGCGGGCGAAGCGGAGGGTGACGCCCGCCGGGTAGCGGGTGGAGCGCTGCAGGCCGTCGTAGGCGATCTCCACGACCAGTTCCGGCCGCACGGTCACCACCTGGCCGTCGTCGGACACCGCCAGCTCCCGCAGGCGGTCCGTCTGCCAGGCCAGCATCGCGTCGGTCATGCCCTTGAAGGTCTTGCCGAGCATGGCGAACGAGCCGTCCGCGCGGCGGGCGCCCAGGTGCAGGTTGGACAGCTTGCCGGTGCGCCGGCCGTGCCCCCACTCGGCGGCCAGGACCACCAGGTCGAGGGTGTGCACCGGCTTCACCTTCAGCCAGGACGCGCCGCGCCGGCCCGCGCTGTAGGGCGCGGCGAGATCCTTGACCACCACGCCCTCGTGGCCGCGTTCCAGGGTCTTCGCCAGGAACTCCTCCGCCGCGGGCAGGTCCGCGGGGCCCGACACCACCGTGCGCCGCACCCGCATCGGCTCGGGCACCAGCCGGGCCAGCTCCGCGTGCCGCTCGGCGAACGGCAGGTCGAGCAGATCGCGGCCGTCGACGGCGAGGGCGTCGAAGAAGACGGGCGAGACCGGGACCGCCTCGGCGGCGGTCGCCACGTCCACCCGGGAGCCGACCCGGCCCGCGGTCTCCTGGAACGAGCGCGGCCGGCCGTCCTCGTCGAAGGCGATGACCTCGCCGTCGAGCACGAAACGCTCGCCGCGCAGCTCCAGCGCCGCCGCCGTCACCTCGGGGAGCCGGTCGGTGATGTCGTCGAGGGTGCGCGTGTACAGCCGCACGGCGGCGCCGTCCCGGTGGACCTGGACGCGGATGCCGTCCAGCTTCTCCTCCACCGCGCACGCGCCCAGCTTGCCGACCGCCTCGGCCACCGAGGACGCGCTGTGCGCGAGCATCGGCAGCAGCGGGCGGCCGACGGTGAGCCGGAACCGCTCCAGGGCCGCCGGACCGTCCGTCAGCAGCGCCTCGGCCACCGCCTGGAGGGAGCCGGCCAGCATCACCGCGCGGCGCACGTCGGCGGGCGGCGCGCCCGTCGCCTCAGCCAGGCCCTCCACGGCCGCCGCGTCCAGCGCGCCCTGCCGGACCTCGCCGGTGAGCAGCCCGAGCAGGAACCGCTGCTCGTCCTCGGTGGCGGCGCCCATCAGTTCCCCGACCAGCCGGACCCGCTCGGCCTGCGAGCCGGGCCCCGCGACCCTGCCCAGCTCGGTGAGCCGGGCGTCCACCTCCCGCACGGTCAGGGTCGGTTCGGCGGCCGGGGCGACCGGCCGGCCGAGCACCTTCCAGCCGACGCCGAGCCGCCCCTGCGGCAGCCGGCCCGCCAGATACGGGATGACGACCGGGGCGTCCGCCGCCTCCGCCTCCCGGAAGAGCTGCGCGAGCAGCGCGGTCTTGCGGGACCGCGCCGACGTGGCGGCGACCTCACGGGACACCTGGGCGAGCCGGGCGAGCAGCATGCGTTTCATGGTGCACCGCGCGGGGCGGTTCCACACCTGCGGGCCGACGCCGTTTGACGCCGCGCATGCCGCTCGACGCGGCGACGGCGGCGCGCGGGCGGGGACGGTCCGGGCACACCTGCGGGCCGCGACGGTCCGGGCACACCTGCGGGCCGCGACGGGCCGGGCACACCTGCGGGCCGCGACGGGCCGGGCACACCTGCGGGCCGCGACGGTCCGGACACGCCTGCGGGCCGGGACCGGCCGGACAGGCGTCAGCTTCGTGAGGCCGGTGCCAGGGCGTCCAGGTCCGTCATCAGCAGGTCGCCGTTGAGGGCCGCGGCGGCCCGGTAGCCGCCGCTCGCCGCGTGGACGACCTGTTCGGCGAAGCCGATCGCGTTGCCCGCCGCCCAGACGCCGGGGACGCTGGTCAGGCCGTTGGCGTCCACGACCGGGTAGCGGCCGAACGGGGTGTCGTGGAAGTCGGCGCCCAGCCGCTCCAGCAGCCCCGTCTGCGGCACCGGGCGCGGGGAGACGAACAGCGCCTCCCGCGCGTGGACCGTCCCGTCCGCGAGCCGCACCCCGGTGAGCCGGTCGTCCTCGACCACCAGGCCCGCCACCTCGCCGGGCACCACGCGGACCCCGGCCGCGGCCAGCCGGCGCAGATCGTCGTCGGACAGCTCCTCCTCGGCGACCGTGTGCAGGAAGAACGTCACGTCCTTCGACCACTGGGAGACCATCAGCGCCTGGTGCACGCTGAGCGGGGTCGCGGCGAGCACGCCGAAGGCCTGGTCGCGGACCTCCCAGCCGTGGCAGTACGGGCAGTGCAGCACGTCCCGGCCGAACCGCTCGGCGACGCCCGGCACGGCGGGCAGCTCGTCCTTCAGGCCGGTGGTGACGACGAGCCGCCGGGCGCGCACGGTCCGCCCGCCCGCCAGGCGCACCGCGAAGTCCCCGCCGGCGCCCTCGCGGGTGACGTCCACCGCCCGGTCGCGGACCAGGCCGACGCCGTAGCGGGCGATCTCCTCGCGGCCGAGCGCCAGGAACTCGACGGGCGGCATGCCGTCCCGCGACAGATAGCCCTGCAGGTGGGCGGAGGGCGCGTTGCGGGGCTCGCCCGCGTCGACGACCAGGGTGCGGCGCCGGGCGCGGCCCAGCACCAGCGCGGCGGACAGGCCGGCGGTGCCTCCGCCGACGACGATCACTTCGTACGTGTTCCCGTTGGGGTCCTGGTTGCGGTTCGCGTTCTCGGTCATGGTGACCACCTCCACGCCCGACGGTCGCCCAAGCGGTGCGCCATTGACAAACAGGTTTGCCGAAACTGCAATACGACCATGACGACGGAAGAGGTACTCGCGAGTGTCGGCCCCAGGCTGCGGCGGATCCGGAAGGAGCGGGAGGTGACGCTCGCGGCGCTGTCCGAGACCACGGGCATCTCGGTCAGCACCCTCTCGCGGCTGGAGTCGGGGCAGCGCAAACCGTCCCTGGAACTGCTGCTGCCGATCGCCCAGGCCCACCAGGTGCCCCTGGACGAGCTGATCGGGGCCGGCGCGGTCGGCGATCCGAGGGTGCGGACGAAGCCGCTCACGCGGGACGGCCGGACCCTGTGGCCGCTCACGCGCCAGCCGGGCGGACTCCAGGCGTACAAGATCATCGAGCCGCGGCGCACCCGGGAGCCGGAGCCGCGCACCCACGAGGGGTACGAGTGGCTGTACGTGCTCTCCGGGCGCCTGCGCGTGGTCCTGGGCGATCACGACGTGGTGCTCACGGCGGGGGAGGCCGCCGAGTTCGACACGCGGGTGCCGCACTGGTTCGGGTCGACGGGGGAGGGGCCCGTGGAGTTCCTGAGCCTGTTCGGCCCGCAGGGGGAGCGCATGCATGTGCGGGCGCGGCCGAAGAAGGCCGCGGACGGGTGAGGGCGATGACGGCCGCGGACGGGTGAGGGTGACGACGGCCGCGGACGGGTGAGGGGTGACGACGGCCGCGACGGGTGAGCGCGCGGAAGGCCGCGCGCGGGCTCCGGGCTTGTGCGGTGAAGTGGCCGGACGAGTGACTCGCGCGACTGTTCCCTGATCGGCAAGCGACCGCTTAGTATGCGGTGCGACCCCGGTCCGATGCCGGTCGGACGAAGCAGTCCCGTGGAGGCCCCGCATGCAGGCATGGCACGTGCACGAGAACGGCGAGCCGAGTGAGGTGATGCGCCTGGCGGAGGCCGAGCGGCCCACCCCCGGCGACGGCCAGGTCCTGGTGAGGGTCCGCGCCGCGAACATCAACTTCCCGGACGCGCTGCTGTGCCGGGGCCAGTACCAGGTCCGCCCGCCGCTGCCGTTCACCCCCGGCGTGGAGATCTGCGGCGAGACCGAGGACGGCCGCCGCGTCATCGGCAACCCGGCGCTGCCGTACGGCGGTTTCGCCGAGTACGCCGTCGCGGACGCCGCCGCCCTGCTGCCCGCCCCCGAGGCGCTGGACGACGCCGAGGCGGCCGCCCTGCACATCGGCTACCAGACCGGCTGGTTCGGCCTGCACCGCCGGGCCGGGCTGGAAGCCGGCGAGACGCTGCTCGTGCACGCCGCCGCCGGCGGTGTCGGCAGTGCGGCCGTCCAGCTCGGCAAGGCGGCCGGCGCCACCGTCATCGGGGTCGTCGGCGGCGCGGACAAGGCCGCCGTCGCCCGGGAACTGGGCTGTGACGTGGTCATCGACCGGCGCGCCGAGGACGTCGTCGCCGCCGTCAAGGAGGCCACCGGCGGCCGCGGCGCCGACGTGATCTACGACCCGGTCGGCGGCGAGGCCTACACCCAGTCCGCCAAGACGGTCGCCTTCGAGGGGCGGATCGTGGTCGTCGGCTTCGCCAGCGGCACCATCCCGAGCCCCGCCCTCAACCACGCCCTGGTGAAGAACTACTCAATCCTCGGACTGCACTGGGGCCTGTACAACACCAAGAACCCGAAGCTGGTGCGGCACTGCCACGACCAGCTCACCGAGCTGGCCGCCCGCGGCGCGATCAAGCCGCTGGTCAGCGAGCGCGTGCCGCTCGCCGGGGCCGCGGCCGCCGTGCAGAAGGTCGCGGACGGCCGCAGCACCGGCCGGATCGCCGTCGTGATGGAGGAGCCCGCATGACCGACGCCGCCGAACTGCGCCGCCGCACCCGGGAGTTCCTGGCCGCGCACCCGCCCGCCACAACCGGCCGGCTGGAGTTCCTGCGGGCCCGCTTCGACGCCGGGCTCGCCTGGGTGCACTTCCCCGAAGGCCTCGGCGGACTGGGCGCCCCGCGTTCCCTCCAGGCCGTCGTCGACGCCGAACTCGAGGCCGCGGGCGCCCCCGACAACGACCCGCGCCGCATCGGCATCGGCCTCGGCATGGCCGCCCCGACGATCCTCCAGTACGGCACCGAGGAGCAGAAGAAGCGCTTCCTGAAGCCGCTGTGGACCGGCGAGGAGGTGTGGTGCCAGCTGTTCAGCGAGCCCGGCGCCGGCTCCGACCTCGCCGCGCTCGGCACCCGCGCCGTGCGCGAGGGCGACCACTGGGTCGTCAACGGGCAGAAGGTGTGGACCTCCAGCGCCCACCTCGCCCGCTGGGCCATCCTCATCGCCCGCACCGACCCGGACGTGCCCAAGCACCGGGGCATCACCTACTTCCTGTGCGACATGACCGACCCCGGCGTCGAGGTCCGCCCGCTGCGGCAGATCACCGGCGAGGCCGAGTTCAACGAGGTCTTCCTCACCGACGTCCGCATCCCCGACGCCCACCGCCTCGGCGAGGCCGGCGACGGCTGGCGGGTCGCGCAGACCACCCTCAACAACGAACGCGTCGCCATCGGCGGTATGCGCCTCCCGCGCGAGGGCGGCATGATCGGCCCGGTCGCGAAGACCTGGCGCGAGCGTCCCGAGCTGCGCACCCACGACCTGCACCAGCGGCTGCTCACCCTCTGGGTGGAGGCCGAGGTCGCCCGGCTGGCCGGCGAACGCCTGCGCCAGCAGCTCGTCGCCGGCCAGCCCGGCCCCGAGGGCGCCGGCATGAAGCTGGGCTTCGCCCGCCTCAACCAGGCCATCAGCGGCCTGGAGGTCGAACTCCTCGGCGAGGAGGGCTTGCGTTACGACGACTGGACCATGCGCCGCCCCGAGCACGTGGACTTCACCGGCCGCGAGGCCGGGTACCGCTATCTGCGCTCCAAGGGCAACAGCATCGAGGGCGGGACCAGCGAGGTCCTGCTGAACATCGTCGCCGAGCGCGTCCTCGGCCTGCCCGCCGAACCGCGCACCGACAAGGACGTCGCCTGGAAGGACCTCGCCCGATGACCGACCCCGACCTGCTGTACTCGGAGGAGGAAGAGGCGCTGCGCGCCGCCGTCCGGGACCTGCTCGCCGACCACTGCGACCCGGCCGCCGTCCTCGCGCGCGCCGAGTCGGACGCCCCGCACGACCTGAGGCTGTGGAAGGCGCTCACCGACGGCATGGGCCTGGCCGGACTGCTGGTGCCCGAGGAGCGCGGCGGCCAGGGCGCCACCCACCGCGAAGCGGCCGTCGTCCTGGAGGAACTGGGGCGCGCCGTCGCCCCGGTGCCCTATCTGACCAGCGCGGTCGTCGCCACCGAGGCGCTGCTGGCCTGCGACGACGCCGACGACCTGGTCGTGGAGCTGGCGTCCGGCCGGCGCGTCGGCGCCCTCGCGGTCGCGCTCGACGTCGCCGCGGGCGGCGTGGCGGGCGGCGCGGTGCGGACCGTACGCGTCGAGGACGGGACCCTGCACGGGGAGCTGACCGGCATCGCCGACGCCGCCGTCGCGGACGTCCTGCTCGTGCCCGGCGACGACGGCGGGCTGTACGCGGTCGACGCCGCCGCCGCGACCGTCACCCCGCAGACGTCGCTGGACCTCACCCGGCCGCTGGCGACGGTCACCCTCGACGGTGCCCCGGCCCGCCGCATCGGCACCGCCGCACCCGCCGTCGGCCGCGCCCTGCGCACCGCCGCCGGACTGCTCGCCTCCGAGCAACTGGGCCTCGCCGACTGGACGCTGACCGAGACGGTCCGCTACCTGAAGGACCGCAAGCAGTTCAACCGGCCCGTCGGCGGCTTCCAGGCGCTCAAGCACCGGCTCGCCCGGCTGTGGCTGGAGGTCGTCAGCCTGCGCGCCGCCGCCCGGGCCGCCGCGGACGCCCTCGCCACCGGTGAGGACACCGACGTCGCGGTCGCCGTCGCCCAGGCCTACGCCGCGCCGGTCGCCGTCCGCGCCGCCGAGGAGGCCCTGCAACTGCACGGCGGCATCGGCATGACCTGGGAGCACCCCGTCCACCTGTACCTGAAGCGGGCCAAGGCCGACTCGATCGCCTACGGCACCGCGGGCGCCCACCGCGCGGCCCTGGCCGAACTGGTGGACCTCCAGGCCCCCTGACACACCCCCGGCACACCCTGACGGACCCTCACGGGAAAGCCCGCCCGACCTGGGGCGGGCTTTCCCGTGCCGCTCCCGCGCCGAAGTGAACAGCTGACGGCACTCCGGCCAACTCGCCGCGCACACCGTCCCCTTGAGGTCTCCGCGATCGCATACTCGCTGCGTCCCGACCCGCACCCCTGGGAGGCAGCGCATGGCCCTCACCACCCGCCGCAGAGCCCTCACCACCCTCGGCGCCGCCCTCGCGGGCACCGTCGCCCTGCCCACGAGCGGCGCGCTCGCCACGGAGCGGCACCACCGGCCCCGCCCGCTGTGGCGCGCCCACGCCCACAACGACTACGAGCACCCCCGCCCCCTCCTCGACGCCCTCGACCACCGCTTCGGCAGCGTCGAGGCGGACATCTTCCTCGTCGACGACCAGCTCCTCGTCGCCCACGACCCGGAGGACCTCGACCCGGCCCGCACCCTCGAAGCCCTCTACCTCGACCCCCTCGCCGCGCGCGTGCGCGCCCACCGCGGCTCGGTGTACGGCGGCCACCGCGGCTCCCTGCAGCTCCTGATCGACCTCAAGACCGAGGGCTCGTCGACCTACGCGGAGCTGGACCGGCACCTGCGCCGCTACCGCCACCTGTTCACCACCTACGTCCGCGGCCGGGTGCTCCCCGGCCCGGTCACCGCCGTGATCTCCGGCGACCGGGCGGCCCGCGCGCCCATGGAGGCCCAGACCGTCCGCCGGGCCTTCTACGACGCCCGGCTCACCGACCTCGGCGGCCCCGCGCCCGCCTCCTTCGCGCCGCTCGTCAGCGACAACTGGACCCGGCACTTCACCTGGCAGGGCACGGGCGCCTTCCCCGCGGCGGAACGCGCGAAACTGCACGCCATCGTGGGCGCCGCGCACGAGCACGGGCAGCGGGTCCGCTTCTGGGCCACCCCCGACCGGCCCGGACCGGAGCGGCAGGCGGTGTGGTCGGAACTCCTCGCCGCCGGCGTCGACCACCTCAACACCGACGACCTCGCGGGCCTCGAAGCCTTCCTCGACGCCCACCGGCCGGCGTAGACACCACTCGTTCGGAGGACAGCCCAGCCGCCCGGACGAACCCTCCGCTACGCCACACTTGCGGCCGAACGCCGTGAACCGGACGCGTGACGGCGTGGCGGAGGAGGTTGACGATGGCCGTGTCCATCTCTGTGGTGCTGCTGCTCCTGATCCTGGCGGTGATCTTCCTGCGCAACGGAGGACTGAAGATCTCCCATGCGCTGGTCTGCCTGCTGCTCGGCTTCTACCTGGCGAGCACGAGCGTCGCCCCCACGATCCACAGCGGCCTGACGGCGACCGCCGACATCGTCAGCAGCTTCCGGCCGTAAGGACGAGCGGGAACACGCCGGGTCAGGTCACGGCCCCGAGAACACCCCGATCCCGTTCGGCACCGGCCGTTCGGCGCCGCCCGCCGGATGGTTGCGGACGGTGACGGTGCCGGCGCCCGGGTCGCGGGCGACCAGGGTGGAGGAGCCGCCGCCGTCGAGGCTGAAGGCGTCGTCCGCGCCCAGGCGGCGCAGCACGTCGGCGAGTTCGGCGATCGTGAGACCGGCGCGGTACTCGGGGGAGCCGTCGAGGGAGAGCAGCAGGACACGCCGGCCGCCGCTCGCGAGGCCCACCGCGGAGCGCACGGCCGCGGTCCGGTCGTCGAGGCCCGGCAGAGGCTCCCCGTCCGAGAGCACCGGATAGCCGCCGACGGCGAAGCGGTACGGGATCCGCGACCGGGACGCCACCAGGCGGTGGTGCACCCGCACGGCGTCGCCGACGGCGAGCTCGCGCAGCCACTGGGCCCCCGCCTCGCGTCCGACGAGCACGGTGGTGCCGGGGGCGATGGGGCCGCCGCCCGGCCTCGGATCGGTCGTCACCACCCGCCCCTGGCGGATCGTCACCTCGTGGGTGTCGGCGCTGCACGGCGCGGCGCGCTCGGTGTCCGTACCGCAGGTGGCGCGCACCCGGGAGGCGTTGCCCCAGTCCGCGGTGAAGGCGCCGACGGAGCCGACCGGGAGGGCGTACTGGTTGAGGCCGCCGAGCGGCACGCGCCCGGCCGCGGTGGTGACCGAGCCGTCCAGGGCCAGGCTGTCCAGGCGGGCCCGGCGGTCCACGCCCACGCCGAACACGTCCCGGGTGGAGGTGCCGGGCGGCAGGGCGGGGCCGAAGCGCTGCCCGTCCGGCACCGCGCCCTTCAGCGTCCGGCCGCTCGCGACGGCCGGTCCGACGCTCGCGCCGGTCGCCTCGACGCCCGGGTGCTGGGTCTCGGTGATGTTGAAGAAGTCCCCGTTGACGCCCGCGACGGCGCCCTGTCCGTCGGCGAGCCGCGACACGGTCGACCGCGCGGCCACCGCTCCCGGATACAGCAGGTCCAGGCGCACCCCGGGGCGGCGCAGGTCGACGGTCAGCACGTGCGCGCGGACCGGGCCCCTGGCCGCCTGGAAGTCGAACGTCTCGTAGACCACGCCGGGAGCGATGTCGACGGCCGCCGCGGCGGCGCCGGCCGGAGCCGCCCCGGCCAGGGCAGCGCCGGCCAGCGAGCCCAGTGCCGTGAGGAGTGCCAGGACCGTTCTGCGCGCGGGCAACCGAGTCTGACGCGTCGTCACTTGAGTGCTCACACATCCCCCCTGAGGTCGCGTCAACTGTCCCAGGCGTCAGGGGAGGTGCACCAGACGGCACCGTCCGGCCGGGTGGCCGGACGGCGACGGGTGGCGCGCGAACGGGGGAACCGGACCGCCGGACGGGTGACGCCCGCGGCCCCCGTCACCTGCGCCTCCTGTGGCACAGCGGCACCGGACGTCGGAGTATGAAAACCGCCCCCCGGGGCACTCGGGCGCCGCTCGCCGTCCCCCTGACGACGGGGAAGGCCCCGCATCGGCGGAAGGAGGCCGTGTACATGACGCCGATGGCGTTCTCCGCGATACCGCTGCCGATGTCCCGGCCCGCCTGGAAAAGGGCCCTGGTCACCGGCGGCGCCGGGTTTCTGGGCTCCCACCTGTGCGAACGTCTGATCGATGCGGGAGTGGAGGTCGACTGCCTGGACGACCTGTCGTCCGGCTCCCTCGACAACATCCGCGCGCTGACCGCACGCCCCGGCTTCCGTTTCCTGCGGCGGGACGTGAGCGCCCCCGGCTGCCTGCACGCGCTGACCGGCCCCTACGACCTCGTCCTGCACTTCGCCGGCCCCGCCTCGCCCGCCGACTGCCTCGGCTGCCGGCTGGCCGCGCTGGACGCCGCCGGCCCCGGCACCCGCAACGCCCTCGCCGTCGCCGAGCGCGACGGCGCCCGCTTCCTGCTGGCCTCCGCCTGCCACGTCTACGGCGACCCGGCGGCGCATCCGCAGCGCGAGGACTGCTGGGGACAGGTCGACCCCGTCGCGCCGCGCAGCGCCCACGACGAGGGCAAGCGGTTCGCCGAGGCGCTGACCACCGCCTGCGCCGCCGCCCGTGGCACCGACGCCGGAATCGTCCGCCTGTTCGACACCTACGGCCCCCGGATGCGGGCGGACGGCCGCCAGGCACTGCCCACCTTCATCCGGCAGGCGCTCACCGGAGCCCCGCTCACCGTCGACGGCGACGGCAGCCAGACCCGGTCGCTCGCCTACGTGGACGACGTCGTCGAGGGCGTGCTCCGGGTCGCCGCCAGCCGCGCCGTACGGCCCGTGAACATCGGCGGCGACGACGAGGTCACCGTCGAGGAGATCGCCCGCCGGGTGATCCACCTGACCGGATCCCCCTCCCGCCTGGAGTACCGGCCCGGCCGCGCGCACGGCCCCGCCCGGCGCAGGCCCGACACCACCTTCGCCCGCGAGCTCTACGGATGGGCACCCGCGGTGCCCTGGGAGGAGGGCTTCAAGCGGACCATCGCCCACGTCGCCGAGCACTGCGCGCCCGGTGCCGCCGAGCCGGAGGTGGTCGAGCGGTGAAGGCCCTGGTCGTCCCCCTCGACGGATTCACCGGCGCACTTCTCGCCGGCCCCGCCGTCCGCGCGGTCGCCACCCGCGCGCACCCCGTCACGGTGCTGTGCGGACCCGGCGGGGAACCCGCCGCCCGGCTGCTGCCCCACGTCGACGACGTCGTCGTATGGGAACCGCCGCCGCGAACCCCCGAGGACGGGCGGGCGGACGACGACCCGCTGGTGCGGCGGCTGCGAAACGAGGCCTACGACGTGGCACTCGTCCTCGCCCCCGGCGGACACAGCCCCGGCCCCGCCGAGCAGCTGCTGCTCCGGGCGCGCGTGCACCGGGTCGCCGCCTGCGGCGACACCCGCCCGCGGGCGGTCCTCGGCACCGCCGCCGCGCTCGGCTTCCGCCCGCGCGCCGGGGACGACGGACGGCTGCGGGTCGTACCCCCGCCCGACACCGCCCAGCTCACCGGCGCCGGCCCCTACGTCGTCGTCCACCCCGGCGCCGGGCCGCCCGGCCACGCCTGGGACCCCGACCACTGCGCGGCCGTGGTCAGCGCGCTGGCCGACGCCGGGCACCGCGTCGTCGTCACCGGCGGACCGGAGGAGAGCGCCCTCACCCGGCACGTCAGCGCGGACATCGCCGTGGACCTCGGCGGCCGTACCGACCCCCGGCGGTTCGCCGGGGTGCTGCGCGCCGCCGACGCCGTCGTCACCGGCGCGCCCGGACCCGCCCATCTCGCCGCCGCCACCGGCACCCCGGTCGTCTCGCTCGTCCCGCCCGGCGCGCCGCGCCGCCCGGACGGCGTGCCCAGCGTGCTGCTCGCCCCGGACGCGTGCACCGCCCGGGACGTGGCCGGCGCCGTGCACCGGCTGCTCGACGAAAGGACATGAGGCGTGCACCCGCAGGCCCTGCCCGACGCCGCCCGCTCCCGCCCGCCCGCGGCCGGCCGGATCACCGTCGCCATGATCACCCGCAACCGCCGCGCGAGCGTCCTGCGCACCCTGGACCGGCTGGCCGAACTGCCCGAGCGGCCCCCCGTCATCGTCGTCGACAACGACTCCGCCGACGCCACCGCAGCCGCCGTCCGCGACCACCCCGTGGGCGCCCGCGTCCTCACCCCCGGCCGCAACACCGGCGCCCTCGGCCGCAACCTCGCCGTACGGCACGCCACCACCCCCTACGTCGCGTTCAGCGACGACGACTCCTGGTGGGCGCCCGGCGCGCTCACCACAGCCGCCGACGTCCTCGACGCCCACCCGCGCCTCGGACTGCTCGCCGCGCGCACCCTCGTCGGCCCCTACGCCGCCGAGGACCCGCTGAACACCGTCCTCGCCGCCTCCCCGCTGCCCCGCGACCCCGGCCTCCCCGGCACCCCCGTGCTCGGCTTCCTCGCCTGCGCGTCCGTGGTGCGCCGCCGCGCCTTCCTCGACGCGGGCGGCTACCACCCGGTGCTGTTCTTCGGCGGCGAGGAGACCCTGCTCGCCTACGACCTCGCCGCCCGCGGCTGGGGCGTGTGCTACGTGCCCTCGGTGACCGCCCTGCACCACCCCGACCCCGCCGAACGGCCCGGCCGCTCCGCCGCCCAGCGCCGCAACGCGGTGCTCACCGCCTGGCTGCGGCGCCCCGCCCCGGTCGCCCTGCGCGCCACCGCCCGCCTCGCCGCCGAGGCCGTCCGGGGCGAACCCGCGGCGGGCGCCGCGCTGCGCGGCACGCTCGCCCGGCTGCCCGCCGCCCTCGGACACCGCAGACCGCTGCCCGCACGCGTCGAACAAGCCGCCCGACTGCTGGAGGGAGGGCAGCCGTGACCGACGACACGGCCCGCCCGGACGGCCGTACGACGGTCGTCGTGATCACCCGTGACCGCCGCCCCGAGCTGCTGCGCACCCTGCGCACCCTGCGCGACCTGCCGGAGCGGCCCCAGGTGATCGTCACCGACAACGGCTCGAGCGACGGCACCGCGGACGCCGTCGCCCGCGATCACCCCGAGGTCCTGCTGCTGCGCCCCGGACGCAACCTCGGGGCCGTCGGCCGCAACCTCGCCGTCCGCCACGTCCGCACCCCCTACGTGGCCTTCTGCGACGACGACACCTGGTGGGAACCCGGCTCCCTGCGCCGCGCGGCGGACGTGCTGGACGCCCACCCGCGGGTCGCCGCCGTGACCGCGCGGATCGTCGTCGAACCGTCCGGCGAGGAGGACCCCGTCGTCGCCGAGCTGCGCGACTCGCCGCTCACCGGCCCCGACTGGCTGCCCGGCCCCGCCCTCGGCTCGTTCCTCGCCGCCGCCACCGTGATGCGCGCCGACGTCTTCCGCGCGGCGGGCGGCTTCCACCCCGGACTGTGGCTCGGCGGCGAGGAGGAACTGCTCGCCACCGACCTGCTGCGGCGCGGCCACTGGCTCTGCTACATCCCCGAGATCACCATCCACCACGCCGCCTCGCCGGTCCGCGACAGCACCCACCGCCGCGTCCTCGGCCTGCGCAACACCCTCTGGTTCACCTGGCTGCGCCGCCCCTGGCTGTCGGCGGTGCGCCGCACCTGGTACCTGCTGCGCACGGTGCCGCACGACCGGGCCACCGCGCGGGCCTTCGCCCACGCCGCGGCCGGACTGCCCTGGGTGCTGCGGCAGCGCGATCCCGTCCCGCCCGACCTGGAGGCCCGGCTGGTGGCCCTGGAGCAGGCACGGCGGTCGTCGCCGGCGCGGCGGTACGTCGGCTGAGGGCCCCCGGCGCGGCGGTCGGTACGTCGGTCGGGTCGGTACGTCGGTCGGGTCGGTACGTCGGTCGGCCGAGGCCGGCTGAGCCGAGGCCGGCTGAGCCGGAGGAGCCGTGGACACAGACACGACGGCGGCCGTGGCTGTGGGCCACGGCCGCCGTCGTGTCTGTGCGCTGTCTGTCCGTCCGTGCGCTGTTGCGGGGCGGGGTTGAACCGTCCGGTGCTTCCTCGGGCGCGGGGCCGGGTGCGGCTCAGTCCTTCTTGCCGCGGCCCGTCAGCATGTCGCGCATCCGGTCGACCATGCCGACGCCGGGTGCGAGCAGCTTGTTGGCCGGGGGCTTGTCCGGGGCGGACGGGTGCGGGCGGGTCGGCGCCATCTTCTTCGCCTGGCGCA
The DNA here is from genome assembly GCF_040678395.1 of Streptomyces sp. NPDC052687. Classification (NCBI taxonomy): domain Bacteria; kingdom Bacillati; phylum Actinomycetota; class Actinomycetes; order Kitasatosporales; family Streptomycetaceae; genus Streptomyces; species Streptomyces sp. NPDC052687. The sequence continues at coordinate 12,398 of NZ_JBFATR010000059.1, read as the reverse complement.
CCTTGTCGCCCAGCTCGTCGAGGGCCTCCGCCGGACAGGACCGGCGCAGCATCGGGAAGAGGTTCTCCTCCTCGTCGGCCACGTGCGAGCGGATCTCCATCATGAGCATGCCGATCAGCCGGTCGAACTCGGGGTCGTCCGCCTCGCAGCGCTCCAGATCCTTCATGATCTGCTCGGCCTTGGCGTGGTCCTCGAGCTCCTTGTCGGCCATCGCGTCCCCGTTGGGAATGTGCTCCCGCACGGCCGGGTACAGATGGGCCTCCTCGGCCACGGAGTGGCGCACCAGTTCCATGACGACCTGGTCCGCGTAGACCTTGCGGTCCTTGTCGCCCGAGGGCAGCGCCTCGATCCGGCCGAAGAGCGTCTCGACCTCCCGGTGGTCCGTCACCAGCTCGTCGATGACGTTTCCTCCGTGTCCCATGTCACTCCCTCCATCGCGACTCGGGCGGTTCCCGGACGGGCCCGCCCAGCCTTCCGGGTGCCCGTGCGGGGGACGCCGTAACGCGGGCGGCGAGGAGTACACCCGAGTGCCGCAACGGGCGCCCGGCAGTTGCTTGTGAGCACGTGCACAGGGTGGGCCAAGTGCGGCGGCCGGGCCCGGACTCGCCCGTCGGGGCGCGTTCGCGGCGAGGGCGCCCGGTCCGGACCCCGGGGATCCCGTCTGCCACGATGGGCGGAGTCGGCTCCCTGGTGCACAGCGCCGGGCGGCTCGCCGGCACCGCCCTCGCGGGGGTCGCGCCGGCTTCCTCGGCACGGGTGCCGCCTACGCCGCGAACGGGCTGTCGTTCCTCTTCGTCGCCTCCCGCGCAAGGGCACACGGCGCGCGGGGCGCACGAGCGGGGACATGACCGTCCGTGAGGGCCCGGCGTTCTTCGTGAAGCGGCCCCGGCTGGTCGCGCTCGCCGGGATCACCGGCGTCAGCGCGGTCTTCGGCCGCCACTACGGCCTCACCCTCGCCGTCCTCGTCACCGGCCCCCTCGCGGGCGGTGCCGGGTCCTTCGCCACCGTCTCCACCGTGCTCGCCGTCGGCGGCAACCTCGGCGCGGTGCTCGGCGCGCGGCTGCGCAGGCCGTCCGTGCGGCTCGTCGGCGCGCTCGCCGCCACCGGCGGGCTGCTCCAGGTGCTCGCCGGGCTGTCGCCGCCGCGCGCCGTGCTGCTGGTCCTGGTGATGCCCATGGCCGTCGTGGAGTCCGTCTCCGGCGAGATGACCGTAGGCGCCGAGGCGGAGCTGGACGCGGTCATCGCCAAGGCGAAGGCCAGCGTCAGTGCCAAGATCGCAGCGAGTGTGGGGGTCACGACCGGCCACCGTTACAGCCACGACGTCAGGTGCAACAAGTACGGGCACCTGCAGTACGGCTCGTGGGGTTACAAGGTGTCGTGGGAGAAGTACCGGTCCAGCGGCGACGGCTGCGGCGGTGTGAAGATCGGCAGTGGTAAGGAAACCCTGCCCACCAAGGAGACCGGCTGGAAGTACTGGGAGACTTCCTCATGACCTCACTTCCCGTCAGGGCCTGTCTGACCGCTCTCGCCGTCGCGTCAACGGCGGCTCTGCTCGCCTCCTGCACCTCCGACAGCGGCGACACTGCGGGCACGACACCGTCGTCCAGCCCGACAACTGCATCGTCCCCCGAACCCCGTGGTGCGTCGGAGAAGAAACTCACCGAACAGGCCGAGGCGGCACTGGCGGGCTTCCACGACGGGACCCTGGTCGAATCAGGTGTGGAGCGCGTCAGCGAAGGCATCCACACCTAACCGACACTGACCAAGGGCGAGGCATACCGAATCAACGTCGCCTGCGTCGGCACAGGAAGCGCCCAGATGCGGTTCACCCCGGCGAGCGCGGGCCAGAAGGCCACCGTGCCCTGTGACAGCTCCGTCCTCCAGCAGCGCATCACCGCAGACAAGCCCGTCCGGATCGACATCGACGGCAATGCCGGAGCCACCGGCATGATCGCCTGGCAGATCGATAAGATCTAGTTCCCAAAAAGGCGACGGCGCAGCCCGTGCCGCCGGCGGACGGGTCCGCAGGCGGGCTGGCGGACTGCCGGGGTACGGCGGCGGGTCCGAGGGGCTCGCCGACTGGGGCGTAGCTGGTGGCGTCCGTCTCCCCCGCCGGCATCGGGCCATCCGGGGTGTCGGTCGCGGGCTCATCAACCGGCGGATCGGGGAGAGGGCCCACCGCGTCCAGCAGGTCGGTGGCCCGCCGCAACCGGGACGCCCGTCAGGCTCATCAGGGCGTCCGCGGCGCCCCGCAGACACGACTCCGCGACCTCCGCCGACTGCTCCAGCAGGGTACCGGTCAGGATTTGGCGCGCGTCCCGCAGCAGGCCCAGCGCCCGTACGCCCGATGGGCCCTGCACGGCCATGGCGGCGGCCAGGACCTCGTCGACCTCGGGCAGTTCGTCCTCACCGGTCGGCGGCATCGTGTCGCTCACCGGTGCACCGTAGAGCCCGGCGGGCTGTGTCCGGACTGAAACCCCACGCGGCACGCCGGGCGCGGATCGGGCGGTGTGCCCGGCACGCTACGAGCTGGCCAGGCGCGACCTTGTGCAGGCTATGTGACGACTCCTCAGGACGTCGGCGGTCATGAGGAGCACGGCTCCGGCTGCGGCGGAGACGACTGTCCAGGTGGGCGCGGACGGGCGCTGGACGAGGTGGGCGGTGAGAGAGAACAGGAGCCAGCCGAGTGACGCGCCGACCGCCCCGCTGGCCACGAGAGTGGCTCGTGCGCGGCGGGCCGGGGCGGTGCTGAGGGACCAGTGCCATGTGACGACGGGCAGGGCGAGGGCGAGGCTGCTGAGGAGGCAGATGGAGGGGGCGATCAGAGGGCCGGGCAGCGGAACCTTGTAGGAGAAGGACTGGATGGCGGCGAGCAGCATCAGCAGCGCCCCGAGAAACGAGGTCTGCCACAGCGCCAGCCGGGTCTGGTGGTCGCTGAGTCTGGACGCCGTCTCCGCTTCCGCGTGGGCGATGACGTCACCGGCGCGTGCGTGGGCGGCGCTCAGGTACACCTCTTCCGCGCGGGCCTGGGCGAGAGTGACGCCGGCTGTGCGCAGGTCGTGGCCGAGCGGGCCGTCGTCCGGTGTGAGGAAGTCGCCGCCGACCGCCACCTCCATGTTGGCCTTGGCCGCCTCCAGCGTCTGGGCGAGCGCGCGTACGGAGCTCAGCGACGTGGTGAGGCCACCGGATGCGATGCGCAGCCGGCGCAGGTCCTGGCGGGCGGATGTGAGCGCGTCAAGGGAGGGTCCGGGAGCCGCGTGGGGCCAGTCGGAGGTCTTGCCGAACAGGGATCCGCAGACACCGTCCGTTTCCGTCCGCAGGCTGCGCAGCGCGGGCAGGCCGGACAGCAGCACCTGGCGTTCGTAGCGCGCCTTGGCGGCGTGGAGAAGGTACCTCGTGAAGGGAACCAGGCCGGGAACGGGAGAGCTCCAGACCCACGCGTCGAGCTCTGCCTCCTGGGAGGAGGGTGCAAGGACGGCGAGCCTGCGGTGCGTCGAGGCGGTGCCTCCCGTGGGCGCGGGCAGGTCCCAGAGCAGGTAGCCCTGACGTGTTCGCGCTCCGCTGTGCCACCAACCGGAGTCGAAGGGGTCGGGGACCTCGGCGCTGATCAAGGGGGCCACCGCTGCCGGATCCGCTGGAGACGCGGTGGTGAGCAGACCCATGTGGACGGCGGCGGTACCCAGCAGCACCGCCTCGCCGGGCGGGGGCAGCAGCGCCTCCCAGCGCGTCGCCAGCGCCCTCCAGTGGAGGGCGGCCGAGTTGGGCGCCTGCATGAGGGTGACGGCGACGGCGTCGTGCCACTGGTAGGCGAGTGCGGTGTACACCTGGCCGGGGTCGGTCTGGCAGGCGGCCGCCAGGACGCGCAGTGTGTCGGTGACCGGTGGTGCAGCGGTGCTGTCGAGGCGGGTCGGGTGTCCGCCGAGGGGCTCCGTCAGGCCGGCGCTGGTGATCGCGGTCCACAGGTCGTGCAGATGAGACCTGGTCGCCGTGTGACCGGAGCCGAGGCGGTCGGCGGGGTAGAAGACGTGGGTGAGCAGGGCCGGCCGGTGCACGGGCGGTGGTGAGGGGGAATGAGGGCTTGAGGAGGTGCTCATCTCAGCTCGTCGGTCCGCTACCGCCGGGGCCGCCGGTCGCCGTGTCTGCCCCGCTGCCGTCTCCGTCCGGCGGGGGTGTCTGCGGCAGCCCCAGGGTGTGCACCACGTGGTTGACGAGTTCGCCGACGTCCTGCGGGAGTCCTCCGACGGGGGGCGGCTCCGCCATCGCGGGATTGGCGTCGCGTACGACCCGTACGGGCCCGCAGATTTTGATCATCGTGACCGCCCTGCGGGCCTGGTCCGGCCGGCTCTGGTCGATGGCTGCGGCCAGAAGGCGCAGGGCCTCACGGACCTTGCTCCAGCCCTCCTCGGTGAGCCGCCAGGCCCGTACGTCGCTCAGGAGCCGTGCTGTGTTCGGTGGGAGAGCGGCCGCCAGGTGTGCCGAGTCTGCCTCGTCGGGAGTGGTCACATGTCCTCCTGCGTCTGTGGGAGCCGGCCCGCCGACGGTGGCGGAGAGACCTGACCACTTCTGCACCCGTGCACACCCCACCTGCGAGGAGCCCGCACCCGCCACGTTCGGCGCCAGCGTAGCGGAGCCACCGGAGCAAATGGGAGCTTTCCAGGGCGAGTTGTGGATCCTTGCACGACGGTCCGGGCAGCACCCTAAAGTGCGGACGGCAGCGAGGGGGCAAGCATGAATGATTCGGATACGGACGAGCCATCGAGGCTGGCTGACGATCCGTCGACGGCGGCTGACGAGCCATGGACGGTGGCTGCGGAACACGCGTGGCAGGTCCTGCAGGATGCCCTGGCCACCGCTTCCGGCACCGGCGACCCGGCGGTGACCCTGGCGTCTTCGGTCGTCGAAGCGGCCCTCGCGGTGGCCGGGATGGTCGTCGAGCCGCCCGATGTGCACGGGCCCGAACCCACACAGGACATGGCAGCCAGGCAGGCCCTGGGCTGGTACCACTGGTTCCGCTATCAGGCGCTGCCGGAAGGGGAGGACGAGGACGAACTCCTGGCAGCCGTCGTCGTCCTGCTGCCCTTGATCGACGTCAGGCCCGACATCGTCCCCGCTTCACTGGCCGGCCTGTTCCACGCGTCCGACGACGGCCGAGCCGACCGGCTCGCCGCCCTGGGCACCGCTCTGCTACGCCGCGCGCGTGCCACCCCGGAGCCGGAGGTGGCACGCGCCGCCGTGGACGTCCTGGAACGGGCCGTGGCCGCCATGCCCGGCGGGCCCCAGGAAGCCGATGTCACGGGCAATCTGGCCACCGCTTGGCTGACCTGCTTCGAGCGCACCGGCGACCTGTCCCTACTGGACCACGCGGTGGACTGCGCCCACCGGGCGGCTGCCCTCCCGAGTGAAGGGCAGCACTCCCTGCTGGGCAATCTCGGCGCGGTGCTGCTCGCCCGGCACCGCCGCACACGCTCCCCGGATGACCTTGCCGGGAGCATTTCGGCGAGCCGGGCGGCGCTGGCCGGCGCACCGCACTCTCCGGTCCTGCTCGTCCAGCTCGGCAGCGCTCTGCGCATCCGCCACCAAAGGCAGGCCCGGCGCGCCGATCTGGAGGAGGCCGAGGCCTTGTGCCGCCGGGCGGTGGACATCGTCGACGAAGACCACCCGCTCCGCCCGACCGTGCTGTCCCAGCTGGGCAGCTGCCTGCAGGACCGGTTCGATCTCACGGACGATCGGGAGGCCCTGTCGGAGGCGATCCGGACCCAGCGCACGGCTTTGGAATCCCTCCCCGAGGACCATCCCGAACGCACGGCGATCATGGTCAACCTCGGTAACTCGCTGCGCACCCTGGCCGTTCGGCTCGGTGACCGGGACGCCGCCGAACAGGCCGTCAGGCTGGGGCGGCTGGCGCTGGAGCCGCTCCACGGTGACCGGCCCGAACGGCCGCTTGCGGCTTCCGGACTGGCGGCCGCTCTGCGTGTCTGGTTCCAGCTGACCGGTGACGCCCAGGCTCTGCGGGAGTCGGTGACCCTCTTCCGTCAGGTGCTGCACGGCACCGGGCCGGAGGACCCCTACCTGCTGGGACGGCTGTCCAACCTGGGCACCTCCCTCTGGGCCTCCTACGAACACTCCGGGCGTATTGAGGATTTGAAGGAAGCCCTGGAGGTGCTGCGCGATCCGAGGGCCGGACGGGCGCTGCGCCGGGCCGACCCCGCGAACGTGCCGGCCTACCTGAACAACCTGGCCACCGCGCTGCTCACCGCCCACGAGCGGACCGGCGACCTGTCACTGCTGGACGAGGCTGTCGATGCGGGGCGGGAAGGGGTCGAGGCCGCCGCCGACCCGGTCCGCCGGGCCCTGTGTCTGTCTGTGGTCGGCAATGCGCTGCTCACCCGCTTCGAGATGTCCGCCGCGGAGGCGTACCTTCACGAGGCGCTGGCCGCCATGGAGGGCGCCGTCTCCGCCCTTCCTCCGGACCACGGGGACCGGCCGCGGCTGCTGTCCAACCTGGGCAACGCCTTGCGTCTGCACCACGACCGCACCGGGCGGCAGGCGTCCCTGGACCGTTCCGTCGACGTGCTGCGCCGCTCCGTGGAGGCGACTCCCGACGAGCACCCGGACCGGATCTCCTACCTGATCAACCTCGCCGCGAGCCTGAACACCCGCTACGAAACCGGTAAGGACATCGCGGACCTGCAGGAGACCGTCGAAATCCTGCGCCGCGCCGTACGCGAATCCGTGCCTGAGGGCTACGACCGCACCAGCGCCCTCAGCAACCTCGGCACCGCGCTGTTCCAACGGTACGAACGCCTCAAAGTCCGCCGGGACCTGGAGGCAGCCATCCAGGTGCTGTGCTCGGCCACCGAGCGGCTCGCCGACACCCATCCCCACCGCGCCGTCTCACTGGGTCACCTCGGTACGGCGCTGCGGGCCCGCCACCGGCTCACTGGGCGCCGATCTGATCTGGACGACGCCGTGGAGGCCTTCCGGTCGGCCGCGCACAGCCCAAACGCTCCAGTGTCGTTGCAGCTCGCCGGGGCCCGCCACTGCGCCGACGCCGCCGCGGCGGCCGGCCGTCCGCAACCGGCCATGGACGCCTACCGGCGCGCTTTCGCGCTACTGCCCAAGCTGGTGGCCCGGCAGCTCTCCCGGTTCGACCAGGAGCACCAGCTCGGCCTCACCGCCGGACTGGCCGGCGACGCCGCCGCCTGTGCCCTGCACCACGGCGATCGCGCGCTCGCCCTTCAGTTCCTTGAACAGGGCCGGGGCCTGGTCCTCGGTCAGCTCCTCGACATCCGGAGCGACTTGGGTGATCTCCGCATTCAGGCACCCCAACTCGCCGATCGGCTTGAGGAGATCGGACGCGCCCTGGACGTTCGGGTCGCTCCCTCGGTGCGAAACAGCATCGGACCGGTTGCCGGACCGCGTATCCCGAGAGAGACCGAGGACGTGCGGGCCGTCGAGCGTCGTGCCGACCTCAACCAGGCCTGGGAGAGCACCCTCGCCGAGATCAGGAAGCTGCCCGGCCGGTCCGATTTCCTGGCCCCTCCTTCACCGGACGACCTGCTCGCCGAAACGGTCGCGGGCCCCGTCGTCGCACTCAACATCAGCGCCCTGCGCTCGGACGCGCTCATCCTCACCCCCGACCGGGTCGAGGTCGTCCATCTGCCCGGCGCCACACCCGGTGCGGTGCGCGAACAGGTGAACATCCTGCTGGAGGCGGTGTCCGCGGCCCACGACCCCGCCGTACCACTGGAGGACAGTGGCGCCGCCCAGGACACCCTGCACGAGCTCCTCGAATGGCTCTGGGACACCATTGCCGAGCCCGTCATGGACACCTTGAAGGCCATCGACGCCCTGGACGACCCGGACGGCACCAGGTTGTGGTGGATGCCCACCGGGGCACTTGCCTTCCTGCCCCTGCATGCCGCCGGCCACCACCGAGCGGGAGCAGGCCGCAGCGTCCTCGACCGTGCTGTCTCCTCCTACACCCCGACCATCCGCGCGCTACGCCACCTGCGCCGTCGACAACCGTCCACCCCGCGTCCCGTACGGCTCCTGGCTGTGGGACTCGCGCAGACGGAAGGAGCCGCCCACCTGGCCGGCACCGCCGAAGAGGCGTTCCAGGTGGGAACGTCATTCCCCGAGCACACCGTCCTCAGTGGCCCCGAAGCGACCCGGGACCGCGTCCTGGAGCTCCTGCCCGACCACCCCTGGGTCCACTTCGCCTGCCACGGCTTCAGTGATCCGGCCAGTCCCTCCCGCAGCCGGCTGCTACTGCACGACCATCACATCCACCCCCTCACGGTGCTCGACATCGACCATCTGCGGCTTTCCAGTGCCCAGTTCGCGTTTCTCTCGGCCTGTAGCACCGCCCAGACCAGCGCGGTGATCCCCGACGAGTCGCTGCACATCGCCGCCGCCTTCCTGCTCGCAGGTTTTCCTCAGGTGGTGGCCACTCTCTGGCCGCTCAACGACCATCTCGCGGTCGAGTTCGCGGAGAACTTCTACAACGAGGTCCCCCTGGGGCGGCCGAGCGTCGCGGGCGCCCGGGTCCTGCACACGGTGGTTCGCAGGCATCGCGCTTGGTACTTGGACGCGCCGTCCCTGTGGGCCTGCCACATTCACACCGGGGCCTGAGAGGTTGTGCGGGCAGGCAGCGCCACGTAGAGGCAGGCGGAGTGCTCGCTCTGGAGGATCTGCATGCGGTCGCAGCCCTTGGTGGTCCACCGGCGCCGGCGACTAGGCCGTTTCTTTCAGATCATCGGATCGTTGGTCGGGCTGTGTCGTTGACTGACGCCCAGCGGGCCCGTATCGAGCCGTTGCTGCCGGACCGGACCCCTCGGCGAGGTGGGCGGTGGCGTGATCACCGGCAGGTGATCGACGCGATCGCGTTCAAATACCGCACCGGCACGCCGTGGATGGACCTGCCCGAGCACTTCGGCTCGTGGAAGGGCGCCCACAACCGGCTGCGGAAATGGGCCGCCGACGGCACCTGGGAGAAGGTCTTCACCGCCCTGCTCGCCCAGGCCGACGCCGAAGGAGACCTGGACTGGGTCGTGCGGTCGACTCCACGATCGTGCGTGCGCACCAGCACGCCGCCGGGGCCCGCCAAAAGGGGCCCCGGACGGCGAGCCCGAGCACCATGCCCTCGGACGCTCCCGCGGTGGACTGACCACGAAGATCCACCTCGTCGCGGACGGTCGTTGCCGACCGCTGGCGTTCGTCATCACGCGGGGCCAGGCCGGTTACGCACCCGCATTCGAGCAGGTCATGGCCCGGTTACGGGTACCCAGACGGATCGGCCGCCCCAGGGTGACGCCGGACGTGGTCCTGGCCGACAAGGCGTATTCGTCCTGGGCGATCCGCCTCCATCTGCGACAGCGGAAGATCCGGGCGGTGATCCCGCAGCCGGCGGACCAGGCCGCGAACCGCAAGCGACGCGGCCGGCTCGGCGACCGTCCCCCTGCCTTCGACCGCGAGACCTACAAGCAGCGCAACACCGTCGAGCGGTGCATCAACAAAATCAAGCAGTGGCGCGGCCTGGCCACTCGCTACGACAAGACCGCCACCATCTACCTCGCGGGACTCCACCTCGCCGCCATCTTCATCTGGTCGCCAAGGTGATCCGAAGGAAACGGCCTAACCGCAGGCTCCGATGATGATGGGTTCGTCGGAGGTGACATCGGCTGTGGTGAGCGGGATGATCACCTTCACCACGACCTCGATCGGTAGGTCTGCCGCCCTCATCGAGTGCGTGGCCGGGCGGGGTGCCGCGCACCCGGCTGGTCGTGCTCCTGTCCCGGCTCGTGACAAGGAAAAAAAGACCACGGATGGCGGCGCTTGGTCGGCAGTTTGCTGAGTGGATCGCAGCTTGGCTGAGTGGAATCTTCTCGGCGACATCCCACGTGGTCTTCGACTCAATGCCGCCTCATTCGGTCGATGCCGTGACGACGACAGGTAACAGAACAAGCAATTCCGCCTGGCAATCGGGAGTGATGTCTGTATAAGACGCCCCATCTTCCCGGGAAGAGGCGGGGCCGATTCCGGCCCGTATGGATCAGGGATTCGAGGGCACGGCCCGCCGGGTCGTGCGCTTCTCGTGACAGGTTGTGTGGGCCTTGTGACCGGTGCGGTCAAGAGGCATAACTGTCTGTCTGACTTCCTGTGGGGAAAGCTGATGCACTTACGTGCTGCGCGCACGCCGTCTCGGCGTGCCCGAACGTCACACAGAACGTCCCGGAGAACGGGGCTGGTTGCCGCGATCAGCACTGTCGCACTGCTGATCGCGGCGGCGCCGGGTCTTGCGGCCACGCCAAGGCCGGAGCTTCCCGAGCCGGACAGCCCGTGGACCAAGCCGACCAAGGTCGAGGCGCCCGCTACACCGGCCGGTGAGACCAGGCCCCCGGCCTCCGTGGCGGAGTCCGATCCGTCGACGCAGGTGCGCGCGTGGCGAGCGACGCAGCAGGCCCGTACGGTCGGCAAGACGGAAACGGCCCGCAGAGCCGCCGTCGCCGAGGCCGCCGAGACGACGTTCGTTCCCGAGGGCCAGGGCGACGTCCCCTGGCATCGCATCCTCGACACCCGCCTGAACGACGCCCTCGTGGCCCGGGTGAACCTGTCCAACGGCAACCTGATGCTCGCGGCCACCGACTTCGACATCGCCGGCGTCGGCCAGAAGCTCCAGCTCGCCCGCACCTACAACTCCCTTGAGGCGCCTTGGGGCAAGGTCTCGCAGCGCTGGTGGCAGGGCTACGAGCGCTACCTCCACATCGGCGACACCGAGGTGGTCGTCTTCGACGCCACCGGAGCCGCCCTGCGCTTCAAGCAGACCAGCACCGGCACCTACACCACGCCGACCGGCTACTCCAAGGACCTGAAGAAGAACGCGGACGGCACCTACACCCTGACCGACCGCAAGTCCGGCAGCCGCGACACCTACGACGCACACGGCACGCTCACCAAGGTCGCGGACAAGAACCACGGCACGATCACCGTCGACCAGCACGACGAGAGCGGCGAGCACAAGGGCTTCAAGCTCACCGAGACCCGCTCGGGCCGCTGGATCGACCTGGTCAAGACGTACGGCAACCAGTGGCAGGCCAAGGACCACACCGGCCGTACCGCCGTCTTCGACCTCGACACGCACGGCCACCTCGCCAAGGTGACCGACACCGCGGGCAAGGCCACCTCGTACACCTACGACGGCGACGGCCGCCTGATCAAGGTGACCACCCCGGAAGGCACGGTCACCGTCTTCACCTACGACGGCCACAACCGCGTGACCTCGATGCAGCGCGCCACCGAGTCGTCGGCCAGCGGCCACACCGGCCCGACCTGGCGCTTCGACTACAGCGCGGCCACGCCGCAGGACGCCGGCACCACGACGGTCACCGACCCGGACGGCGACGCCACGGTCTACTGGCACAACGCCGACGGCGAGGTCACCAAGGTCAAGGACCCGCTGGACCACTACCGCCACGCCAGCTACACCAACCACCTGACCCAGACCACGACCGACGCGATGGGCACGGGGACGGACGGCACGGGCGGCAACGTCACCACCTACGGCTGGGACACCCGCAACAACCCGGTCAAGACCCAGCTGCCCATGGGTGCCACCGCGTCGGTGACGGCGTACCAGACGATCGCCGGCACGGACCTGCCGAACGACTTCACTTCCGCCGACGGCCGCAAGGACTCGTTCTCCTACGACACCAACGGCAACACCATGTCGGTCACCACGTCCGGCACCGCCGGCGGGCAGCGCACCTACACCTACAACAAGGCCACCCCCACCTGCGGCGGCTTCGAGGGCCAGCGCTGCACGGCGACGGTGAAGATCAACGACACCCGCTCGTCGAAGACGTCCTTCACCTACGACGACAAGGGCAACCTGTCCAAGGTCACGCCGCCCGCGCCGCTGGGTGAGACGACGTACACCTACGACGCGCTCGGCCGCGTCGAGACCGTCACCGACGGCCGCGGCATCAAGACCGTCTACACCTACGACACCCGCGACCGGGTCACGAAGGTGTCCTCGACCAACGCGACCGTCACCTTCGACTACGACGGCGACGGCAACCTCAAGGTCCGCACCGACGCCTCCGGCACCACCCGCTGGGACTACGACGAACTCAACCGCGAGAGGATCCGCACCCTGCAGAACGGTGCGCAGACCGCCCTCGCCTACACCCCGGGCGGCGAGGTCGACCACTACACCGACCCCACCGGGAAGACCGACTACACGTGGGACGCCGCCGGCCGCCTGGACTACCTGATCGCGCCGGACGGCAAGAAGACCGACTTCGACTACAACAACAACGACAAGCGCACCAAGACGGTCTACCCCGGCGGCACCACCCAGTCGGCCACCATCGACAAGAACGGCCGCCCGTCCGCGA
>NZ_JBFATR010000058.1:0-41043 GCF_040678395.1 Streptomyces sp. NPDC052687 | reverse complement strand
GCTGCCCCCACAGGCAGCGCGCCGCCGTCGTACCGGCCCGGCCGGCCGTCAAGCAGCCGGCCGGCCCTCACCTGTGACGGATCGTCAGGTGACGGTGTCGGGGTGCTCGGCGCGCCGCGAGCGGCTGAAGCGGCGTACGAGCGGAACCTCCACCAGCCGGTAGAGCACCCAGGACAGCGCCACCGTGCCCACGGCCGCGCCCGCCATGATCGCGAAGCCTGCCGTGTCGGAGAACATCCGCGTGCCGAGCTGCTCGCGCAGCCACACGAGCACGATGTAGTGCAGCAGGTAGAACGCGAAGGAGATCTCGCCCAGCCACACCATCACGCGGTTGCGGAACAGACTGAAGCGGCCCTCCACGTCGGCGGTCGCCGCGGCCGCGATCAGCAGCACGATCGGGATGATCATGGTGGCGCGCTGCCCGTAGAAGTAGGGCATGTGGAACGTGAGCCAGTACCCGGCGCCCAGCAGCACGAACGAGGGGATCATGCCGATGTTGCGCCAGCGCCCGTGCTTGACCGCGAGCGCGACCAGGATGCCCAGCGCGAAGTCGACCATCCGCACGGGCGGCAGCACATAGGTGAACCAGTACGCGGTGGCGGGCAGGTTCTGCCCGCTGGGCACCAGCGGGGTGGCGGGGAACAGCGCGTACGCCACCGCCGGGGTGGCCCACACCGCGGCGACCGCCCCGCCGATCCAGTACTTCAGGTGGCGGGGGTCGATACGCCGGAAGGCGGCCAGCAGCAGCGGGAAGCACAGGTAGAAGACCACCTCCACGCCCAGCGACCAGCTCGGCGGGTCCACGCTGAAGTTGGTGTAGTACTCCGGCACCCACACCTGCACCATGAAGAGGTTGGCCAGGGCGACCCCGTCGGAGGTGATGTCACTGGCGAACAGCGCCATCGCCAGCACCCAGGCCACCACGTAGTTCGGGTACACCTTGACGAACCTGCGCCGCCAGAACCCGGCCGGGGTGTCGTTGCCGCGCGCCGACCAGGTCAGCACGAACCCGCTGAGCACGAAGAAGAACGACACGCCGAGCCCGCCGGCCTGGTCGAACCAGCGGTACAGCCGGAACTCGGTACGGTCGTCCGCCAGCAGCCGCAGCGACGGGATGGGGATGGAGAGGTGATAGACGAACACGGTCAGCGCGGCGAGGAAGCGCAGGCCCGTCAGGGACGGCAGCCGGGAGATCCCGGCGCGCTTGGCCTCACCGGCTGCGCCGGCCGCGGGCGTCTCGGTCGCGGACGCGGGGGCGGGGGCGGGCGGGGCGTCCGTGTCGCTGGGTCCGGGGGGTGCGGAGCCGGTCAGTACGTGGTCAGTGGCCATGGGGCATCCGTTCTCGGGTGAGGTCCTTGAGACCGCTTCTCGTGGCGTCGCGTGCTCGCGGCCCGCTCAAGGACGTCTGCGGCAACGGGCCCCTTTCAGCCGAGGCCGGGCCGGATGCGTGGCACGAGCACGAGCGGGTCCGCTGTGGCGAGTACGCCGCCGGCGGTGCGCGGTCGCCGGTCGACGGGCAATGAGCGGGAGAGAGGACGGGCCCGCGCCGCCGGGGGAAGTACGGCGCGGGCCCGTCGGTCGGGGCGGTGGGGGGATGACCTGAGTCTGCCGACCGCGTCTGGAAGACGGCTCGAGTCCGGGTCGGCAGACCGCGTGCCGCTCAGTTCGATCCGTCGGGCCGGCCGGCGGTGAGCCGCGGCGGTGCCGTCCAGGCCCAGCCGGCCTGCTCGCAGGAGGTGGCGGGCCCGGCCCAGGGGTCCTCGCCGTGGATGTCGAGGATCTGCTCGCGCAGCCACCGGTCGAAGGGGTCCGTCGACTCCAGCCAGCGCTTCCTGGTGCGCTCCGGGTCGGCGGTCTCGAAGTGCACGATCACATGGTCCTGGTCGGGCCGCGGGTCGATGCGCAGCACCTCGCTGGTGATGCCCAGCCGGCGCCTGGAGGCCTCGTACTCGCGCCGGCGCGGCCCCTCCAGCTCGGCGGTCAGCCGCTGCCAGGCCGCCGGCTTGCCGGACTTCAGCGGCACGGTCCGCGTCACCGACCGCACCCCTTCCGCGGTGCGCCGGCGGCCCTTGCGCGGCGCCAGCATCCGCATGCCGAGCGCGGCGAACATGTTGGACGACACGCCGTGCTCCCAGCGTTCGGCGATCCGGCCCTCCTCGTCGAACCGCCAGATGACGATGCCGACGGACAGGAACGAACGGCCGGTGGGCGCCATGCCGAGCAGTTCGCCCAGGTGGGTGCCGCGCCAGGTGTTGTGGATGACGACCATGTCGTCGTGGGCGCTGATGTCCTCGATGGTGACGTGGAAGTCGGGGAACGCCTCACGCAGCCCGGCGATGGTGTACTTCACGCCTTCGGCGCCCTCGGGCGCGCCGGGCAGGCCCGCGTGGTCGACGATGTCGGGCCGGTAGCACTCGTCCACGACCGAGGCGTCGCCCTGGTTGACGAACTCGGTGAAGACGCGCCGGATGGTCGCCTTGTTCCGTTCCCCGGCGCTTTCCCACAGTGCTTGTGCCGGGTTGGTGGGCGCAGTGGTCACAACAGCAGTCCTCTCATCATGGGCGAGTACGGGCGGGTGCGGGCGGGTGCGGCCCGGTCAGGCGGCGGTGGCGCCGGCGCCGGACGTCCACCGCGTGCCGTAGGCGACGTGATCACGTTCGGTGGAGTGGAAGATGCGGTTCCAGGCCAGTCCCATCACCCGGTCGCGCAGCCAGACCGCGGCCGGGTTGTGCAGCGAGCCGAGCACGCCGATGCGGTGTGCCAGCAGCTGCATCGGCCGGGTGCGCTCCTGGCGTTCGGCCTCGTAGACGCGCAGGGCCCGCACGGCGTCGGTGCCGGGCGCGGCGAGGTGCCCGGCCAGGACGAGGGCGTCCTCGATGGCCTGGCAGGCGCCCTGCCCGATGTTGAAGCTCATGGCGTGGGCGGCGTCGCCGAGCAGGGTGACCCGGCCCCGCCCCCAGACGGCGTCGGGCTTGCGGTCCATGACGTCGCCGCGCAGGATGCTCTCCGGCACGGTGGCGTCCAGGATGCGCCGCACCGGCCCGGTCCAGCCGGCGTGCCGCTCACGCAGCATCTGCAGGGTCTGCTCGGGCGTGCCCTCGTCGCGGCCGCCGGCGGGCCCGTCGGCGACACTCATCCAGTGCACGACGCCGGGCGCGATGTCGTAGTACGTGAAGCGGGTGCCCTGGCCGAACAGGGCCGTGAACGTGCCCGGCGGGATCTCCTCGGCACTCATCCGGGCGTGGCCGCGCCAGGCGATGTAGCCGGTGTAGTCGGGAGGCTGCGGGCCCAGCAGCTGGGCGCGCACCGCGGAGCGGATGCCGTCGGCGCCGATCAGCAGGTCGCCCTCCGCGCTGGTGCCGTCGGCGAAGTGCAGGCTGACACCGTCCTCGTGCTCGGTGTAGCCGGTGACCTCCGCGCCGGTGACGACCGGCGCGCTCACGGCGTCACGCAGGATGCCGTGCAGGTCGGAGCGGCCGATGGCGACCGTGGCCTGCCCGTAGCGCTCGACGAACTCGCCCACCGGCCAGGTGCCGATGGGCCGGCCGGCCGAGGTCGCGAAGTGGCACGCGGACTGGGCGGGCGCGATCCGGGCGACCTGGTCGGCCACCCCCAGACGGGCCAGGGCGAGCATGCCGTTGGTCCAGATGTGCAGTCCGGCGCCGCCGTCGCGCAGCTGGGGCGCGCGTTCGAAGACGACGCAGTCGATGCCCTGCTGCTGCAGGGCCAGCGCGGTGGCGATGCCGCCGATCCCGCCGCCGGCGATGAGAACGCGGCGTACGGGGCGAGGCGTGGGGGCGGACATGTCGGTTCTCCCAAAGGGTCGAGGTCGGACGGCCGAGGGCAGGGCAGGGGAGCGGGGGGGGGGCTTCAGCGGCTCAGCGAGGCCATCTCGGCGTCCGGGTACCGGTTGCCGGCGGTCACGCCGTAAGGGGCGATGGTGTCGATCGCGGCCAGCACGTCGGGGGAGAGGCGCACGTCGGACGCGGACAGGTTCTCCTCCAGGTAGGTGCGCCGCTTGGTGCCGGGGATGGCGACGACGTCCTCGCCGCGGGAGAGCACCCAGGCCAGCGCCAGGCGCGTGACCGTGGTGCCGGCCGCGGCCGCCAGATCACTGAGCTGGTCGACGACCGGCAGGTTGCGGCGGATGTTCTCGTCCTTGAAACGCGGGGCGATACGCCGGAAGTCCAGGCCCGCGGGAATGTCGGCGGTGTCACGGATCGTGCCGGTGAGGAAGCCGCGGCCCAGCGGGCTGTAGGCCACGAAGCCGATCCCCAGCTCCCGCACCGTCTCCAGCACGCCGTTGACCTCGACATCCCGGGTGAACAGCGAGTACTCGGTCTGCACGGCCGTCAGCGGATGCACCGCGTGCGCGCGCCGGATGGTCGCCGGCCCCGCCTCGGAGATCCCCAGATGCCGCACGAGCCCGGCCTGGACGAGCTCGGCGAGCGCCCCGAAGCTCTCCTCCACCGGCACGTCCGGGTCGACGCGGTGCAGGTAGTACAGGTCGAGGTGGTCGGTGCCCAGACGGCGCAGCGTGCCCTCGATGGAGCGGCGGATGTACTCCGGGCGGCCGTTGATCCGCCAGGTGAGCCGGCCGTCGACGACCTCGTTGCCCACCTTGGAGGCCAGGACCACCTTCTCGCGCCGCCCGGCCACGGCCCGCCCGATCAGCTCCTCGTTGGTGTACGGGCCGTACATGTCGGCGGTGTCCAGCAACGTCACGCCGAGCTCCAGCGCCCGGTCGATGGTGGCCCGGGCCTCGGCCTCGTCCACGTCGCCGTACCCGAACGTCATGCCCATGCAGCCCAGGCCCTGCGCGGAGACCTCCAGCGCGGCCGTGCCCAGCTTGCGGTGCTTGATTGCCACGTCAATGCCTTTCGAGAAGCCGCGGCCCCGAAGCCGGGGCGGCGAGCGGAAAAAAGGGGGAAAAAACAGACGGCCGTTCAGGCCGGCAGCGGCGCCTGCCAGGTCAGCGACAGCCCGGTGTACACATACCGGCTGGCCTCGATGCCGAGCAGCACGATCCGGTCGCCGGGCCCGATCCGCCCCGACGTCCAGCCCGCGTCCAGCGACAGCGGCACCGCGGCCGAACCGGTCGCCCCCACCTCGGCCAGGTTCTCCACGATCAGCCCGTCGAGCGCCTCGATGTCCTCCTGCGACAGCCCGGCGGAGGCGAACTCGTCGGCGAAGTACTCCGCGTTGCCCTCCGGCAGCACGATCGCGTCGAACTCCCCGAGCGCCCGGCCGTCCTTGCGGGCCATCTCCCTGATCGCCCGGACGAACACCTGCGGACCGAACGTCGAGGTGCCGGGCACGTCGATCTTCATCTGGATCAGCTGGCGCCGCCGCAGCTGCTCCGCCTGCGGCACATCCGTACCGCCCCCGATGATCTCCATACCGGGCTTGCGCAGCCCGCCCACGCACGCGTTGACGAAAGCGAACCCGCCCCCCGGATTGCCCGCACCGCCGGAGCTGTCGCCCGCGGGCTCCGCCCGCATCACCACGGCCCCCGCACCGTCCCCGAACGTGTACAGCATCAGCCGGTCCCGCATCCGCACCCGCGCCGGGTCCTTGCCCAGGAAATGCGGCGCCAGCACCGGCGACCCGGCCTCGCTGCCCACCACCAGGGCGGTACGCGCCGTCCCGTCGGCCAGCTGCCGCCGCGCCACGTCCAGCGCCTGCACCCAGCCCGCGCACGCCCCGCGGATCTCGACCGCGGCGACGCTCTCCAGACCCAGGTAATGCTGCAGCGTGGTGGCCACGTTGGGCAGCGTGTACTCCGGCGTCGCCGTGCACACCACGATCAGGTCCAGCTCACCGACCTCCACACCGGCCCGCTCCAGCGCCTGCCGGGAGGCACGCTCGGCCATCCGGCTGTTGTTGATGCGGTGCTCACCCGTGACCGGGTCGATCATCCAGTACCGGGTCTTGACCTGGATGCCCTCCAGCACATCGTCCGGCAGCGGCCCGACGAACTTCTCCAGCGTGGCGTTGTCCAGCGGCTCACCGGGCACATACGCACCGGTCGAAAGGATCTTCACGTCATAGGCGGTGGTCATCGGCCTCACTCCGTTACGGGCACAGGGACAGGGGACAGCACCAGCGAGGTGTGCGTGCCGCCCAGGGACGAGCTGTTCACCAGGACCGGGCGCAGGTCCCCGCCCGCGCGCCAGGCGCCGACCGCGAGCACCGCCGCCAGCTGGGCGCCCGCACCGGCCGGCTCGCCGAGCACCCGCTTGGGAGCCTCGACGCGCACCCCGCCCGCACCGAACACCCGGGCAAGAGCGGCCTGTTCGGGACGGTCGGCGGCAGCCAGACCCGCCGCGCTCGCCCAGACCGCCGCCACCTGCCGCGGCCGCAGCCCGGCAGCGCGCAGCGCCCCGCGCATCGCCCGCTCCACGCCCTCACCCGCCGCATCCCAGCGGCCGATGCCGCACGCGTCCGACGCGGTCGCATGCCCCAGCACCACGGCGTGGACCGGCGCGCCGCGCCGCTCGGCACTCGACCGCCGCTCCAGCAGCAGCGCGATGCCCGCCTCCGCGAGCGTGTAGCGGCGCCCGGACGCCGAACCGAACAGCGGGATACTCTCGTAGGCGGCCAGCGTGGCGGCGGAGAACGCCTCGACCGCCGGCACCAGCACCCGCTCCACGCGCCCGGCACGCAGCATGTCGTAGGCCACCGACAGGGCGGCGGCACCGGCCGCGTGCCCCGACGTCAGCGTCGACGTCGGCCCCTTCGTGCCCAGAGCCATGGCCACATGACCGGCCGCACCGTTGTACACGGTGTTCGTGAACACCGCCGGGTTCGCTTCCTGCACGCCCTCGCGCAGCACCGGCACGGTGAACCGCTCACCGCTCTCCATCGGCCCGATCGCGGTGCCGAGCACCACACCGGTCGCGGCGACGGCCGCCGCGTCCCTGTCCGCCCCCGCGGCGTCCAGGGCGGCCCGGCACGAGGCGATGGCGAGCTGGGACACCTTGTCCATGCGCCGCCGCTCCCGGGGCGTGCCCGCCACCGAACGGTCGAACTCCACCCGCGCCACGCGCAAGCTGTTCTCCGGCACACCCTGCCGGCGCCCTGCCGCGTACGCCTCCCACAGCGCCTCCGGCCCCTCACCGGCCGAGGTGATCACCCCCAGCCCGGTCACCACGACATCGTCCGGGCCGGCGGCCGGCGGCGGCGCACCCCGCCCGCCCGGCCGGGCGAAGGCGATGGTGGCGTTGGCGCCGGCGAACCCGAAGTTGTTGGACAGCGCCGTCTCCAGCACCATCGGACGGCCCGTCCCCGCCACCGGGTCCAGACCGCACTGCGGGTCCGCCCCGGTGAAGGACGCCGTCGGCGGCGCCACCTGGTCGCGCAGGGCCAGCGCCGTGACGATCCCCTCCACCGCCCCGGCCGCGCCGAGCAGATGACCGATCATCGACTTGGTGCTGGACAGCGAGATCTTCTCGGCCGCCGCACCCAGCGCCGCGCGCACGGCGTTGCTCTCCGCCGAGTCGTTCTTCTGCGTGCCCGTACCGTGCCCGTTGACGTACCGGATGTCGTCCGCGACCAGCCCCGAGGAGTCCAGGGCCGCCCGGATCGCCCGCGCCGCGCCCTCACCCTCGGGGTGCGGCGCGGTGGGGTGGTGGCCGTCGGCGGACAGGCCGTAGCCCAGCACCTCGGCGACGACCGGGGCGCCGGTGCGCTCGGCCACCCGCCGCGACAAAAGCACCAGCATCCCGCTGCCCTCACCCAGGGTCAGACCCGAACGGTCCTTGGAATACGGAGCCGCCGGCTGCGGGGAGAGCGACCACAGACTGCTGAACCCGGCGAACGCCGACTCGGTGAACGCGTCGCTGCCGCCGACGAGCATCGCGTCGGCCGCACCCGAGCGGATCACCTCCAGGGCGTGGGCGAGCGCGTGCGCGCTGGCGGCACAGGCCGTGTTCACACTGAACACCGGCCCCTTGAGGCCGAACGCCGCCGACAGCGCCTCCGCGCCCGCCTGCGGCGGCACGAACGTGTAGCGGCGCCAGTCGGGACTGCGGCCCTCGTGCACCTCCCGCAAAGCCAGCTCGGCACTGCGCCAGCCGCCGTGGCAGGTGCCGTAGGCGACCCCCCAGCGCTCGGCCGGGATGTCGGTGCCGACCCGCAGACCCGAACCGGCCATGGCCTCCTCGGCGGCGGCCAGCGCGAAGTCGATGGAGAAGTCACGGCTGCCGCCCGGCGCGGCGTACGCGTACCCGGGCCGGGGCGCCTCGGCCACCTCACCGCCCAGGGTGGTCTGGTAGTGGTCCATGGACAGGCGGCGCACGGGCGCGATCGCCACCCGCCCGGCGCGCACCCCCTCCCACAGGGCCTCGGCCGAGGTGCCGTGCGGGGTGATCGCACCCACCGCGGCGATCACCACACCGGCCCCCTGGCTGCGAAC
Source organism: Streptomyces sp. NPDC052687 (assembly GCF_040678395.1). Lineage (NCBI taxonomy): Bacteria > Bacillati > Actinomycetota > Actinomycetes > Kitasatosporales > Streptomycetaceae > Streptomyces > Streptomyces sp. NPDC052687. The sequence goes on along the minus strand of NZ_JBFATR010000058.1, from coordinate 32,627 downwards.
GTCACTCATGCGTCTGCTTCCTTCTGTTCGACAGGGCCCCTCGGCCGCTCACACGGGCCTGGACAAAGTCAGCGCCACGGCCTGCCCCTCGATGCCCCGGGCCAGCGCCATCGCATGCGACGGCCTGCTCTCGCGGGCACCACCGCGGACATGGTCCAAAGCGCACACCGGATCGGGCCGGTCCAGATTGAGGGTCGCGGGCACCACCCCGTGGTGCAGCGCCAGCGCGCACACGGCGGCGTTCAGCGCCCCCGCCCCGCCCACCAGATGCCCGGTCTGCGGCTTGGGCGTGCTGACCGCCACCGACGACACGGCCCCGCCCAGCACCCCGCGCAACGCGATCGCCTCACCCGCGTCCCCCGACCGCGTCCCCGAACCGTCCGACGCGACATACCCGAGGTCACCGGCGGCCAGCCGGGCGTCCTGCAGCGAACGCCGCACCGCCCGCGCCAGACCACGGCCCTCGGCATCCGCCGCCGGCGGCGTACGGGCGTCATGGCCGGCGCCGTAGCCGGTCAGCTCGGCGTAGATACGGGCACCACGGCGCAGCGCCGCCTGCTTCTCCTCCAGCACCAGCAGCGCGGCCCCCTCACCGGGCAGCCCGCCGCTGCGCTCACGGTCATAGGGCCGGTACGCCTCCTGCCCGCGCTCGTTGCGGGTGGTCAGGATGCCGAGCCGGTCCAGCAGCGTCATCGACCACCAGCTGGTGGCGTCGTCGTAGCCGCCCGCGATCGCCACGTCCGCGTCCCCGCGGCGCACCGCGCGCATGGCCCGGCCGATCGCGCTGGCACCGGCGTCCGCGTAACCCGCGAAGAAGGTGCTCGAACCCCTGATGCCGTACGTCTGCGAGATGTTGAACACCGCACCGGCCGGCAGCCCCTCGACGAAGAACAGCGGCGGCATGATCGCGTCACCGTGCCGGGCCAGGTGTGCCAGGTCGGCCGTGCCGTCCGGGCGGCGGATCACCTTCAGTTCCTCGATCAGCTGCTCCATGCGGCCCAGCGACTTGTTGCCGCCCAGATACAGGCCCGCCCGGTGCCCGAGCTCGTCGCCACCGGCCTGCTTGTGCGGCAGGCCCGCGTCGTCGAGGGCGAGCCGGGCGGCGGCCAGCGCCAGACGGTCACCGCGGTTGACGGTGCGCAGCTGGCGCCTGGTGGCGAACCGCGTGGCGTCGAACTCGGCGATCTCCCCGCCCAGCCGGGTCTGCAGCGGCGCCGGATCGTATGCCCGGATCGGGCCGATGCCGCACTCGCCGGCCACCAGCGCCTTCCAGTTGGCCTCCGCGCCCTCGCCCAGCGCGGTCAGCAGACCGATGCCGCTGACGACGACCTGACGTCCACCGCTCACCGGCGCTCCTTCGTGTCGCTGCCCGGTCGTCATCGCGCCTCCTCGTAACGGCCCACGACCAGCCCGACGTTGGTGCCGCCGAAAGCGAACGCGTTGACGAGGGCGTGACGCACCTCGCGCCGGCGCGCCGTGTTCGGCACGAAGTCGAGGCCCAGCCGCCGGTCGGGCGTCTCCTGGTTGATGGTCGGCGGCACCACACCGTGGTTGATCGCCCCGATCGCGGTGAGCAGGCTCAGCGCCGCGGACGCCGCCGTGAGATGACCGGTCATCGACTTCGGCGAACTGATCACCAGCCGCTCGGCGGCATCACCGAACACCTTCTTGATCGCCGTGGTCTCCGACAGGTCGTTGCCCGGGGTGCTGGTGCCGTGCGCCACCACATAGTCGATGTCACCCGGCTCCAGGCCGGCGTCCGCGATCGACGCCTCGATGGACTCGATGGCACCGCTGCCGTCCGGCGGCGAGTCCGTCATCCGCCACGCGTTCAGACTGGTGCCGTAACCCATGACCTCGGCGAGAATCCGCGCCCCGCGGGCGCGGGCCGCCTCCAGCTCCTCCAGCACGAGCACGACACCGCCCTCGCCCAGGACGAACCCGGAGCGCTTGTCGTCGAAGGGACGGCTGGCCCGCTGCGGATCGTCGTTGTACTCCTTCGTCAGCGCCCCCAGCAGGCCGAAGCACAGCACGTCCAGCCAGGTCGTCAGCGAGTCGTAGCCACCCGCGAGCATGAGCGTGGCATCACCCTCCTGCAGCGTGCGGAACGCCTCACCGACCGCGTGCCCGGAAGCCGAGCAGGCGGTGGACACACCCAGCATCGGACCGGTCGCGTCGACCATCCGCGCCATCGCCGCCGAGGCGATGTTCTGGCTGTAGGCCAGCGCGTCCGACGGCGCGTACGCCGAGAACGCGTCGGCCCGGCCCGTGCGATCGCGCAGCGCGCCGACATCCACCAGCCACTGCAGATCCGGCCGGTCCACACACGCGCCCATGGCCACACCCATGTCCGCGCCGTCGTAGGTGTCCTCATCCACCCCCGCGTCGCGCAGCGCCTCCCACGCCGCGCCCACACCGAAGGTGCCCGGCCGCAGCAGATGACGCAGCCCCACCGAGCCGGGCACCGCGTCCTGCAGCCGGAACCCCTTGACCTCGCCGGCGATCGTCACGTCGAAGCCGGTGGTGTCGATCGTGGTCAGCCGGCCCACCCCGCTGCGCCCCTCGACCAGTCCCCGCCAGGTGCTCGGCGCGTCGTTGCCCAGCGGCGTGACGGCGCCCACGCCGGTGACGACCACCCTGCGGCTCATCGCGACACCGCCGTCTCGTCAGGCCTCATGCCGTTCGTCTCCTTCTGTCGTGTAGGTGGTGGGGGCGGGTGCGGCGGGCTGGCACACCATGACGGCGTGGGCGACGGCGAGACCGGCGCTGTGGCTCAGGGACAGGTCGATGTAGTGCATCCCGAGAGACCGCGCGACCCTCTCCACCTCGCCGTACAGCCGCACCCGGGGACGTCCGGCGCGGTCGTTGACGACCTCGATGTCCGTCCACTCCATGCCCGCGCCCATCCCGGTCCCCAGGCTCTTGAGCACGGCCTCCTTGGCCGCCCAGCGGCCGGCCAGATGCTCACCGGCCCGCTTGCGCCGGTAGCAGTAGGCCAGCTCACGAGCGGTGAACACCCGCTCGCGCAGCTCGGGCTGGGAGTCCATCAGCTCCTCGACCCGCGACACCTCGGCCAGGTCCATGCCGGTCCGCACCCGCAGCGGCGGCGGGGCGGAGCCGTCCGGTGACCGCCCCGCGCCCCGCTCACGCAGCGGCCGCGGCGAGGGCGGCACGCTCGGTCACCAGGTCGGTCAGGTTCTGCACGGTGAACAGGGACAGCACATCGTCCGCCGTGAGCTTGCCGGCCAGCTCCTGCACGTCGATCTGCGGCAGCGACCTCTTCAGCTGCGCCAGGCCGACCTCGTTGATGATGTCGTTCTCGTCGGCGAACTCCTCGTCGGGTATCCCGCCCTGGAGCAGCTCCGCGATGTCCGACACCTTGATCTTCACGTCCGCCGCCTTCTCGATGCGGAACAGGACGTCGAGCAGGTCGATCGACTCCGCGTCCAGATCGCCCAGCAGCGTCGCCTCGGGCACGGCCTCCTCGATGTCGATGCCGAGCGCGTCCGCGACCGCCTCCTGGACGATGGTGCCGAAGTCTTTACCGTCGTACGACATGTGTCCTTAACCCTTTCGTTGAAATTGCTGCCAGATGCGCGGACCAAGGAGTACGGGCCGGTCCGCGCGGTGTCAGGACGCCACCGGCTCCGGCCGCTGTCGCGGCGCCGGTCCGCCCAGCAGCGCCGCGAGCCGGCGCGGGTCTCCGGTGGAGCGGGTGCCGACCTCCCCGAGCGTGCGGCGGGCCAGCCCGCTGAGCACCCGGCCGGGCCCGATCTCGGTGTAGGCGTCCACCGGATGCCGGGCGGCCGTGCGCAGCACCTGAACCCAGCGCACCGGCCCGGTGAGCTGACGCCGCAGCAGCCGCCGCGCCTCCTCACCGGTGGTGACATAGCCGCCGGTGACCGAACTGATCACCGGCAGGACGGGATCGGCGAACCGGTGGGCGGCGAGCGCCTCGGTGAACTCCTCCTCCACCGCCGACATCAGCGAGCAGTGGAACGGCGCCCCCACGTCCAGCGGCACGACCTGGTCGGCGCCGGCGGCCAGCGCCGCCTTGCCGGCCACCTCGACAGCGTCCGCGTGACCCGAGACGACCGTCTGCAGCGGCTCGTTGTAGTTGGCGACCTGCACCAGCCCCAGCCCGAGAGCCTGGGCGCTGTCGCAGACGGCCGCCACCTCCTGCGCGGCAAGACCGAGCACGGCCGCCATCGCGCCGGGCACCTCGCGCGCCACCTCACCCATCAGCCGGCCGCGCAGCCGCACCAGCTGGAGCGCCGACTCCAGGGACAGCACGCCGGCGGCCACCAGCGCCGCGAACTCGCCCAGACTGTGGCCCGCGGCCGCCGCCGGCCGGTAGCCGGCCGACCGCAGCACCTCCCAGACGGCGAGACTGGTGGTGACGATCGCGGGCTGGGTGATCTCGGTGCGGGCGAGCTCCCCGGCGGTGCCGCTCACACAGATCCGCGACAGCGGCAGACCAAGGATCTCGTCGGCCCGCGCGAACACCCGCCGCGCCGGGGCGTGGGCGTCCAGCAGATGCCGGGCCATGCCCGCCCGCTGCGAGCCCTGCCCGGGAAACATGGCCAGACAGCCGGCCGTCGTACCACCGCTGCCAGACCCGGTCCAACCGGTCATCAGCCAGTCCTCTCGTCGGTTCGTGCGCCGGAGCGCTGCCAGCCGGCCGCGTCCGGTGCGACGGCGGGCTCCAGGCGCTGCCAGCCGCCCGGCCGCCCCCACCCGCGCCGCCCGGCCGGCGGCGCCGCGTCCGGCTGCGCCTCACCCACGGCGCGCAGCGCGGCGAACACGGCCAGCAGCCCGGCCAGTTCCTCCGGTGTGGGATCCCCCCGCACCACCCTGAGCACCGCGGCCCCGGGCGCGCTCACAGCGGCTCGTTCCCGTGCTTGCGGACGGGCTGCCGGGCCCGCTTGGTGCGCAGCATCTCCAGCGACTTGATCAGCACCCGCCGCGTGTCCGCCGGATCGATCACGTCGTCGACGTGCCCGCGCTGCGCGGCCACGAAGGGATTCATCAGCTGCTCGGTGTACTCGGCGATCAGCTCCCGGCGCAGCTTCTCCGGCTCCGCCGCCGCCCGCAGCTGCCGGCGGAAGATGATGTTGGCCGCCCCGTCCGCGCCCATCACGGCCGTCTGGTTCGACGGCCAGGCGAACGACAGGTCCGACCCGATCGACTTGGAGTCCATCACGATGTACGCGCCGCCGAACGCCTTGCGCAGGATGACCTGCACCCGCGGCACGGTCGCCTCACAGTAGGCGTACAGCAGCTTCGCGCCGCGCCGGATGATCGCGTTGTGCTCCTGGTCGGTGCCGGGCATGAACCCCGGCACGTCCACCAGCGTCACCAGCGGAATGTTGAACGCGTCGCAGGTGCGCACGAACCGGGCGGCCTTCTCCGAGGAGTCGATGTCCAGCACCCCCGCCATCGCGGCGGGCTGGTTGCCCACGATGCCCACCGGATGACCGTCCAGCCGGGCCAGCACACACACGATGTTGGGCGCCCACCCCTCCTGGATCTCCAGGTAGTCGCCGTCGTCGACGATGTGGTCGATGACCGTCCTGATGTCGTACGGCGTGCGGTCGTCGACCGGCACCAGCCGCAGCAGCTCCTCGCACCGCCGGTCCGGATCGTCCAGCGGCCTGCTGTACGGCGCCGTCTCGGCGTTGTTCGACGGCAGATACGACAGCAGCTCGCGCACGCCCTCGAAGCAGGACTCCTCGTCCGCGGCCACGAAACTCGCCACCCCGGTACGGGTGCCGTGCGTGTACGCGCCGCCCAGCTCCTCCTGCGTGACCTTCTCGCCGGTCACCGCCTGCACCACGTCCGGCCCGGTGATGAACATGTTGGCCATGCCCTCGACCATGAACGTGAAGTCGGTCAGCGCCGGCGAGTAGACGGCGCCGCCCGCGCACGAGCCGAGCACGACACTGATCTGCGGCACCACACCCGAGGCCCGCACGTTACGGGCGAACAGCTTGCCGAACCCGGCCAGCGCGTCGATGCCCTCCTGGATCCGGGCGCCGCCGCCGTCGTTGAGACCGATGACCGGGGCACCGACGGAGTCGGCGAAATCGAGCAGCTGGTGGATCTTCGCGGCGAACGTCGCACCGAGCGCCCCGCCGCGCACCCGGGCGTCATGCGCGAAGACGAAGACCGTACGGCCGTCGACCTCACCCCAGCCCGTGATCACACCGTCGCCCTCGGGATGCGAGTCCTCCATGCCGAAGCCCACCGCACGGTGCTCGGCGAACAGCCCCAGCTCGGTGAACGTGCCCGGGTCGAGCAGCATCTCGATGCGCTGGCGGGCCAGCAGCTTGCCCTTGGAGAGGTGACGGGTCTCGGCGTCCGGGTCGTGCCCGAAGTGGGCCTGCGCCCTGCGGGTGGTGAGCTCGCTGGCCAGTTCGGCCATCGTGGGTGCGCGCGCCGGTGCCGGCGGCCGCAGTTCCGTGTCGGTCCTGCCGAGGTCCGGCAGTACGGCCTGGGGAGTGTCCGGAGGCGTCATGACGGTCTCACTCCTTCCTGCCCTCTCGCTTCAAGTGGCTTCGCCCATGACTCTCCGGCACCCCCATGGGCGCGGGACTGGAGGGCTTCTTGACCGCGGGTGTATTCCCAGGTCGCACCCGCCGAGCAGGCCCGCGGCGGCCACCGCCCGCACGGCCGCGACCACCCGCGCTACGGCGGGCACGCACACCCACGGTCACCGCCCGCGAGGCCGGCCCGCATCCCGCGACAACCGCAGCCGGCACGGCCGCGACCCCCGCGCTACGGCGGGCATGCACACCCACGGTCACCGCCCGCGAGGCCGGCCCGCATCCCGCGACAACCGCCGCCGGCACGGCCGCGACCCCCCGCGCTACGGCGGGCACGCACACCCACGGTCACCGCCCGCCCGGCCGGTCCGCATCCGGCGACGGCCGCCGCCGGCACCCAGGCTCCGGGCAGCCCGCCACCGCCGGCGGCACCGGCACGCCACGACCCAGGCCGGACGACGGCGGCGAGAAGACGGTCACGCGGGCGGCGGCGTGCACACCGACGCGATCAGCGGCCCTTTGCGGGCCCGCACCCGGCCGTGTGCCGGCCGCCTCACGACGACAGCTGCACCGCGTCGCCGAGCGCACCCGCCCGGCCCGAACCCAGCTCCTGCGCGAAAGCGCGCTGCAGCCCGTCCAGGCGGTAACGCGTGGGAAGATCACCCACCGCGGGCGCGGCCACGCTCAGGAAATGCGCCTCCACCAGCTGCTCGCAGGCGTCCTCCACGGTCGCGAAGTCCTTGCCCAGCACCGGACAGGCCAGATGGGCGTCGAACTCGGCCGCCGGCAGATGGGCCAGGCACCGCAGCGCCTCACGGGCGTCCTCGGGCAGTGCGTTGTACGACACCGCGAAACTGGCCCGCACACTCAGCGAGCTGTGCGCCAGCTCGTCCAGCCGCCGCCCCTCGTCGCTCAGCCGCTCCGCGTACCGGCTCAGCGACCAGTGCGGACGGGTGTTCAGCCGCACCGCCGCGGCCCGCAGAGCCAGCGGCAGCCCACCGCAGTACCGCGCGATCGCGGCCGCCGCGGCCGGCTCCCGGCTGACCCGCTCCGCACCCAGCATCCGGGCCAGCAGCCGCACACTGTGACTGTGCGGCAGATCCGGCAGCTGCAGCACCCGCGCACCCAGCGGCGTACTGAGCCGTCCCCTGCTCGTGATCAGCACCGCAGTGTCCGCACTGCCCGGCAGCAGCGGCTGCACCTGCTCGTCGTCGACCGCGTCGTCGAGCGTGAGCAGCAGCTGACGCCCCGCCAGCGCCAGCCGGTACACCTCGGCCCGCTCGTCCGGATCGGCCGGCAGCCGGTCGGGATCCGTCCCCAGCACCCGCAGCAGCCGGCCCAGCACCGCGTGCGGATCCGCCGGCCGGGCACCGCTGCCGCGCAGCGCAGCGTACAGCTGCCCGTCGGGGAAGGCCGACCGCAGCCGGTGCCCCAGACGCACGGCCAGCGCGGTCTTTCCGACACCGCCACCGCCGACCAGCACCACCGCGGGCGGCTGCGCACCACTGGGCTGCGTCAGCGACCGCTGCACCACCTCCATCTCCCGCGCCCGCCCCGTGAAGTCCGGCAGGTCCAGCGGCAGCATCTGCGGAACTGGCGGAACCTGCACGGCGGGCGCAGCGGACCGGGCGGGAGCCGTGACCTGGAACGTGCCCACGCCGTGCGTGACCGCCCCGTGCGGCTCGCCGCCCCCGCGCTCCGGCGGCGGCGCGGGATCGGCCTCCTCACCGCGCAGAATCGTTTCGTACAGCCGCTGAAGCCGCCGCGACGGATCCGTGCCCAGCTCCTTGGCGATCAGCCGGCGCATCGACTGGTAGTACTCCAGCGCGTCGACGCTGCGCCCCTCCAGATACAGCGCGAGCATCAAACGCTCACACAGCTGCTCGGAGAGCGGATCGGTCAGCAGCGCCGCCCGCAGCTCCGCGAGGACGGCACCGGGACGCTCCAGCCGGATCTCGGCGTCCGCCCACTGACTGAGCGCCTCGTGGTGCAGCTGCCGCAGCGTCTCCCGCAGCCGCGCCGCCCAGTCGCTCTGCATACCGCCGAGCGCGTCCCCCCGCCACATGTGCAACGCCTGCTGCAGCAGCGCGCTGCGCTCATGGTCGCCCAGCCCCTCACGCTGGGCGCTCTTGAGCAGCCGGCGAAACCGCACCAGGTCCACCGAACCCGGATCGGCCGAGACCCGGTAACCGGCCGGCGTGCGCACCAGGCCGATCGGCTCACCCGGCCCCGCCGACGCCCGGGCCAGCGCCCGCCGCAGCCGCGTGATGTAGGTGTGCACGACATTGCGGACCCCCGCGGGCGGCCGGTCCCCCCACACACGGTCGACGAGGGACTCCAACGGCACCGGACGTTCCGGATCGACCAGCAGGACACCGAGGATGCTGCGTTGCCGCGCGGGGCCGAGATCGGCCAGGGCGTCGCCTGTCCAGAGTTCTATCGATCCTAATATCCGGAGCTCCATCGAAGATCACCCGTTCCCCGTTCCCCTTCAGTGTCCGGAAACTAACTCCCGCCGGTGCAGCGCCCCTTGATTTCCGCTCTGCCGCACCGCCCCCGCCCCGCACACACCTCCCACCCCCCGGTTCAACAGGCAACTCCGCGACGCCGGGCCACCGGCGCCGCGTCCCGCGCCCGAACCCCCACGCCGCCCCCCGGACCGCCCCGGCCCCCCGCGCCGCGCCACAGGACCGGCACGCCCGATGGCGCATTCCCGTACCGCCCCGGCCGCCCGCACACGAGGGCGGGGGCCGGCGGGCCACCACCCGCCGGCCCCCGGCCGCCGCTCGAAAAGGGCCCTCAGCAGCCCATGGCCCACCGGTGGGAGTCACCGCGGTCGTTGGCGACACCGTTCCAGTGGACCTCCTGGCCGGGGGCGAGACAGATGGTCATGTCACCGCCCTGCCAGGCGTCTTCGTAGACCTGGACGAAGGCGGGGACGCCCGGGCCCTCGATGCCGTGGTTGGCCCAGGAGGAGTCGGCGTCGGCGATGTGGCCCTCCCACCAGCCGTCGTCACCGTGCCAGTTGGCGCGCTGGCCCTGATAGTCGGAGTGCTCCCAGGCGCAGAAATGGCCGCTGGGGCAGTCGGCGGCCGAGGCCGTGGCGGTGGTGGCCAGGGCAGAGCCGGCGGCCAGCAGCAGCGCGGCGGCCAGGAGGGCGGGCTTCTTCATCGTGCGGTGCCTTTCTCGTGTGCGGACTCGAGGATGGTCCGGGCGGTGCGGACGGCATGCGCCCGCATCTCCCGGTAGGCGGTCCGTTCGCCTTCCGGGGCCCTGCTCTTGAGGTTGTTGACGAGGGTCGAGGCGCGGAACCAGCGCTCCTGGTCGCCGTACAGGCGCTGCTGGGCGCGGGCCAGGCAGCCGTCGGAGTGCTGGCGGACCTCGGGGCCGCCGGGCAGCGTCAGGGACAGCTCGGCCCGTCCGGACCCGAACAACGCGTCACTGACCCGGCGCTGCTCCCCGGCGTCGGACGGACGCCGGTGAGGGCGCGGCGGGGTGAGCCCCTGACGGATCAGACAGCGGTCGGTGAGCAGCAACTGGGCGGCCCTGACCGTGTCGTCGTCACTCAGCGACGGGGGCCCGGGTCGTGTGCAGGCGGCCACCGCACACCACGGGAGAAGGAGCGCGAGGGCCAGCGCGCGGCGCGGATGCGTGGACATGGAAGCGGCTCAGCCCGTCCGCCGGCCCGCCGCGCCGCCGGACATCCCGGACAGCACAGGGACGATCTTTCGCATATTCGGCTCAACGGTCGCGGCGGGCCGGAAGGACACGGCGAGGGCCGGCCGTTCACTCCGGAGAGCGGCGCCCGGGAGCCGTCACCCGGCGCGCGGACACCACCCGGCCAACTGACTGCGACGGCGCGCGGGCTGACAGGGCGTGAGCCGGATCGGGGGAGCCGGGGCCCGACCGCGCACGTGCGCCCGGTTCACGCGGTGCGCCCGGTTCACGCGGTGCGCCCGGTTCGCGCGGTGCGGCGGTTCAGTGGTGCGGGCGGGGGAGGCGGCGGCTGGGGGCGGCGGCTGGGGGCGGCGGCTGGGGGAGCGGACCCTTCCTCCGGCAGCGCGCCGGGGCGCTCGTAGGATGCCGCAATGCCCAAGCCCTTACCCCGAATCCGCCGCACGTGGGTGGCCGCGTGGGCGGTCCTGTGCGCGGCCGGCACGGCCGCCACCGCCGCCCTGAACGCCTCCCCGGCACCCGGTCCGAGCCCCGGCACATCCCACGAGCCTGTCAGCGCCGAGTGCGCCGCCTACATCGCGGCCGTCGAAAGGGAGCTGGCCAAGGCCGCCGAGCGGGCAGGGGAGGAGGGCGGCGTGCTGGCCTTCACGCGCGTCCGCACCGGCGCGGAGGACTGCGACGACGAGCTGCGCGACCACTTGGACGGCTACCGGTGAACCGCGCCGCGGGGATTGCCGTGGCGGCGGCGCTGACGTGTGCCGCGGCCGCGGCGCTCATCGCCGTGGACGCCGCGACGACAGCCGAGCCGCGGCCCGCACCGTCGCGGGTGTACTCCTCCTGCCTGGCGGCCGACACCCTGCCGGTGCCCGCGGGCGGCGACCCGTGCGACGGGGGCCGCTGACGGGGCCGGTCACGGCGGTGTCATTCGCTACGGGTGCACAGCACGCGGTCCACGAGCCCGCGGACGGCCCGCTCGGCGGCGAGCAGCCGCTCCTCGCCGCCGCCGGTGCCGCTGGCGGCGACGACGACCGAGCGGCGCCCGTCCGCGGTGAGAGCGGTGCGCACCGTGAACCCCTCCAGGTCGCCCCCGTGGCCCCACGTGTCGCCGCCGCACGTCAGCGGCTGCCGCATCACTCCCAGGCCGTAGCGCAGGCCGGGGAAACCGAGTTGGAAGGCCTCGCCGACGGACACGGTCCGGCGCATCTGCGCGAGCTGGGCGGGAGGCAGCAGGCGCCCGCCGAGGAGGGCGGCGAAGAAACGGTCCGCGTCGCGCTCGGTGCTGACCAGGGCAGCGGCCGCGTCCACCTGCGAGGGGTTCCTGGCCGTGGTGTCCGTCCAGGTGTCCGAGCCGGGGAACAGATGGTAGGTGCGGGCGTACGGCGGCTTCAGATACGGGTCGTCGCCGGGGGCGTAGGTGCCGGTCAGGCCGAGCGGGCGGACGATGCGGTCGCATACCTCCTCGGCCCAGGTCCGCCCGGTGACCTTTTCGATGATCATCCCGGCGAGGACGTAGCCGGTGTTGGAGTAGTTCCAGTCGGGCTCGCGGTCATCGGCCGGCGCGGGCGGGAAGTCCGGCCGGTGGCGCAGCGCGCCGGCGACCAGCTGCCCGGGCTCCCAGTGGTCGAACCTCGTGCGCTCGAAGTCGGCCGCGGTGGCCCCGCTGTCCTCCTCGGGGCCGTAGTCGTGCAGGCTGCTGGTGTGCTGCAGCAGGTTCCTGACGGTGATGAGGCGGCCGTCGTTGCCGTTGCCGCGCACCACACCCGGCAGCAGGCGCTCGACGGTGTCGTCCAGCGACAGGCGGCCCTCGGCGACGAGTTGCAGCACCACGGTGGCCACGAACGTCTTGGTGACGCTGCCGACCCTGAACCGCGCCCCGCGCGGCACGGGGCGGCCGGTGCGCCACTGCGCCTCGCCCGCTCGGGCGTGCACCGTGCGGGCGCCGTCGCGCACCCGCACCGTGATGCCGACGAACCCGCCCTCGGCAAGGACGCGGTCCGTCTCGTGCTGGAGCTGCCGGGAGGCGAGCGGGCCGTCCCCGGGTGCCGCGGCCGCCCGCCGGCCGGCGTCCGCGGCACCCGGCGCGAGCGTCGTGGCGGCGACCGCGGCAGCGAGCACGGCGGCGGTGGCAAGGCGGGCCCGCGAGGTCTTCCTGGTTGCCTTCTTCATGCCCGCACACTCTGCCGGGGCGTGCCGCCGCCCATGGCGGCAGCCTCCGCACCGGCGGTGGGGCCGCCCCCAGGACCCGCCCACCCACGCCCACCCACGCCCGCCCACCCCGTACGCCCCCGGCCGGCGCGGCGGGCATCACCCCGAGGCCGCGCCACACCCCCAGCCCTCCCCAACCCCCAACCCCCAATCCCCAGCCTTCGGCCCCCGAGTCCCCGAGTCCCCGAGTCCCCGAGTCCCCGAGTCCCCGAGTTCTCGAGCCACCCGCCCCCGAGCCTCGGCCCGCAGGCCAACCTTCCGGCGGCTGACGCGTCTTACCCGACAGGGGGTGGCAGGCATGGCGGAGCATCAGATCGCGTACTTCCTGCGGGAGCTGCACGGCGCGGCGGACCCGGCCAGACGCGCGGCGGCGGCCAAAGGCCTGGGACGCACCGGGCGCCCGGAGCACGCCGCCGTCCTCGCCCGGGCGGCCGGCGACCCGGAACCCGCGGTGCGGGCGGCGGCCGCCGCGGGACTGGCCCGGCTGGCGGGCGGTGACGGCTCGCCGCGGGTGCGAGGGGCCGCCGCCGAGGCACTGCCGGCGCTGCTGGCGGACGGCGACCCGCAGGTGCGGCGCCGCGCGTCGCTGGCCGCGCTACGCCTCGGCCTCGACGGACCCCGGATCACGGACGCGTTCGCGCGGCTGCTGACCGATCCCGACCGGCACGTGCGGATCAACGCCCTGACCGCCCTGCACGCCCGGGGCGTCCCCGGCGACGCGGCGGCCGTGGCCGGACTGCTGGGCGACCCGGACCCCACCGTCCGCGGCCTTGCCCGCGCCCTGCTGTACCGGTGCGCCGACGACCCGGCCGTGGCAGCGCACGTGCTGCGCACCGCCAGGGAAGGCGAGGGCGCCGCCCGCGTCGAGGCCATGGCCATGGTGCCCGCCCGCTGCACCGGGGCCCTGCTCGACTCCCTGCTCACCGGGCTGCGGGATCCCTCGGCGCGGGTGCGGACCGCGGTGGCCGCCCGCCTGGCGAGCGTGGACACCGCCACCGCCCGCGACGCGCTGGCCGCGGCCCTGGACGACGAACCCGACCCGCACACCGCGGCGGTCCTGCTCCGCGGCGCCGCCCGGCGCGGCGATCCGCGCGCGGCCGCTGCCGCGCTGCGCTGGCTGACCGACCCCGTGGCCGGACCGGCTGCCGCGCACGCCCTGGGCCGCCTGGACACCCCAGGGGCGGCCGAGCGGCTGCGGTCGGCGCTGGACGACGGCACCCTGCCCGCCCCGGTCCGGGCGGCCGCCGCCGTGGCCGTGGCGGAGGGCGGCGGCTGGGACGCCGTATGGCTGCTGCTGCCGCTCCTCGACGACGAGGACCCGGCGCTGCGCACCGGGGCGCTCGACGCCCTGGGCGTCCTGGTGGAGCGCGGACTGCGGCTGTGGGAGCGCCACACGGTGGCCTGGGCCCTGACCGCGCACCTGGAGTCCGGGCAGGACACCTGGCCCACCCGCAACGCGCTCCGCGGCCTCGGCCAGGCGCTGCCCGGCCTGCGCCGGCTGGCCGACAGGGCACCGGACGGGGAGGTGCGGGCCGCCGCGCTGTCGCTCCTGGACGCCGACGGCGACACCGCCCCGCAGGACCTGCGGCGCTTCGTCACGGGCCTGGACGACCCGGACGAGGCCGTCCGCTACCAGGCGGCGACCGCCCTGCACGCCTGGATGGAAGCCACCGGCGAGCTCCCCCCTGACAGCGGCCCCGCCCACGAGCGCCTGTCCCGGCTCGCCACCACCGACACCTCCCCACGCACACGGCACGCCGCCACCGAAGCCCTCACCACCCTCGCCGCCCTCACCACTGTCACCACCCGCGAGACCCCGCCCTGCGGCTGAGCCGCCCGCGACCGGCACACCCGTTGCCGTGCACGAACCCGCACCCCGCCCATCCCCCGGCGGGGGCCGCCGTTCCCCTCCCTCCGCCCCGCCTGCCGGGGAAAAGGGCGGGGGCCGCCGTTCCCCTCCCTCCGCCCGCCTGCCGGGGAAAACCACATCCCCCGGCGGGGGCCGCCGTTCCCCTCCCTCCGCCCCGCCTGCCGGGGAAAACCAATGGTGGGAGGGGCAGGCGACCGGGCTACAGTCGCGCATGACCACGTACGACCTCGGCCCCACCGCGCTCTACGCCCCCTGCGAGCGACTGCTCCACGGCAAGGGCGTCACGTGCGCGATCGGGGCGGGGGAGGCCGAAGACTGGATCCGGCTCGACAGGCGCGTCCACCGGGCCACCCACGACCACGCGTCCGGCGGCCGCACGACGGCCTCCGCCTCCCGGACCCGCGTCGGCCCGTGGCCGGTGAGCACACAGGAGATCGCGGACTGGCGCCGGGCCCCGTACTGGCGGGAGAACCCCGACGGGAGCGCAGCCGTGTCCTGGAGCCTGCCGCCCACCGAGTCCGAGATCGCCCTGTGCCTGTGTCACGCCGACCCCCGCGTCCGTGCGGCGGCGCTGGCCCTCGGCAACGCGGGGCAGCTGCCCGACTCCGTCCTGCCGCTCGTCCTGATCCGCAGCGCGGACACCGACGAGCGGGTGCGGACCCTCGCCCGCACCGTCCTCGACCGCGTACTCGGCGACGCCGACACCCCAGCGCCGCCCCGGCTGGCGAACCTGGCCACCCTGGCCGTCCTGGTGGCCACACGCAGGCGCTACGGAACCCGGGCACGCCAGGCCGTCCTGGGGCGCCTCGACGCCCTGCCCGAGACGACCCTCACCCACTTGCTGACCCACCGCGACCGCCAGTCCCGGCGGGCCGGCCTGGAGGCCGCCACCCTGTACGGAACGCCGGCCATGCAGCGGGTGTGGGCACTGGCCGAGCAGGACCGCGACGAGGGCGTGCGAGAGCTGGCCGTACGCACCGCGATACGCCTCGCGCTCGCCTCCAACCGGCAGACGGTCCTCGACGACTCCCGAACCCGCTTCCTCGCCCACCTCGAGACCGACCCCGCCTACGGCCTGCGCCTGGGCACCCTCGCCACCGCCGTGACGACCGGCTTCCTGCGCGTCGACGACCTCGCCACGCTCGCCGCCACCCACCGCTACCGCAAGATCCGGCGCCACGCCTGCGCGGCCGCCCTCGCCCACCCAAAAGCGCACGCGGCCCTCGACCGCCTGCTGTGCGCCCGGGACACCTACGTGCGCGCCGCCGCCGTGGGACACCTGCGCCCCGCAGGCCGCGGCGGCGAACTGCCCCGCCACCTGACGGACCTCTCCCACACCGTGCGCGCGACGGCGTGCCGGCACCTGCGCGCGCAGGGGCACGACCCGCGCACCCACTACCAGGACCTGTGCGCCGACCCGGCCACCGTCGTCCCCACCGCGGTCCTCGGCCTCGCCGAACAAGGACACCCCGAGGACGCCGCCCTGCTGCACCCCCTCCTCCACCACCCGCACGCCAGGGTCCGCGCCCGCGCCCTGTCCGCGCTGCGCATGCTCAAGGCGCTGCCCGACGACGCGCTCCCGCCGTTCGCCGACGACCCGGACCCCGGCGTACGCGCCACCGCCCTCACCGCCCTGCGCCACACCCCCCGCCTCCTGCGGGCCCTGCTCGACAGCACACGGGACGACGTCCGGACACGAGCGGAGACCCTCCTGCACCGCCACCGCGTCCAGGCCCCCTGCCGCTGCTGCCCGCCCCCGCCGCCACCGGGGCGATCACCACGGGCGAAGCTCGCGGCCGGCCCCGCCCCGGTCCCCGCCGGCTCTGCAGAACCCGCCCGCAAACCCCCCGAGCTGCCGCCGGCCTTCCGGCGCAGGACCTGACGGACCCGGTCCACCGAGCCGGCACCCCTTGCGCACGGTCCGGCGCTCCTTGCGCATGACCGGCCCGATCAGCGGGTGGCAGAGTCGTCGGCGTCAAGTCCCGGGCCGCGCACGGGAAACCCGGGCGAACCGCGGGTCCGTGTGCCCGCCCGCAGTCATGGAGGAAACGCATGGGACTGTCGACGTCCGCCCGCTTCATCGGTTGCACGGCCGGCGCGGTGACCGCCGCACTGATCCTGTCCGCCTCGCCGGCATCGGCCAGCGGGGACTTCAGCGGGCGGGCGTTCGTCCACGGCGGCGGCGACATATATGTCGACGACTGGACTGACGAGGGTTATCTGTCCACGTCCCGTCACGCCTCCTCGAACGCGACGTGCCTGTGGCAGAAGGTGCTGTGGTCGTACGACCTCCTGGCCTGGGACGACATCGACGGCGTCTTCGGTGACGACACCAGGGCCGCGACCGTGAGGTGGCAGAAGGCCTACGCCGCCGACCAACCGGCAGACGGGATCGTGGGGAAACACACGTTCGGCCGGGCCGGATACGGGCTCGTCGACGAGACCGGCGACAACCGCCCTGACCGGTACGTCGGAAGTACGAACAGTTTCCTGGTCAGCCGTGACGGCGACAACGACTACGCCTTCTACGACCGCAAGGGAAACCAGCGGGTCGCCGGCTACAACTACCTGACCTGCAGCTGACCCACACGGTGCGGCAGCGGCGCCGCACAGCGAGCACAGCCCCTTTCCGGGGCCTTTCCCCGCGGGACGGCAAGCCCCGGCCCATGACCCCATCCGGCCGGATTCCGGCACGCGGCGCCAAGGAACCGGCGCGCGACGCCGACGCTTCCACCCACCCTGGCGGGCACCATGCGGCCGGCCTCCCGGCAGGGCGCCACGACGACGAAGGGACCCGAGGTGACGGACAAGGCGACAAAGCGTCTTCCCGGAACGGGCCTGCGCAAGAAAACCGCGATACTCGCCCTGACAGCCGGGCTCGTCGGCGGCCTCGCACTCTCCGGCACGCCCGCCTATGCGAGCGCGAGCCAGGGAGTCGTCGCGGGCGCCGACATTCCATGGGACGACTGGGACGACGAGGGCCCGATCTCCGCCACGAGCTACGCCACCAGCAACGTGACCGCGATGTGGCAGCAGATCCTGTGGGCGGACGGACTCCTGTCCTGGTCCGACATCGACTGCCGGTTCGGGCCCGCCACCACGGCCGCCACCAGGAACTGGCAGACCAAGTACCAGGTCCCGGGCGGCGCGGACGGAATCGTGGGCCAGAACACGCTGAACCGCGCCGCACTGCACCTGAGCGGAGCGGCGGGCACCAGCAACCGCATCATCTACAACGGCCGCTACGACAACCGCAAGATCACCATGACCCGGCAGGACGACGGACGCTGGGGCATGTGGATCAGCAGCGACCTCCGGCCGCTGTGGTACAACAACGCCACCTTCACCGTGTGCCCCTGATCGGGACCCGTCCGCCTGGCCCGTCGCGGCCCGCGCGTTCCGCGACGCGAGGCAACGCACGGAACATCCCGGAGGAAACCCCTGAGCGTGCGCCTGGGGGGCACACCGCCCGACCGGCCCCCGTCATCCGGCCGGCCGGTCGGGGCCGCGGCGCTCAGGCACACCAGCCCTCACCCGGCCTGCGACACCACCCCGCTCACCTCCGCGCCCCAGCGAACCCGCCCGCACGACCGACGGCCTGGCCGGCCGGGCGATGCCGGCACCGCGCCCACCGAAGGCCCGCCGGCCCCCGACGCGCGCCGACCCCACGGATCGCCGAGCTGCGCCCTGAACGGCAACTACACCCACCGCACCGTGACATCCCTCATCTCACCTGCGTAAACGCCGGCCGCGCGAACCCCGCCACCGCACAGGGCTCACGCGGCCCGGCGCCACGTCCGTGCGGCGTCAGGGCGGCGGCAGGATGCCCTCCTGCTGAGCGACGTGGGAGCAGGCCATGGCCGCAGCCGTCATACCCAGCCGGTCGAGCACGTCGATGGACTCCAGCAGGATCCGGGTGTCGGCGTCGGCCATGGCGTTGCCGCAACGGTCGCGTTCGGCCAGCTCCTCGGCGGCCGTGGCGGTGCGCAGCGCGGTCACCCGGGCGGCCAGCGCCTCCCGTGACGCCTCCATGGCGACGATGCCGCGCACCGCACGGACGATCTCTTCATCGGTCAAGTCGTTCATGCCCTGCCAGACGGTGTCCGCCCGCCGCTGGTCACACCGCTGCCCCGGCCCGTGAGGAGGAACACGGCGACGCCGCAGTCCACGAAGCGGCCCACGAGGCGCGGCACCGCGGCACACACCCCCGCCGCTCACCGCTTGCCGCACGCAGCCACCTGTGCTCTCCCTTTCCCGACCTCGACACGGGCCCGAACGGGCGGCGGCCCCGCCACCGGGGGGAAAGGTGACGGGGCCGCCGTACTCGGAAGGGGGAGCCGAGCTGTTCGAACGTGCTGGTGCCCCGGATCCGAGACGGTATGCATGGAGATACGGCTGCCGGCGTGCCGCCGGTGTACGACAAAGACGCCATATCCGAGAAGCGCACCCCCGGCCCCGACGGTTACCGTGGAGGACGTGCTGGACCTCTGCCGCGAGCCGGTCTCGGGAAAGGCCACGCCCTCCCAAGCGATCACCACCCCGTCCGGAGCCCTCCGATGGTGAGCGGGACCGGCGACGAGGGCGTCGGCCCGCCCCCCGCACCGCCCCCGGACGACGCACCACCCCCCGCACCGCCCCCGGACGACACCCCGCCCCCCTCCGCCCTGCTGGAGGACAGCACCGAGGACCTCTACGAGAACGCGCCCTGCGGTTTCCTGTCCACCGCCCTGGACGGAACGATCGTCAAGGTCAACGCCACCCTGCTGGACTGGCTCGGCCGGCGCCGCGCGGACCTGGTCGGCCGCCGCACCTTCTCCGACCTGCTGACCGCCGGCGGCCGCCTCTACCACGAGACGCACTACGCACCGCTGCTGCGCATGCAAGGGGAGATCAGCGGCATCGCGCTGGAACTGCAACGAGCCGACGGCAGCCGCCTGCCGGTCCTCGTGACCTCGACGGTCAAAACAAGCGAGGACGGACAGCCCCAGCTGATCCGCACCACCGTCTTCGACGCCCGCGAGCGCCGCTCCTACGAGGAGGAACTGCTGCGCGCCCGCCAGGAGTCCGAACGCGAACGCGAACGGCTGAAACAGCTCGCCGCCACCCTGCAGGCATCGCTGCTGCCGCCCGCCCTGGAGAACGTACCGGGACTGGACGTGGCCGCCCACTACCACATCGCCTCGGCCGACGAGGTCGGCGGCGACTTCTACGACCTCTTCCCCCTCGCCTCCGGCGGCTGGGGCCTCTTCCTCGGCGACGTGTGCGGCAAAGGCGCCACCGCGGCAGCCGTCACCTCCCTGGCCCGCTACACCCTGCGCGCCGCGGCCGTGTACGACCCCGACCCGGCCGCCGTCCTGCGCAACCTCAACACCGTCCTCGTCCACGAGTACGCCGGCGCCGCCGAACCCCGGTTCTGCACCGTCCTCTTCGGCCTGCTCACCCCCCACGACGAGGGCGGCTTCCGCATCACCCTGGCCGGCGGCGGCCACCCGCCCGCCCTGCTGCTGCGCGCCGACGGAACCGCCGACCACCTGCCCACCCCCGGCGGCCAGCTCATCGGCGTCCTGCCCGACGCCACCATCGCCACCACCACCCTCCACCTGGCACCCGGCGACACCCTGCTCCTCTACACCGACGGCCTCACCGAAGCACACACCGCCGCCGGCGGCGGCAGCGACCGCTACGGCGACGACGCCCTCCTCGACTTCGTCCGGCGGCTGGCCCCCACCACCGCGCGACGCACCGTCGCGGCCCTGCGCGACCTCCTGGCCGCCCTCGGCACCGGCGTGGACGACGACGCGGCCGTCCTCGCCGTCCACGCACCCCTGCCCGGGCCGGCCGGCCACCGCCACTCAC
Organism: Streptomyces sp. NPDC052687; assembly: GCF_040678395.1. Taxonomy (NCBI): domain Bacteria; kingdom Bacillati; phylum Actinomycetota; class Actinomycetes; order Kitasatosporales; family Streptomycetaceae; genus Streptomyces; species Streptomyces sp. NPDC052687. The sequence continues at coordinate 12,476 of NZ_JBFATR010000058.1, read as the reverse complement.
CACAGCAGTAACCCGACCGCACCGACGACCGACCCGACGTCCCGTCACCTGACGGGCGACCCGCACCCCCTCGAAATCCACCAGAACGGGTGGATCCCGGCCTTTGGCCGCGTGTCGGCACCGCAGCCGGACAGACGACGGGTATCCCGCCGCGCCGAGACGCGGCGCGGCACGAACGACAGGAACCAGGCATGGCTGATTCCTCCCAGCAACTGCCCGACGAGGCCGCTGAGCCCCTCAAGCAACTCCTCGAAGAGGTCATCGACGCCGGCCCCGGCCGGCAGGTCACCGAGAACATGGTCGGCAACGCGAAGAAGGTCAAAGGGCTGCTCGGCGGCACTCTGCTCCCCGGCGTGATGTAGCGACGAAGCCGCCGGACGACCCAGCCGAGGCGCACGCCGGCAAAAGGCACGCGACGCGCTGACCACGCCCGGCGACGGCAGCACCGGCCGGACAGACCGTACCGCCGGACAGACCGGACCGCCGTACCGCCGGGCCGCCCGGACCCCCACACCCGGATCGGCCCGGCGGCGACGCTCCGCCACAAGCCCCGGTGCACCTCCTCCGGCACCGCCTGGGTCTACCACGGCGAGGGCAACGGCCGGCTCATGCGCCCGGTGGTCATGGCGGACGGCTTCAGCGCCGGCCCCAGCGACCTCGGCCTCACCTGGGATCTCCTGGAACACGGCCCGTTCCCGCTTTTGAGCGATCCGCCGCCGGGGCCGCGACGTCGTTCTCGTCGGCTACCACGAGCACAACGCGTCGATCCTGCAGAACGCCGAGGCGGACGACTTTTACGGCGTCGCTCACGGCGGGCGGGCCACACCGATCAGCCGCATGCGCGACGGCTTTCTGCCCTGGCGGCGAGAGACCCACCGCAACACGACTGAATGCCGCCGCCGGCCCTCACGAACCGGGCCTGCCCGCACTCGTGCGGTACCTGGCCGTCGTTGTGGACGCGGTCGGCCACGTCGACGACCGGTGCGGCAGCCGCGTGCTGGAATTCGCCCTGCTGTTGGCACTGCTGTGCCGACGCACCAGATCCGGGATGATCGCCGGCGCCATCCTCGCGCCGCCCCCGAAGCCGCCCACCACGAGCCCTTTCGAAGCCGACGAGAATCCGGGTAGACACTCGCACCGCGCTTGCCGTACACGCCGCTCGGCGGCCGGCGGCGATCGGCGGGCGCAGGACGCCGGGAAGTGAATCCTGGCCGTAGAAGTCCCTTCGGCAGCTGCTGATTCCGTCGCTACGACGAAGAAACGGGCCGGCCGTCGGTTGGACCCGTGCCGGTGCGGTGCAAAACGCTGCGGAGAGCGGGACGTGTCGGGAAAATGACGGTCGGACTGTCTGCGCCGGGCGTGCGAAGACCAGGGGGGACCATGGACATGGGGATATCGCTTTCTGAGGCGCTCGGAGAGCTACGGCGGGAGCTGTATGCGGCGCAGGCCGCGGGAAGCGACCAACAATTCCGCTTCGAGGTGGAGCAGGCGGAGCTGTCGCTGGAGGTGGAATTCCGACGGGACGCCAACGGCGGTGTCAAAGTGGAAGTCGGCCTGCCGGGAGCCAAGATCGGTGGCGAGGCCGGCAGCGGCGCGGGCAGCACCCGGCGGCAGATGCTGACGCTCACGTTGCAGGTCCGGGACGAGGCACTGGGCGGGCAGCGGGCCCGCATTCGCCGTAGCGCCGGAGGCCTCGACGTCCCAGGTGACGACGGGCCGGGACAACAACCCCAGGGCAAGTCAACCGACGGCGAATCGGATGCCTCCCGGAAGAGCGCTCAGCCGCGGCCGTGGGAGGCATGAGATGGATCCGCAGCGTCTCGCCTTGGTACGCACGGGGGCACCGCGCGGTTCGGGCTCCGGGTACCTGGTCGGTCCTCACCTGGTCTTGACGGCGCTGCATGTCGTGCGTCCTGACGAGCGGTGGGCCGGGCACATCGAGGTCCAAGTGGGACACCCGCGCTACGGGACCGATCCGGTCCAGCGGTCGGCGCGCGTGTGCTGGCCCGATCCGCACAAGGCTTCCCCGCCTGCACACAGCGTGGACGTGGCGCTTCTGTGGCTGGATGAGCCGGTGGTGATCAGCGGGGGACCGGTGCGGTGGGGCCGCCCCGGCGGTGTTGTCCCCGTGCCGTTCGAAGGTGCCGGCTTCCCCGCCTTCGCGGCTGACGCCGGGAGCATGACTCAGTGCGAATACCTGCGCGGTGAGTTACCGGTGGTTTCGACGTCCTCGTCGGGCTGGGTACTGGACTGCCCCGTCTGGCCGGCGCCCGGAGGCAGCGGAGAACGGCCGTGGGCAGGCGCCTCAGGCTCGGCCATCTTCTGCCATGGCCGACTGGTCGGCGTGGCGGTCGAGGACAACCCGACCATGGGCTGGCGCCGTCTGCACGCCGTCCCCATCCATGAAGCCCTTGAGCTGACCGAGTTCGCCGACCTCATCTCCCGGCACGGCCATCCCGGCACCACCAGCGCGCTGGAAGAAGTGATCGCGCAGAACGCGGTCATGTCGGACGGCGAGGAACCGGTCTGGCCCCCCACGCACAACGGACGACCATATGGTTCCGCTCCGCCAGCGGGCGGCACCGGCCCCGTGACGCTGCCCGCAGCCCCTGCCGAACTGGTCGGACGGCAGGAACCGCTGCAACAAATACTGGCGTGGCTGAGCCCTGACCAGTGCCAAGAGGCGGAGTCCGGCCTGCAGACGGGGACGGTGGTGGTGTCGGCGGTGGCCGGGATGGGCGGGGTCGGCAAAACCGCATTGGCTCTGCACGCCGCACACCAGGCTTCTCAAAAAGGGCGCTTCCCCGGCGGCGTGCTCTTCGCGGACCTGCGCGGCTACAGCACCGACCCCGAAGTCGGCCCGCCGGCGGTGGCCGACCGCTTCCTGCGCGCGCTGGGCGTCAAAGACGATGACCTGCCCGCCAGCGCGGAGGAAAAGCTGGACGCCTGGCGGACAGTCGTCAACGACCTGGCTCGCCGAGGCCGCCCGCTCCTGGTGGTGCTGGACAACGCGCGCACCGCCGACCAGGTGCACCCCTTGCTCCCGGGCTCCCCGCACCGTGCCCTGGTCACGTCCCGGCAGACCATGTCCGCGCTGCGCGGAGTCCGCCGCATCACCCTCGAGGCCCTCGAACCGGAGGACTCGCTCGATCTGCTGGAGCGCGCCCTGCGCGCAGAGCGCGACGATGACCGCATCGCCACCCAGCGCGAGGACGCCCTGCGCCTGGCCGCCTTGTGCGGCCACCTCCCCCTCGCCCTGCACATCACCGCGGCCCTGCTGCGCGACGTACACACGCGGTCCGTGGCCGCCCAGGTCAAGGCTCTGGAGGATGTCCGCACCCGCTTGGACGCTCTGGCTTACGACGGCAAGGACAGTGAAGGCCGGCCGCTGGCTGTGCGGGTCACCTTCGAACTGTCCTACCAGCACCTGAACGCCGACCAAGCCCGCGCGTTTCGCCTGCTCGCCTCAGCCCCGGGCCCCGACATCTCCACCGACGCCGCAGCCGCCTTGCTCGCAGACCCCGGCGCTGAACGCCTGCTGCACGGGCTGGCCCGAGCCCACCTGCTGCACCCCGACCCGGAACGGCAAGACCGCTGGTCCATGCATGATCTCGTCCGCGTGTTCGCCGACGAGCGAGGCCGGGTTCATGCCGACACCGACCAGCGCGCCGCCGCGCTGGCCCGCCTGCTGGACCACTACGTCACTCTCGCCGCCGCAGCAGACACCCATCTGGAGACCGTTGCCGGCCTGCCGGTCTCCGACCGCTTCCCCGACCGTGCCACTGCCCTGGACTGGCTGGACGCCGAACGTCCCAACCTGCTTGCCGCCGCGGCCGCCGACACCGGCGCATGCACTGTCCTGGCCTCAGTCCTCACCCGTTTCCTCGACCACCGCCGCCACTTCGAAGACGCGATCACCCTCAACACCACTGCCGTGCGCATCCATCAGGACGCCGGTGACCGACACAGGGAAGGCCTGACACTGACGAACCTGGGGCTGGCCCTGTCCGAGGTGCACCGGTTCGACGAGGCCGTCGCCGCACACAGGCAAGCTATGGACATCATGAACGACTGCGGTGACCGGCAAGGCAAGGGCCAGGCACTGACCAACCTCGGGCTGGCCCTGTCGCAGGTGCGCCGCTTCGACGAGGCAATCGCCGCCCACACCGACGCGGCGGGCATCTTCCGTGACACCGGCGACCGTCGAGGTGAAGCCATCGCCTTGACCAATCACGGAGCCGTCCTGGACAAACTAGGGCGCTTCGATGAAGCCATCGACATCCATTCCGCTGCGGCGCGCATCTTCCACGACATCGGTGACCGTCATAACGCAGGCAAGGCACGGAACAACCTAGCGCTGGTCCTGTGGGAAGTGGGGCGGGTGGAAGAGGCCGTCGAAGCTCTCACCGCCGCAGGGGAGATCTTCCACCACACCGGCGACCGCCACAGTGAAGGCAGCGCACTGACCAACCTGGCATACGCCCTGCGACTGGTCGGCCGGACGGAAGAAGCGCTCAGCACGTACACCACTGCCGTGGACATCCTGGAGAACACCGGGGACCGCCTCAGCCAAGGCAAAGCACTGGTCAACAAAGGAGCGCTCCTGGTGGAGCTGGACCGGTTCGAAGAAGCGGTCAGCACCTACACCACCGCCGTGGACATCCTGCAAGACACCGGCGGCCCTGAGAGCGCCGACGCGGTCTGCCGCTTGGGTGCCTTGCTGGTCCAGACAGGGCGGCTGGATGAGGCCGTGACGGTCCTGAGCACCGCGGCACGGAACGGAGCTGCCGCCGCCCTGTGCCGCCAAGCCTCATCGCACGCCGCAGCCGGTCTCACGAGACAGGCTGAGGTGTTCCTTCGCGCTGCCGCGGACGCCGGGCACCTTGAGGCCAAGGTCAACCTAGGCGTGCTGCTCGCCGAGGCCGGGCGTGCTCAAGAGGCAGAAGACCTGTTTCGAGAAGCTGCTGACGGCGGTGACGCCAACGCGGTGTTCAACCTCGGCGTGCTGTACGAGAAAACCGGCCGTCTCCGGGAGGCCATGTCCTACTACCTGCACGCTGCCGCCGCGGGCCAGCAGGGCGCGCTGAGCCGGCTGTGGTCCCTCACCGCATCGCAACGCGCTGAGGACACGCGACGCACCGCTCTCCCCAACCGTCCCGCCACGGCCGACACGGGGGGCGTCGACGCCGGCGCCATGCTCGAAAGCCTCTACGAGGAGCTCCGCCTGGCCGGTGACGACGACCGTGTTCAGCTGATACAGCACAAGGCGGCCGCGGCACACAACGAGCGGTGGCTGCGACACGGCGGACTCCAGGTCGACTGGCTCTCACGACTGGACCTTGAACGCCTGGACGAATGAGTCCGACGCCTTTCACACCGGGCCGCCGCCCTCATGAGCGCGTTCTTGCGCGCGGTGCCGGCCCCGCGCGTTCTTGCGCGCGGTGCCGGCCCCCGGGCGGCGCGCACTGTGTGATCAAGAGGCAGACGGCTGTGCGGGTCGCGCGGTGACGCTGCCGGCCGGTCCTCGGCGACGGAAACGGAGGGCTTGATCCGTCGCGCGGCCGGGCGTTCACAGGCCCGCCCGCTATGGAAGCCGTCCGCTGCGGGCCGCCGTCAACCAGGCGCGCGGCGGCTCGCGAGGACCTCCGGACCGGTACGACCCGCACCGGTGCCTCACCAGGACACGCGGTCGTCATCGCGACGGTGTGAGCACCGCCTTCCGCACCCCGGGGAACCGACCGCAACCACTACTTGGTGATACCGTATAGCGGTACTCGGTACCACGTAGTACCGAACGGGGTTGAGGAGCACCGGCGATGGACGACCTGACGGAGATGCTGAAGGGCACCCTCGAAGGGTGCGTGCTCGAAATCATCGGCAGAGAGGAAACCTACGGGTACGCCATCACCCGCCGGCTGAACGAACTCGGCTTCACCGACGTCATCGAAGGGACGGTGTACACGATCCTGCTGCGGCTGGAGAGAAAAGGACTCGTCCACGTGACGAAACGACCCTCCGAAGTCGGTCCGCCGCGCAAGTTCTACGCACTCAACGACGCCGGCCGCGAGGAACTCGCACGATTCTGGGCGAAATGGCAGTACGTCTCATCGCGCATCAACAGCCTCAAGAAGGGCGGGAGATGAACTTCTGGGAAAAGGTCACAGGCAGCGATCTCACCAGGGAATGGAAGACGTTCGAAGCCCGGGCCGAGGCCCTGCCGGACGACCACCGGGCGGCGTGGGGACAGATCACCGCCCACCTCCTGCCCTACGGAGACTTCACCGGCCGCAACCTGACACCGATCCTCGACTCCGCCCTGGGACTGCTCGAAGTGTCGGCGGCGGACGGGCAAAGCGCCCACGAGGTCCTCGGCGACGACATCCCGGGCTTCTGCACGGCGCTGGCCGGCGGAGCGGGAGCCCGGACCTACCGCGACCGGTGGCGCGAGCAGTTGAACAGAAACGTCGCAAGGAAACTGAGCCGACTGGGGGACTGACGTGAGCATCCAGGACATCATCGAAGGCAAGAAACAGTGGCGGGCACACCTGGCCCGAATCAAGGCACTCCCGCCGGACTACCAGATCGTCTACAAGGAGATGCAGAAGTACCTGTTCAAGGTCGGCCCGGTCAGCCTGTCCGACGACTCCCTCCTCCCCGGAATCGTCGACTTCTTCGAAGAGGGCGCCGCCGACGGCAAGGGAGTCCTGGAACTCATCGGCACCGACGTCGCCGCATTCTGCGACGACCTGATCAAAGACTCACCCACCTACGCGGACACCTACCAGGAATCCATCAGCGCAGAACCCGGCACGCCCGGCACATGACAGCCCCCGAACCGGCTGACAGCAATCCCGCCACGACGGGGTTCACGGCGTCGCCGCCGCCCCCGAAGCCGCGCAGCGAGGCGGTCACGAGGCAGACGAACCACCTCGTGACCACCGGCTGCCTGACCCTGCTGATCGCACTGATCACCGCTCTCGGCCTCCCCGTCTCCTGGCTGTGGTACCGCTCTTGGCACGACGAGAAAGCCAACACCGCACGCAAAGACGCAACGCTCGCATCCATCCTGGAACACGCCCGTGCCACGGCGGACGACACCGCCCACGCCCTCGACACGAGCGACGCAACCGACACCGACGCCCTCATCAGCGTGATCTGGCGGCACACACAAGCCCCCGTGATCACCTACGACCCGGCACGCCACGCATTCACCGCCACCGCAGCCCAATCCGCCCTCTACGACGAAAAGGCCCTGCTCCTCGGCGGTGGACCGGTGCGGGTGACGCGGTGCTTCGTCTACACCTACGCCCACCGCCCGGGCCACACCTGGACCTCCCGGCTCTCCGAGCACGACCCCGCAGTATGCCGTCCGGCCATGCGGATCGGCGGCCTGGCAGGCCTGGCCCGCACACGCCTCTCCAGCATGTACGCCGAGGACCTGACCCACGCCAACGTACGCAAGGCCCTGGACCCCACGGGACGACTGCGCCCCTACGACGTCAAGAGCGTGAAGCGCACAGCAGACACGATCACCCTGTCCATCCTGCTCTCCAGCTCAGACCCCATGGCCGACCAGTGCTACCGCTTCACCTGGCGCATCGCCGGCGCCAACGACCAAAGGACCACCACAGCGGTTCCGGTCTCTTCCTGCTGAGCCTGCGCCCCCGACCCTCGAGCACCGGCCGTCATGGTGTCCGCCTCCCGCCCGCGTGCCCGATCCGCTTTCCGGGCGCATCCCCCGCGAGAGCTACAGCATTTGTCCATCTGCGGGTGATCCGCCGACGGCGACGGCTTCCTAGCCTGGTTGTCGGGTCGCAGCCAGTGCGGCCGCTGCAAGGGAGGCCACATGAGGACGACGTCCACCGCACGGCACGCCAACGGCCCCGGCCCGGACACGGCCCCCGACGCCCCCGACGCCCCCGACGCCCCCGACGCCCATGACGCTGACGACGCCCCCCACGCCCCCGACGCTCACGGCGCCCGTCTCGGCCGGATCATGCGTTCTCCGCTCGGCTGGATGCTCACCGGCCTGACCGGCATCGGCCTGGTCTCCACCCTCACCGCCACGGGCCCTGGTCCGGTCCCGGTGCTGGGCGCGGTGGCCGCGGTGGGCGTGTACTGGCTGGTCACGCGCCGTGTCGCGCGACGCTCGACGCCGGAGATCGCCCGGCGGGGAGCCGGCCGGGAGGCGCTGTACGGCGGCGCGATCGGCCTGGGCTTCGTTGCGGTGTCCGCCCTGCTGATCACGGCGCTGGGGGGCTACTCGTTCTCCTGGGCGGGCCGTGACGTCATGGCGGTCCTCTGGTCCGCGGTCATGGTGCAGGCCGCCGCCGCGGTCACCGAGGAATTGCTGTTCCGCGCTCTCGCGCTGCAGGCGCTGGAGCAGCTGTGGGGCAGCCGGGCCGCCATCGTCATCACCGGGCTCTTCTTCGGCATCGCCCACCTGGGCGCTCCGGGAGCCGGCGCGTGGAGTGCGCTGGCGATCGCCTCGGAGGCGGGCGTGATGCTCGGCGCCGCGTTCCTGTGGCGGCGCAACATCTGGTTCGTCGCCGGGCTGCACTTCGCCTGGAACACCACCGAGCAGCTGCTCGGCATCCCGGTCTCCGGACACGCCTCCACGGGCCTGTTCACCGTCGACGCGCACGGCTCCGCCGTGCTGACCGGCGGCGACTTCGGCCTGGAGGCGGCGCTGGTCCCCGTCGTCATCGGCGTACTGCTCGCCGTCCGCATGTTCGTCCTCGCCCGCCGCGGCGGCCGGCTGCTGCCCCGCCGAACCGCACGACACCTTCAGGCCGGCTGACCGGAGGAGACGCCAGTGACATCCCGCCAGGCCCCTTTCCGCCGTACGCTGCCGCGGGCACCGCTGGAGCGGTGGCAGAAGCAGGACGCCTTCCTCAAGGACGGCGTCCTCGCCCTGCTGCTGGCCCTGTCGGCGTTCGTCCCGACCCTGTCCACCATCGGAGGGCAGATAGGGGACCTGCCCGAGCGGCCGGCGAGCGCGCTGAGCGTCGCGCTGATCCTGGCCCAGACCCTGCCGCTGGCGGCCCGCCGGCGGTGGCCCGCGGGCTGTCTGGCTGTCGTCGCGGGCGCGTTCGCCGCCTACCAGGCACTGGGCTTCGCGACGACGCTGGCAAGCTGGGGACTGTATCTCGCGCTGTACTCGGCCGGAGCCCACCAAGTCCGCTTCCGCCGCCATCTGGCGGGCGTGGTCAGCGCGGGCTATGGGGTACTGGCCCTCGCCCTGGACCGCCTCGGCTCACCGCAGACCATCGCGGACTATCTCGCCTTCTACCTGACGGTGGCCGCGTTCTATCTGGTGGGCAGCACCGTGCGCACACGGCGGGCGGGGGAGGCGCAGCGGCGGCGACTGGCCGCCGAAGTGGCCGCGGCCGCGGAGCGCGCACGCATCGCCGGCGAGCTGCACGACGTGGTCACCCACCATGTCACGGCCATGGTGGTCCAGGCGGACGCCGCACAGTTCCTGCTCACCACCGCACCGGACAAAGCGCGCGAGGGACTTGCCGCCGTCAGCGACATCGGCCGCCGGGCGCTGACAGAGCTGCGCCACCTGCTCGGCGTACTGGAGGCGACCGGCCGGTCGGCGTCCGCCGACCCGGCGCGCGCGGACCGGGCACCCACCCTGGGCCGGCTCGCCGACCTGGTCGAACAGGCCCGCAGGTCGGGCCAGCCGGTCGAGTTCGACGAACAGGGCGAGCGGCAGGCGCAGCCCGTGGACGTGGAGCTGGCCGCCTACCGGGTGGTGCAGGAGGCGCTCACCAACGCGATGAAACACGCCCCCGGCCGGCCCACACACGTCCTGGTCCGCTACGGCGCGCAACACATCGACATCAAGGTGACCACCGACGGACCCACCGCCCTGCCGCCGGCCACCCCCGCACGCGAACCGCACCCGGCCGGCGGGCGCGGACTGGCGGGACTGCGTGCACGGGCGCGGACGGTCGATGGTGAACTGAAGGCCGGACCCCGCCCCGACGGCGGATTCGAGGTCCACGCCACCCTTCCCTCCAAGCCCGCATCGGAGTGACCCCGTGAGCGACGCACCGCCACCGATCCGTGTCCTCGTCTGCGACGACCAGGCCCTGGTGCGCACCGGCTACGTCACCATCTTCTCCGCCCAGCCCGACATGGAGGTCGTCGCAGAAGCCGAGAACGGCCACGAAGCGGTCCAGGCCGCCAGACGCCTGCACCCCGACGTGGTGGTGATGGACATCCGCATGCCCCTGCTCGACGGCATCCAGGCGACCCGGCAACTGGCCGGCCCCGACGCCGAGGCACCGCCGAAAGTACTGGTCGTCACCACCTTCAACGTCGACGCCTACGTCTACGACGCGCTGCGCGCCGGGGCCAGCGGCTTCCTCCTGAAGGACGCGCCCCCGGCGGAACTGGTCAACGGCATCCGGACGGTCGCCCGGGGAGAGGCCCTGCTGGCCCCCGCCGTCACCCGCCACCTCATCGGCCACTTCGCCCAGCACCTGCGCCCGGCCGATACGTCCCGGCCGGCCGGACAGGACGTGCTACGGGCACTGACCCCGCGCGAGCTGGAGGTGCTCCGGCAGATCGCCGAGGGGCTGTCGAACGCGGAGATCGCCGCACAGCTCTTCATCACCCCCGAGACGGTCAAGACCTACGTGTCGAGGATCCTGGCCAAACTCGGCCTGCGCGACCGCGTCCAGGCCGTCGTCCTCGCCTACCGGCTCGGCCTGGTCTCCTCCACCGGCTGACCCCACCCACTCGTTCACCCGGACACCGGGCTGGCCCGGTACGACACACACCGCCCGGTACGACGCGCACCGCCCGGTACGACGCGCACCGCCCGGCCGACCTCGCACAGCCGGCCCGCGCGGCGGCCGAGCCCACCGCAGCCATACGCGCCCCCCCCCGCACGACCACTCCTCCACGCGAGCAGGACCAACCCGCGCCGTGGCGCGGGACGCGCTACACGGTGAGGCGTCACACGCCCGACCGCGACACCTCGACCCCGCTGGTCGCGGCGCGATGGCGTGATCACCGGCAGGTGATCGGAGCGGTCGCGCCCAAGTACCGCACAACGGCGCGGGAAACGGCCTAGATTCGCCGGTGACCGGGGTCGCCCGCCGCCGGTCCGCCCTCCAGCACCGGGCGCCCGCGCAGTCGCAGGGCGTCGAGCAGGTGCTCACCCAGCGGGTCGGAATCCAGGTGGGGATGGGCGTCGATCCGCAGGCGGTGCCCGTCACGGGTGATCACGTGGTAGGCGACCACCTTGCCACCGAAGAGACTGGCACCGCGGGCCTGCCGTGAGAGCACCAGGTGATCGATGTCGTCCCAGGCCACGGCGCGCGGGCGGCCGTAGGAGGTGTACACGAGCCCGCCCGCGTACAGATGGGTGCGAACGAATCCCTTGGGCATCCTCCACAACAGGACCGGAAGCGCGATGATCACCAGGACGAGCGCCGCGAGCAGACAGAGCACCACGGTGGTCACCAGTTTCCGCAGGCCGGGGATGTCGGTCCCGGTCTGGCCGAGGACCCAGTTCACGCCCCACAGGGCTCCCACGATCACAGCGCCGGCGGTCACCGTGCCGGCCACGATCTCCAGCGGACTGGTGTTCTTGCGGGTGAAGAGGTGATCGCCCAGCGAACGCTCGGCCGCCAGGCGGATGACGCGAGCCGACGGAGCGTATCCCTTCATCTGCACGGCACCGGGGAACCGCTTGATGACGGCGACGCCCAGGACCGAGGCGGCCAGGCCCGCGAGGAGGACGGTGACGGCGGACGAGGCCGGGGTGTCACCGAAGACCAGCACTCCCAGGCCGTACAGCATCGTCACCAGGCCGCCGAAGACCACCACCAACATCAGGCAGCCCAAGTTCAACAGCGGCCCGGGCTCGGAGTGTTGCTGCGGTTGATCTGTCATGGCGTCCCCCAGGAACTCGTGATCGGCGTGCCGAATCTAGCCGCTCCACAAACGGCTCCCCCCTCCAGCCCTGCCTTCCAGCAGCGCCCCTCGGGATGTTCGTGCCCGTGCACAGTCGACGTCACGACACGAGTGGCTCTACCAGCTCGCAGCCCCGGCTCTGAGCCGGCGGTTCCGGACCGCGGACGGGCCCCCGCAGACGACGACCGACTTAGCCGCACGGTCCGGGACGACGGACAGCCTTCGCTGCATGTCTGCACAGGCGATGGCGGGGCATACGGGGTTCACCTGTCTGAGAGGAGCTTGTTCATGCTCGGCATAATCGCTGCGGTGCTGTTCTTCTTCGCGTTTTTGATCAACGCGGCCGAGATCGGCACCAACGATGTGTTCTCCTCGACGAATGTGATGCTGCTGGGGCTGATGACCCTCGCCCTGCATGTGGCCGGCGTCGGATCCGGCTGGGCCCGCAGACGCTGACCCTCCACCTCGGCGGGGGGGGGGGCGCCCCCCCCGCCCCCCCCCCCCCCCCCACCAAAAAAAAAAACGGGCGCCCCCCCCCCCCC
>NZ_JBFATR010000057.1:0-42217 GCF_040678395.1 Streptomyces sp. NPDC052687 | reverse complement strand
CCGGCCAGCCGGTCTCTCCCGCCTGGCGGGCCCTCGTCCAGCCGGTTCCTCCCGCCCGGCGGGCCCCCGCCCCACCGGTCCCTCCCGCCCGGCGGCCCCGGCCAGCCGGTCTCTCCCGCCTGGCGGGCCCTCGTCCAGCCGGTTCCTCCCGCCCGGCGGGCCCCCGCCCCACCGGTCCCTCCCGCCCGGCGGGCCCGTGCGCGGAGCGGCGGATCTGCCCGAAGGTGTGAAGCCGACGCGATCCTCGCACCTCCCGGCGCCCGCACCAGCACACTCCTGTGTGGTGGGCGGGCGCTGTGTGGGCACCGGGGGAGGGCGCCGTGCCGGCCCGCACCGGCAGTCGGCGACAGGGGGGACACGATGGCGCCGCAGCGTACTCCGCTCGGAGACAGGCTCCGTTACTGGTTCGACAGCACTCTCACCCGCGGCGCCCCGGCGCTCGTCGGCTGGCTGGCCCTGCTGTGCCTGGCCGTCGTGGTGCCGGCCAGCGCGGTGCTGGTGTGGACCGACCCCGGCGCACCGGCATCCCTCGGCGGCCGTCTGTCCCAGGTGTGGCGGCTCACCGGCGAGACCCTGCGGCTGGGCGGTGCCACCGGCGCACCGCTGCGGGTGGCGCTGTCCGTGCTGCTCGCGCTCGTCGCCCTGCTGTACGTCTCGACGCTCGTCGGCCTGATCACCACCGCCCTGACCGAGCGGCTCATCGCCCTGCGCCGGGGCCGTTCCACCGTCCTGGAACGCGGTCACGCCGTGGTGCTCGGCTGGTCGGAGCAGGTCTTCACGGTGGTGGGCGAACTGGTCGCCGCCCACGCCAACCAGCGGGGCGCGACGGTCGCCGTGCTGGCCGACCGGGACAAGACCGCGATGGAGGAGGAACTGAGCACGAAGGTGGGGCCGTACGGACCCACCCGGGTGATCTGCCGCAGCGGCCCTCCCACCGATCCGGCCGTCCTCGCCCTGACCAACCCGGCCGAGGCCGGTGTCCTCCTCGTCCTGCCGCACGACGCCGCCGACGCCGACGCCCAGGTGGTCAAGACTCTGCTGGCCGTCCGGGGCGCGCTGCCCGACCCCGACACGGGCCCGCCCGTGGTCGCCGCCGTACGCGACGACCACTACCGGTCGGCGGCGGCCCTCGCCGCGGGGCCGAGCGGCACCGTGCTGGAGAGCGACACCATCACGGCCGCGCTGATCGTGCAGGCGGCCCGCCGCCCCGGCATCTCCCTCGTCCACCGCGAACTCCTCGACTTCGCCGGCGACGAGTTCTACCTGACCTCCGAACCCACCCTCATCGGACGGCCGTTCGGCGACGCGCTGCTGGCGTACACGACCTCCAGCGTCGTCGGACTGGTACGGGGAGCCGTCCCCCTGCTCAGCCCGCCACCGCAGACCCCGATCGGCCCCGGCGACCAGCTCGTCGTCATCTCCCGCGACGACGACACCGTCCGCCTGGACGACTGCGCGCACCTGGTGGACGAGGCCGCGTGGGCCCCTGCCCAGCCGCCGCCCGCGCGGCCGGAACGCCTGCTCCTGCTCGGCTGGAACCGCCGCGCACCCCTGATCATCGACCAGTTGCGCCGCTGCGCCCGGCCCGGCTCGGCCGTCGACGTCGTCGCGGAGGCCGGAGAGGTCACCGGCCGGCAGGTCGGCGACGCCGACACCCAGGCCGGCGCCGGCCTGACCGTGACCTTGCGGCGGGGTGACGTCACCCGCCCCGGCACACTGGACGGCCTGGAGATCGCCTCCTACGACAGCGTGATCGTGCTCGGCCGGGACCCCGACCCCGATCCCGGTCCCGGCCCCGGCCACCGCCGTGCGGCGGACGAACCCGACCTGCGCACCCTCGTGACCCTGCTGCTCCTGCGCCGCCTGGAACGGACCACCGGACGCGAACTGCCCGTCGTCACCGAGCTGATCGACGACCGCAACCGGCCGCTGGCACCCCTCGGCCCCGGAGCCGACGTGATCATCAGCGGCAAGCTCATCGGTCTGCTGATGGCGCAGATCTCCCAGAACCGGCACCTGGCGGCGGTGTTCGAGGAACTCCTCTCCGCCGAGGGCAGCGGGGTCCGGCTCCGGCCCGCGTCCGACTACGTCCGCCCGGACCAGGAGACGGCCTACGCCACGGTCGTGGCCGCGGCACGGCAGCGCGGCGAGTGCGCCATCGGCTACCGCGCCCACGCCGACGCGTCCACGGCGCCGTCCCACGGCATCCGCATCAACCCGCCCAAGACCGAGCGGCGCCGCTGGAGCGCGCGGGACGAAGTGGTGGTCGTGGGGAAGGAGTGACGACGGTCGCGAGCCGCGAACGCGCGAGCCCCGCGCTGATCGTCAAGCAAGGCGGACGGCTCAGTCACCGGTCGAGTGGTTTACCGTTCCCGTCCGCGTGAAGGCCCTTCGCCGCTGCGGCCGCGATGCCAAGAGTGGTGCGCGATGAGCACACATGACATCACCGCCCAGGACGTGACCGTTTCCACCGACCCCGCCGATTCCGCCGACCCTGCCGATTCCGCCGGCGACCTCGCGCCCAC
Source organism: Streptomyces sp. NPDC052687 (assembly GCF_040678395.1). Lineage (NCBI taxonomy): Bacteria > Bacillati > Actinomycetota > Actinomycetes > Kitasatosporales > Streptomycetaceae > Streptomyces > Streptomyces sp. NPDC052687. The sequence goes on along the minus strand of NZ_JBFATR010000057.1, from coordinate 39,692 downwards.
CGCGGTCACCGCGGCGGTCGCCACGCCGCCCGCGGACGCGCCGAACGAGGACATCTCCGCCCCCGGCACGCGTCCCTCGCGGCGCACCCTCGTCACGGCCGCCGGCGCCACGGCCCTCGCCGCCGGACTCACCGCCGCCTCCGCCGCCCCCGCGACCGCGCTGAGTCCCGCCCCGGCACCCGCCCCGGCGCCCGCGCCCGCGGCGGCCCCGGACGCCGCGCCGCCCGGCATCGGCGAGGACGCGTACACCACCGTGGCCCGCGCCATCGTCGTCCACGACGAGCACGACCAGCCACTCGTCCCCGCCTACCTCAGGGCCGTCGAGAACGGCCTGCCGCCCCGGCGGGGGAGAGGGACGAAACGCGTCCTCGTCGTCGGGGCCGGACCGGCCGGACTGCTCGCCGCCGACCTGCTGAACCGGGCCGGCCACGACGTGGTGGTGATCGAGGCCAACGGCAACCGGGTCGGCGGCCGTATCAAGACGTTCCGCAAGGGCGGCCACGAGAACGGGGCCCAGCCCTTCGCCGACCCCCGGCAGTACGCCGAGGGCGGGGCCATGCGGCTGCCCGAGAGCCATCCGCTGCTCATGGCCCTGCTGGAGAAGTTCGACCTGCCGCGTCAGGAGTTCCTCCTGGTCGACGTGGAGGTCGACAACCCGACGCGGCGCGCCAACCGCACCTGGATCCACGTCAACGGCGTCCACGTGCGCCGCGCCGACTACGAGAAGAACCCCGAGAAGGTCAACGACACCTTCGGCGTCACCGGCCCCAACCGCACCAGGACCGCCGCCGCCATCCTCGCGGACGCCCTCGAACCCGCGCACCGGCTCATCCGGGGCAAGGAGGGAACCGCCCTCGTCGACGGCTGGGCCGAGGTCCTCAAGAGGTACGGCCACTGGTCCATGTACCGCTACCTCACCGAGGTCGCCGGGCTGGACACCAGGACCATCGACCTCGTCGGCACCATCCAGAACCTCACCTCCCGGCTCCACCTCTCCTTCCTGCACAGCTTCCTGTCCAGCGCGCTGATCGACCCCAGGACCCGCTTCTGGGAGATCAAGGGCGGCACGGCCAAGCTCGTCGACGCCCTGTACGAGCCCGTGAAGGGCAAGGTACGGCTCGACCGGCGCGCCGTACGCATCGAACGCGACGGCCGCAAGGTGCGGGTGCACACGGTGTCCGAGGACTGCCAGACCGGCCACGGGGGCGTCACGGAGGTCTTCGAGGGCGACGAGGCGATCATCACCGTCCCCTTCTCCGGACTGCGCCACGTCGCCTTCGACCCGCCGCTGAGCTACGGCAAGCGCCGGGCCATCACGGAACTGCACTACGACGCCGCCACCAAGGTGCTGCTCGAGTTCTCCCGGCGCTGGTGGGAGTTCACCGAGGAGCAGTGGAAACAGGCGCTCGACTCCATCGAGGACGGCCTGTACGAGAAGTACCGCGCGGGCCGCGTCACCGACGGCCGCTACCTCGGCGCCCACCAGTCCGTCAAAGCCCTGGGAGTCACCGTCCCCGAGGACTACAAGTCCTGCTTCTCCGCCTTCCGGCCCGCCGCGAACGACGACCCGGAGGCCGCACACGTGCGCGGTGGCGGCTCGGTGAGCGACAACGCCAACCGCTTCATGTACTTCGAGCACGCCCACCCCATGGAAGGCAGCGACGGCGGCATCATGCTCGCCTCCTACAGCTGGGCCGACGACGCCCTCAAGTGGGACGCGTACGCCGACGAGGAGCGCTACCTGCGCGCCCTCGCCGGGGTGCAGGCGGTCTTCGGCCGCCGCTGCGAGGTCTTCTTCACCACCAAGTGCAAGACCCAGTCATGGATGCGGGACCACTACGCCTACGGTGAGGCGTCCGTCCTCTTCCCCGGCCAGCACGCGGAGCTCTTCCCGGACATCCCCACCTCCGAGGGCCCCCTGCACTTCGCAGGCGACCACACCTCCATCAAGCCCGCCTGGATCGAGGGCGCCCTCGAATCCGCGGTCCGCACCGCCCTGAAGGTCCACACGGGCTGACCACCGACCCGGACGACCCCGTGCGGCATCCCCGTCAGTCCTGAAGGTCCACACGGACTGACCACCGACCCGGACGACCCCGTGCGGCATCCCCGTCAGTGGGGTGCCGCACGGGGCTCGTCCGGCAGGAGGAAGCACCGCGACGCCGTGCGGGACGCCCTGCTCCGCGGCCCCGACGCGCCGGCCTCCGGGCGGCCAGCCGCCGAAGTCGTCCCCGGCAGCGCGAGGCCCGGACGCCTCGCCTTCCTCCTCACCGGCCAGGGCAGCCAACACATCGCCACGCGCAGCGAGTTGTGCACCACACTTCGGGGGACCGAGCGCACTCATCGCCGGCGCGGACGACCGACGACCGCACGAGCCGTTGACACGCTCACCGCTCACCGCGAAGCTGTGAGACGGTCCTTGCATCGATGCGCATCGATGTGCATCGACGCTGGTACCTAGCCCGGCGGCCAGGATCGCTCCCCCCACCACCTCCGACGCGGTCCCGGCCGGACGCCGTCCCCACGCCGCCGCCTCGCGTCGGCGCGGCGTCGAAGCGGAGGCCGACCATGGAACGGGGCCATGAACCCACCTCGCACTCCGCGGAGCGCTGTCGCTCTGCTCCTGGCGGGCGTGCTCGCCGCCGCGCTGTCCCTGCTGTCCGCCGAACCCGCCCAGGCCGGCCGGACGGGCCTGCGGGCCGCCGATCCGAGCGTGCTGCGGGTCGGCGGAACCTACATCTCGGTGCAGTCCGTCGGCGACGGCATCGCTGTGCGGCAGGCCTCCTCGACGGACGCGCTCGCCTCGGCGCCCGCCCGCCGGGTCTGGTCGGACACGGGCAACCTCGGTGAGGTCTGGGCCCCGGAGATCGTGCGCGACACGGGCCGCTACTACATCTACTTCACCGCCGGGCGCGGACCGGCCCACCGGATGTACGTCATCAGCTCCGCCACCCCGGACAGCGGATACACCGCCGCCACGAAACTGGCCCTGCCGGACGACAAGTGGGCCATCGACGGCACCCTGTTCACCTTCAACGGGCAGCGCTGGTTCGTCTGGTCCGGGTGGGCCGGTGACACCAACGTCGAGCAGAACCTCTACATCGCCCGGATGAGCAGCCCGACGACGTCCACCGGCGCACGGTACGTCATCTCCCAGCCACGCGAGCCCTGGGAGCGGGTGGTGGGCGACCCGTTCATCAACGAGGGCCCCGAACCCATCAAGGACCCGAACGGGCAACTGCACATCGTGTACTCGGCCAACGGCAGCTGGAGCGATCAGTATTGCCTGGCCGACCTGCGGCTGCGGGCCGGCGGCGACCCGACGTACGTATGGGACTGGTACAAGTCCAACGGCTGCCTCTTCGGCTCCCACCGCGCCACGATGATGTCCGGCTGGGACCCCACCCTGTACGTCGACGGGCCCGGACACCACAGCTTCGTGCTCCTCGACGGCGACATCGGCACGAGCCCGCCCGCCGGTCCGCGGTTCCCCCTCATGTTCCACGCGGTGCCCAAGGGGACGCCGTACACGTGGGACAACCGGTACTGGTACACCGGCACGTTCGCCTGGTGGGGCAACACCACCTACAGCCGCGCCAACGTCCCGGGCGCGCCCACGAACACCGGGTGGAGCCTCAAATTTTTCGAGTAGCCGCGTGTCCGTCGCCTCGGCGGGCCGCGTCGATGCCGCGTCGATGCCGGTCCCGCCGTACCGCCGCCTTGTCAGCGTGACGAGAGGGATATATAACGTTTCAAATCAGGCGTGCACCGGCTCGGCCAACGGCTCGCAGTGACGGCACCCGACCCGCGCCGGCCGCCCGAGTCGGGCCGGCCAGGAAGGACGGACGTGCGGGTCAGCCTCAAGGACGTCGCGGAGCACGCGGGGGTCTCCATCAAGACCGTCTCCAACGTGGTGAACAACTACCGGCACGTCACCCCCGCCATGCGCGAGCGCGTCCAGCGGTCCATCGACGCCCTCGGCTACCGGCCCAACCTGACCGCCCGGCACCTGCGCAAGGGCCGCACCGGCATCATCGCGCTCGCCCTGCCCGAACTGGGCAACCCGTACTTCGCCGAACTCGCCGCCACCGTCATCGACGCGGCCGCCGAGCACGACTACATCGTGCTGCTCGACCACACCGGCGGACGGCGTGAACAGGAGGTGCTGGTCAGCCGGGGCTTCCGGGCCCGCGTCATCGACGGGCTCATCCTCAGCCCCATCGAGCTGGAGCCCGACGACCTGCGTGACCGCACCGGGAACGTGCCGCTGGTCCTGCTCGGGGAACGGGAGTATGACCTGCCGTACGACCACATCGCCATCGACAACGTCGCCGCCGCCCGTGCCGCGGTCCGGCACCTGATCGGCCTCGGGCGCCGTGAGGTGGCCTTCATCGGTGCCCGGCGCGGCCGGAGCGAACCGGCGCAGCTGCGCGTGCGCGGCTGGCGCGAGGAACTGACCGCGGCCGGTCTGTCCGCCGACGACGGGCTCGTCGCCGCCACCGACGGATGGGGGCACGCGGACGGCGCGGCGGCCATGACGCGCATCCTGGAGACCGGACGGCGTCCCGACGCCGTGTTCGCCTACAACGACCCCATGGCCATCGGGGCGATGCGCGTGCTGCACGAGTGGGGACTGCGCGTGCCCGAGGACGTCGCGGTCGTCGGCTTCGACGACGTGGTGGAGGGACGCTTCGGTGCCGTGACGCTCACCTCGATCTCACCGGACAAGAGTGCCATCGGCCGCCTCGCGGTGGAGTCCGTGCTGGCCCGGCTCGGCGGCGAGGCTCCCGAACCGCGGCGCGTGTGGGCGGACTACCGGCTGGTCGAGCGGGAGAGCACGCTCGGCCGCGCGGCCGGCGAAGGCGCGAACGGCGAAGGCGCGAACGGCTGAGTCGGACGTCGGGGACGCGTTCGACGCGGGGCGGGTCGACCTCCTCGCCGTCGACCGGACTTCCGATACGGCGGCCCCGCAGCCCGCTGCCGCGAAGTCCCGGCGGTGTGCCGAGGCGCACCGCCGGGACCGTCCTGCGACGCCGCCGCGACTACGGCTTCTGCCGCGCGTGGAGCGCGCTCACCTCCTCGGCGGTGAGTGCCCGGTCGTAGGCCTGGACCTCGTCGACGGCGCCGTTCCAGAAGTCCGTGTCCGTGCCGTCCCACTGGGCGCGGCCGACGGCCAGGGGGCCGGTGCCGACGTAGTTCGGTCCGGCGGTCGCGGTCGCCGCCCGCTCGCCGTCGACGTACAGCGTGATCTCACCGGTCGAGCCGTCCCGCACCCCGACCAGGTGGTACCAGCGGCCCTTCTCCGGGGTCGTCACCAGCCGGGCGCGGTGCCCGCCGGGTGTGCTGAAGGCGAAGGCGCCCTGGCCGTACTGGAGGTAGAAGGGGCTCGCCTGACGTCTGCCGTCCTGGCTGACGGCGGTGGCGTAGTTGCCGGGGAGGCCGTCGAGCCGCACCCAGGCGGAGACGGAGTAGCTGCCGGTGGTGTCGAGGACGGGCCCGTCGGTCTCGGCGTGCGCTCCCCGGCCGTCGAACTTCAGGGCGCTGCCGCGCACACCGGGCGTCCAAGTGGTCCCCTCGGTGAGCGTCAGGGACTTGGCGTTCGGGCCGTCGTCCCTCGCGGTGGTGCCCGTGCCCTCGTCGAGGGCCCATCGCCCGCCGCCCTTCAGCTCCCGCCGCTCGCCCGCGGCGGCACCGGCGGCGATGACCCGCAGGTTGACGTCACGGATCCGGACCGGGTCGACCTTGATCACCCGACGGTCGTAGGTGTAGAGGCCGTTGAGTTCGTTCTCCAGGTCGGTGATCTGGGTGTAGACCGAACCGGACAGCTCGTGGGCGGCCTGGTCGAGGTAGTACTTCTCGGTGTTCTCCACGTACTTGCGGGTCAGCGCGTCCTTGTCGGCGACGCCGCTGTAGATGACGGTCGGGGCGCCCGGCCACACGTGTCCCGGCGTGGGGAGGGTGAAGCCGCCGTGCTCGCCGTCCATGGCGGCCCGGTGGTCGGGGAACGGCGGGTCGGTGTTGCCGTAGTCGTGGTGGTCGATGATGTCGCCCTTGCCCGAGTCGCCCTTGGAGTTGCAGCAGTTGACACCGCTGTGGGCGTTGACGACGCGGGACGGGTCGGCGGCCTTGACGGCCTCGGCGATACGGCCGCTCTCCTCGCGGTCCCACTCGCCCCAGCCCTCGTTGAACACGATCCAGCCGATCACGGAGGGCGCGTTGTGATGCTCCCGCACCACCTCCATGCCCTGGTCGACGAAGGCCGTGCGGCCCTGGTCGGTGGGCAGGTCGCCGGAGACGAAGTCCTGCCAGACGAGCAGGCCGAGCCGGTCCGCGTGGTAGAACCACCGCGCGGGCTCCACCTTGATGTGCTTGCGGACGGCGTTGAAGCCCAGCTCCTTGTGGGCTTTCAGGTCGAAGGCGAGGGCTTCGTCGCTCGGCGCCGTGTAGAGGCCGTCGGGCCAGAAGCCCTGGTCGAGCGTGGCGAGCGAGAAGACCGGCTTGTCGTTGAGCACCAGCTTCCGGTACCCGCCGACGTTCTCGACGCCGATCTTCCGCATGCCGAAGTAGCTGTCGATCCGGTCCCTCGACCTGCCGTCGGTGAGCGTGACGTCGAGGTCGTACAGGTAGGGGTCGTCCGGGGTCCACAGGTGCTGCTTCGCCACGGGCAGGCGCAGCCGCTCGCCGGCCGGTCCGCTGACTCTGCCGACGACCTTGCCGCGCCGGTCACGGGCGACCGCCTCCACCCGTGCCTTCGAGGAGGCGCCGCCGGACTCGACGGTCACCGCCACACTGCTCGTGTCGATGTCGGGCGTGATGACTACGTTGTCAATCGACGTGTCGGCGACGGGTTCCATCCAGACCGTCTGCCAGATGCCCGAGGACTGGGTGTAGAAGATGCCGCTCGGGTGGGTGGACTGCTTGCCCTTCGGCTGGTCGGCGCCGCCGGTGTCGGTGACGGCGACCACCACCTCCTGCGGCCCGGAGCCCTTCAGCGCGTCGGTGATGTCGGCGCTGAACGCGTCGTACCCGCCGGTGTGTTCGGCGACCTTCTCGCCGTTCACCCAGACCCGGGCCCGGTAGTCGACGGCGCCGAAGTGGAGCTTGAGCCGGTTGCCCTCACCGCCCTTGCCGATCCTCCAGTTCCTCGGCACGTCGATGAGCCTGCGGTAGAACATGTGGTCCTCGTGCCGCTCCAGCCCGGACAGCTGCGACTCGACCGGGAACGGCACGACGATCCGCTCGTCGAGGTCCTTGCCGAAGACCGGCTGCTCGCCCGCTTCGGCGGCGCTGAACTGCCAGGGCCCGTTGAGGTTCTTCCACTTCGCACGCACCTGCTGCGGCCGTGGGTACTCCGGCAGCGGGTTGTTCTCGTCGAGCTTGTCGCCCCAGGGGGTGGTGAGCCGGTGGGTGGAGGCGTTCTGCGCGTAGCGGACGATCTTCGGCACGCTCTCGCCGCCGGCCGTCAGACCGCCCTGACCGTCGTACGACACGCGGACCTGCTGGTTCTTCTGGATGGGCTCCGCGAGCGTGATGAGCAGGGACGCGGGGTCGCCGGCGGCGACCGTGACCGAGGCGACCGGCATGGCCACCGAGTCGGCTTCGATCTTCAGGTGGTCCTTGACCGCCTGGACGCCGCCGACCTCCTTCTCGAACCGGGCCCGCAGCCGCCGGCCGTCCTCGGCGACGGACAGTTCCACCGGGTAGACCTCGAAGCCGTCCGGCGGTGTGAACGCGGACATGGGCACCGGCTGCTTGGGCATCGTGGGCGTCGACCAGCGCAGCTTCATGCTGGCCCCGCCGGTGTCCTGGAACATCTCCAGGCGGAAGTCGTGCTTCTCCCCGGCGGTGAGCCGGACCGGCTCGCTGGTCTGCTCGTTGTCCCAGTCCGGCACCCAGTGGTCGATGACCGGCTCGCCGTCGATGAAGAGCCGGAAGCCGTTGTCGCCGATGGCGTGGAACGTGTACTCGCCGGTGGCCGGCGCCTCGATCCGGCCGGTCCAGCGGGCGGTGGTGTGCTCGGAGCGGCCGGTCAGCTCCTGGAACGTGCCGGTCAGCCCGGAGAAGTCGATCTGCGGGTCGAGCACGGTGCCCCCGAGCTTCGCGAAGTCCCGCGCGCCGGGTGCCGACATGCTGAAGTACTCGCCCTTGAGGCCGTGTACCTCGACGGCGGCCCGGCCGGCCGGTAACGCGGACGTGCTGCCGGCCGTCTCGGTGGCAGGAGCGGTGGCCGAAGCAGTGTTCGAAGTGGCGTTCGAAGCGATGGTCGTTTCGGCCGTCCTGGTCGTCTCGGCGGCCGACGCGGTGGACGTCAGACCGGTCGTGGGCAACGTCAGGGCCGCCGCGGTGAGCAGCGCCCAGACTCCGGCTCGTGGGCGGGTATGTCGTCTCGTCATCGAACCTTCCTCGCACGAAGGGCTGGGACCGGTCCTGCCGACAGACGGCGGCGGTGAGAGCGCCGGTCGCGTCCGGAACATCCGGGTGTGGTACCGGTCAGCGGCTCTTTCAACGATGTAAATCTCGGGACAGCGGAATGACAGCATGCCGTTCGACAGCTGTCCAGACCTCGCGCACCGCTCGGCTGATCCTCCGTCAGCGCGAGCAGTGGCTGCGGCTCGGCTGCTGTTGGCCACCTGCGGCGCGGCTGCTGTTGGCCACCTGCGGCTCGGCGGCGCGCGCCCCATTGGCCGATGGAGCAAGATGCTGGGGCGGTTATGGCAGCGGGCGACTGGCTGGACGGACGCCACCTGGTCGTTCCGGGAGTCGCCCTCTTCGAACGCGTGTGCCGCAGAATCCCTTGCTTAGGGCAAGGAGAAAATCTGTCGCGGCGACGGTAGACATTGGCTCGCCGTGGGATTACGGTTTCGGTGTACTCAGGAAGTCGACGTGGCGCGGCAGACACGGACTGCCGCGCAAGCAGGTGAAGCAGGACACGGCCCCTCCGGGGGATCGTGAGCAGTACCCGCGGTATCCAGCAGTACAAGTAAGTCCGTAACCGAAAGTAAGGAGCCGAACGCCATCAGGATCGCCCGGGAGAGGCCACAGTCCACCCGGGTACCGCAGGCCCCGGATTGGAAGGTGGTCCACGGTCACGCATCCGCGATCCCCGCAGCCTCGCCCTTCTGGGAGCCTGCGGACACAGAAGGCCGGCGCAGTCTGCCGGTAGATGGTGTTGAAAGCTCGGGGCCCGGGTGCCGGTACGGCACCCGGGCCCCCCGACGCGTCCCCGGAAGAAGAGGTCTATGCCCCCTGGCACACCCCGTCCCGTCGACAACCTCGACGACGACGACTACCCCGCCTACACCATGGGCCGGGCCGCCGAGATGCTCGGCACCACCCCCGCCTTCCTCCGCGCCCTGGGCGAACACCGACTGATCACCCCGCTGCGCTCGCAAGGCGGCCATCGCCGCTACTCCCGCTACCAACTGCGCATCGCCGCCCGCGCCCGCGAACTCGTCGACCAAGGCACCCCCATCGAGGCCGCCTGCCGCATCATCATCCTTGAGGACCAGCTCGAAGAGGCCCAGCGCATCAACGAACGACTGCGCGCGGAAAGCCGCGAGACACGGTCGAAGTCCTCGGCCTGACGACGAGGCGCCCCGAGGTGGCCCGACCGCCGGGCGCGGACAAGGCCCGGCGGCACAGGCCCGCGCAGTGGCCGGCTCGCACCGGCCGTCAGCCTGCGGCTGTCTGGCGGCGTTCTCGATCCGCAGTGGCATCGGCTCGACTGCGGTCTGCCTCGAAAGCGGGACCGCCCGAGCAGCCCGGTCCGGCCGGTGCATAGAATGCGATCTCATGCCGAAGCCTGACGAGCTGATCATCGACATCGCGGCCCAAGTGGAGTCCGGGCAGAGCAATCAGATGTCCCTGACCGTGGTGACCAGCGGAGCTGTCATCACCGGTCGCCTGGCTCCCGAAGCGGTGTGGAGGAAGAGGGTCGCGGAGGTGCTGACGGACTCCGCCGACCTGAGCGAGTTCGCCGCCGTCTTCGACACCCCCGAGAAGAAGGACGGACCGCCCACACATCTGCACTTCCATGTCGCCCGGATCCTGCAGGGCACGGTCGGGATCCCGGAGACGGGCGGGATGTACCGCGTCGCGATCGAGGACGTCAGCGCGTGGACCGTGGGCGACTTCAGCTATTCCGACCACTGATCCACCACGCGGTTGTCGCAGCGATGAGCGGCACGGGAATGGGGAAATGCCGCCGCCATCGCGAATGTGAAAGCGAATACGGCAGGCAGAAGTCTGTGCAGTGCAGGCGCTGACATGGACGAAGAAATGCATCCATAATCCAGACGCGGGCCCTTGTGCGGGGCGCCGCGGATTCCTCGGGTCGTCGTCCGCCACGGTCGAAGCCATGGCGGGGAACGCGAATAGCTGGGACCCGCACCCCGAGGGGTGCGGGTCCCAGCTACAGAGTGCGCGTCAGCGTCAGGCGGGAACGATGTTCTCGGCCGTCGGGCCCTTCTGGCCCTGCGCGATGTCGAAGCTCACCTTCTGGCCTTCGAGCAGCTCGCGGAAGCCCGAGGCGACGATGTTCGAGTAGTGGGCGAACACGTCGGCGCCGCCACCGTCCTGCTCGATGAAGCCGAAGCCCTTTTCCGCGTTGAACCACTTCACGGTGCCAGTAGCCATGTCAATTCTCCTTCAGGGGGCAGTGCATCGGGGTCCGCACTGCGCGGACCTCCGTGTCGCCGCGATGATCACCCCGTCCGGAAAAGACCGGCGATACAAAAGCGCTCCCAGCGGCTCGGAAGCCGTCTGGACAGCGCTTGAAGTTTCGGGAACCACAACTGCAACTGACATCGACAGTAGCATGCTGAGGCGGTTCGCGTGGGGTGAAGAAGCCCACTCTGTAGAAACCTCGGTTCGCGGCCACAGATTTCGTTTATCCGAAGCGCAACGTTTTTCGGAACGGGCGCAGCCTGTCTGCCGGCCCTGCGCTTTGCGGGCGCCCACGAGGGCGCATGCCGGGTGACTGCCCAACCACCCAACTGCCCAGGTCAGGCGCCCTCGCGCCGCGTCTAGAAGAAGCCCAGTTTCCGCGGCGAGTAGGAAACCAGGAGGTTCTTCGTCTGCTGGTAGTGCTCCAGCATCATCTTGTGTCCCTCACGGCCTATGCCCGACTGCTTGTAGCCGCCGAACGCGGCGTGTGCCGGGTAGGTGTGGTAGCAGTTCGTCCAGACGCGGCCCGCCTGGATGGCGCGGCCGGCGCGGTAGGCGGTGTTGAGGTCGCGGGTCCACACCCCGGCGCCCAGGCCGTACAGCGTGTCGTTGGCGATCTTCATGGCGTCGTCGAAGTCGTCGAACGACGTCACCGACACCACCGGCCCGAAGATCTCCTCCTGGAAGATCCGCATCCGGTTGTCGCCCTCGAAGATGGTCGGCTGGACGTAATAGCCGCCCTTGAGCTCGCCGTCGAGCTCCAGGCGTTCGCCGCCGGTGAGGACCTTCGCGCCCTCCTGCCGGCCGATGTCGAGGTAGGAGAGGATCTTCGAGAGCTGGTCGCCGGAGGCCTGCGCGCCGATCATCGTGTCCGTGTCGAGCGGGTGCCCGGCCTTGATCTGCTCCGTGCGGGCGATCGCCGCCTCCAGGAAGTCGGGGTAGGCACCGCGCTGGATCAGCCCCCGGGACGGGCAGGTGCACACCTCACCCTGGTTCAGGGCGAACATCGTGAAGCCCTCGAGCGCCTTGTCCCGCAGATCGTCGTCCTTCTCCCAGACGTCGTCGAAGAAGATGTTGGGCGACTTGCCGCCCAGCTCCAGCGTGACCGGCTTCAGGTGCTCCGCCGCGTACTGCATGATCAGCCGCCCCGTCGACGTCTCCCCGGTGAAGGCGACCTTCGCCACCCGCGGGCTGGAGGCCAGCGGCTTGCCCGCCTCCTCGCCGAAACCGTTGACGATGTTCACCACGCCCGGCGGCAGCAGGTCCGCCACCAGACTCAGCCAGTAGTGCACGGACGCCGGGGTCTGCTCGGCGGGCTTGAGGACGACCGCGTTGCCCGCCGCGAGGGCCGGCGCCAGCTTCCAGGCCGCCATCAGGATCGGGAAGTTCCAGGGGATGATCTGCGCCACCACGCCCAGCGGCTCGTGGAAGTGGTACGCCACCGTGTCGTCGTCCAGCTCCGCGATCGAGCCCTCCTGCGCGCGGACCGCGCCCGCGAAGTAGCGGAAGTGGTCGATGGCCAGCGGGATGTCCGCGGCCAGCGTCTCCCGGACCGGCTTGCCGTTCTCCCAGCTCTCGGCGACCGCCAGCTGCTCCAGATGCGCCTCCATCCGGTCGGCGATCTTCAGCAGGATGTCCGAACGCTCGGTCGCCGAGCGGCGTCCCCACGCGGGCGCAGCGGCGTGCGCCGCGTCCAGGGCACGCTCCACGTCCTCCGCGGTCCCTCGCGCCACCTCGGTGAACGGCTGACCGTTGACCGGGCTCGGGTTCTCGAAGTACCGACCGCGGGCCGGCGGCACGTACTCGCCGCCGATGAAGTGGTCGTAGCGCGCCTGGTAGGAGACGATCGCGTCCGGTGTGCCGGGTGCCGCGTAACGGGTCATGCTGGGCCAGCCTCCTGGTGCGGTGCCGCCCGCCGTCGGACGGCTCTCGGATCGGGAGCGTAGGGAGACGGACGTTGCGGCCACGTTGCGTTCGGGGCCTGTCCTTCGAGCATCAGCTCGGCCGCCGGGCGCGGCACTTGTCGATTCAGCCGGGCGAAGCAGCGCATCCGGGCCCTCCGCCAGGTCCATCACCGATCCCATGGCTCACGCGACCGCACCCGCACCCGGTCGCCATGCCGGTCAGGGTCCGTCGCTGAAGCCCGAGCGGGGCTCGACGCCCGGCCGGTGCGCGAAGGGGTGGGTATGGGACAGTCCCGTCATGCTGATCGTGATGGCCGGTCTGCCCGCGGCGGGAAAGAGTTCCGTCGCCGAGGGGCTGGGACGGGCGCTGCCCGCCGCGGTGGTGTCGGTCGATCCTGTCGAGGCGGCGATGTGGCGTGCCGGCGTGGACCGCGGTCAGCCCACGGGCCTGGCGGCCTGCAGTCCGCGAACGTGACGAAGGTTCAGGAGTGTCTGGCCCTGGCAGCACGGCCGCCCTCACGGTCCGCGCTCTGACAACCCCTCCGACCGCACACCCTGCCGCAAGGCAGGGCGGTTCCGACCGCCACAGGAGGTGTTGCCTCTTACGGTGCGAGATCACGCCGGTCCTGACGTCCAGGCCGGTTGCCGCGGAGCAGGCGTACGTCGACCCCCGCCGTGCCGGCCGCCGTCTTGCTCCCCGCCACTTCCTCCGGACCGCATGCCGGCCGGGCGCCTCTGCCGGACGGCCTCTGAGGGCCCGTCGGGCCAGGCGGCGGACCGGGTGGCGGACCGGGCCGCCGGACCGGCTCGGGCGACGGTGCCGCCAGTTCCGCGTCGAGTGCGGCCAGCCTCGCCCGCACCGGCGCCGTCGGCCGCACCGCGGCCAGCGCCCGCCACACGTCCACGTCGTCCTCGCCCCACGGCGCGTGGACCCAGTCGGCGAGCAGGTCGGGGTCGCGGCGGGAGATGAGCGCCGCGCGCAGCCCGTCCGCCAGCCGGTGCCTGAGCCGCACCACCGCCGGGGCCCGGGAGGCGGGCAGCAGCGGCCCGGCGTAGGCCGTGGCGGCCGCGGTCACGGCGCCGGACTCCAGCCGCCGCTCGACCACGGCGACGTCCGACTCGACCCGGACGGTCAGCCGGTACGGCCGCGACGCCAGCAGCCCGTCGCCCAGCATCCGGCGCAGTCGGGCCAGTTCGGCGCGCAGCGTCACCGGCGTCACCGACTCGTCGTCGTACAGCGCCACCAGCAGTTCGTCGCCGGTCAGTCCCTCCGGGTGCCGGGCGAGCAGCACCAGGATCTCGCTGTGCCGGCGGCTCAGCCGGATCCGGCGGCCCCCGGCGAGCAGTGTGGCCTGGTCCCGGCCCAGCGCGGACAACTCCACGGCGTCCCGCGCGGGTGGACCGGGATCGAGCAGCGCCAGCTGGGACTCGGCGGCCCGGGCGACCGCCTGGACGAACGCCAGGCTGTGCGGGTGCGCCAGTCCGTCGCCGCCGGTGATGTCCACGGCGCCGAGCACCCGCCCGGTGCGCGGATCGTGCACCGGTGCCGCCGCGCAGGTCCAGGACTGGACCCGGCGCACGAAGTGCTCCGCCGCGAAGACCTGCACCGGCCGGTCGAGGGCGACCGCCGTGCCCGGGGCGTTGGTCCCCACCGCGCTCTCCGCCCACCGGGCGCCCGGCACGAAGTTCATCCGCCCCGCCTGCCGCCGGGTCGCCGGGTGGCCCTCGACCCACAGCAGCCGGCCGTGCGCGTCGCACACTGCGAGCAGGTGTTCCCCGTCCAGGGCGAACGAGCCCATCAGTTCCCGGCACAGCGGCATCACCCGGGCCAGCGGATGTTCCGCCCGGTAGGCGCCGAGGTCGCCGTCGGTCAGCTCCACGCTCGCGCCGCCGTCCGGTCCGACTCCGGCCCGCGCGGACCGCCGCCACGAGTCGGCGACGACAGACCGCACGGGCCGGGGCACGGTGCCCGCCCGGGTGAACGTCTCGTGCGCGCGACGCAGGATCCGCGCGCGCTCGGCAGGGTCGGCTCCCGGCTCCAGAGCCACCCAGGGATCGGTCACCTCGGCCTCCCGGAAGACGATGTGGCTGGCGTCGTACTGAAGTGCGGTGCGGTGCACTGCGGTCGCCGCGCGGTGGAGCGGCGGGGCCGTGTCGTGATGGGGCGGGCACGGCTCGCAACATCGTCACTCCGGCCGTACGGTCCGACAACCGTTTCGACCGTGCTCACCCGGCTCCGCGCCGTTGGCGGCTGACCGGGCGAGCACGGTCGGCCGCCGACGGCGCGGGCGCGGGTCAGGCGCGGTGGACGAGCCGCATGTACCGTCTCCAGTCCCAGTACGGCCCCGGATCGGTGTGGTCGGAGCCCGGGACCTCGTAGTGCGCGATGATGTGCGCGCGGTCCTTCGGGACGCCGTACTTGTCGCAGATCGACGCGGTGAGCCGGGCCGATCGCTCGTAGAGGGCGTCGGTGAGGTAGCCGGGCTGGTCCACCCACCCCTCGTGTTCGATGCCGATGCTGCGGGTGTTGTAGTCCCAGTTGCCCGCGTGCCAGGCGATGTCGGACTCGCGGACGCACTGCGCGAGACCGCCGTCGGCCGAGCGCACCACGTAGTGCGCGGACACCTGCTTCCTGCGGTTCTGGAAGACGCCCAGGGTGGTCGAGTAGGACGCCTGGGTGACATGGATGACCACGAAGTCGACGGGGTGGCTCGTGGGCCGCTTCGCCGGCGTGTAGTTGGCGGTGTGCGCCGGGTGCCAGACGGCGAGCGGATGGTCGGGGGCCGGGGTCCGCGCGTCGGCCCGCGTCCGGGGCAGCAGCGCGTACGGGACGGCGGCGAGGGCGGCGCCCTGCATGAGCCGTCGCCGGCTGGGGAGCGGTCGTGCCCGTTCCATGGGGGAGTGCCTTTCGAGTGCTCTGCGCGGGCGGTACGGTGCGCGCGGGATCAGCCCCGCAGCGTCGCCGCCGTCTCGCGCAGCCGCGCGTGCAGTCCGCGGTGAGTCTCGCGGGCCGGGAGCCATTCCTTGCGGAGCTTGGCCACGCAGGTGTAGTTCGTGTCGCACACGTTGGCCAGCGGCGATTCCACGGCCTGGGTCGTGAACTGGTAGGCGTCCAGCTCGCTGAACCCGTAGTCGCGGACCAGCCACCGCACCAGGTCCAGCTGGGATATCCGGAACGCGTCCTCCAGCGGACGGGCGGAGCCCGTGGAGATGATGTGGGTGTCCGACTCGATGCGCGGCCACGGTGTGTGCAGCCCCTTGAGGAGCTCGACGATCACCACCGTGTTCATCGCGCACTCGACGGCCACGCCGCAGGTCTCGCCCTCGCCCTGCCGCGCGTGCCCGTCGCCGAGGCTGAGCAGCGCTCCCTCGACGTTCACGCCGAGATAGCAGGTGGCGCCGGCCCGCATCTCCGGCGTGTCCATGTTGCCGCCGTGCGCGTCGGGCACGAGCGCGGAGCGGACCTCCAGGTTGGCCGGGGCCACCCCGACGGTGCCGTGCATCGGATCGAGGGGCAGCTCGATCTCGATGTCACTGTCGTGCGCCCGGAACAGCGCCGTCCGTCGGGTCCGGTCCAGCTGCCAGATCCAGACGGTCTCCGGCAGCGGGGGCTGCAAGGTGGCCGTGGCGGCCGTCGAGGTGAGCGCCCCGAACAGCGGCACGGTCGTCGACGCGGCCCAGTCCCGGGCCGGTTCGATGGACACGAAGTGCACCGCGACCGTGTCCCCGGGCTCGGCGCCCTCGATGTGGAACGGTCCCGTCTGCGGGTTGAGGAACGGGAACTCGCACACCTCGGACACCAGGTCCTTCTCCGAGCGCACCCGCCCGGCGAAGCAGTCCTCCGTGTAGAGGTCGAGCACCGTGCCCGGTGCGATGCGGGCGATGGGCGGCGCGCCGCCGAACGTCCAGGCGTACTCGCCCGGTTCGGGCCGTACCGTCAGAATGCGTGTCTGCTCGCCGGACATGAGCCGTTCCCCCCGCTCGACCGATGGATCACCTGAGTCCTCGCGCTCCGCACACCGCCGTCTTCGCCGGACGGGTGCGGCTCGCGTGATTTACGGTACGGCGCTTCGGTGACAGGCAGAAGGACCCGGCGATCTTCCGTGGACGAGAACGCCGTTGTGGACAACTCGCTCACTCACACGGGTGATTGGCGCGCGGTGGAGGACTTCGCGGCCCGGTCAGGCCCGCCCCGCCACCGCCGCCGGATCGTCCAGCACCCCCCGGACCACCGAGTGAGCGGCCCCCAGCAACGGGCCCTGCGGGCCGAGCCGGGAGACGGACACCGGGCAGGGCGGGCCGGCCGTGCGCCGGGCCAGTTCCGAGCGCAGCGACGGCAGCAGCCAGGGCGCGACTCCCGCCAGCGCACCGCCCAGCACCACGCTCTCCGGGTCCAGCAGGTTGACCGCGCCGGTCAGGGCGATGCCCAGCGCCTCGCCCGCGTCGCGCAGGGCCCGCCGTACGTCCTCGTCGCCGTCCTCGGCGCGCCCGGCCAGCATCCCGACCCGGTCCTCACCGGGCTCCAGGCCCGCCGCCCGCAGCACCGCCTCCTCACCGGCGTACTGCTCCAGGCAGCCGCGTCCGCCGCAGGCGCACTCCGGCCCGTCGGGGCGGACCGGCACATGGCCCAGCTCGCCCGCGAAGCCGCGCGTGCCGCGCAGCAGGCCGCCGCCGACGACGACCGCCGCGCCGATGCCGATCTCGGCCGAGACGTGCAGGAAGTCGGGCGGCGTGCCCTCGCCGAGCCACAGTTCGGCCAGCGCGCCGAGGTTGGCCTCGTTGTCCACGACCAGCCCCGCCTCGAACGGCAGCAGGGCGCCCAGGTCGAGGTCGTGCCAGCCGAGGTTGGGGGCGCGGACGACCGTACGGCCGTCGCGGGCGACGAGACCGGGCACGGCCACGGTGAGACCGGCCGGCCACAGTCCCTCGCCCTCCGCCTCGGCGACGACCTGCCGTACCAGCCCGGCCAGTTCCTCGATCACCGGCTCGGGGGCGCGCCCCCGGTTCGTGCCGTGCCGCACCGCGCGGGCGCGCGTCTCGCCGCGCAGGTCGACCGCGCACACCGCGAGGTGGTCGACGCCGATCTCCGCGCCGATCCCGGCGGGCCCCCGCGCGCTGACCGCGAGCGCGGAGCCCGGCCGGCCGACCCGGCCCGGCCGCTCGGGGCCCAGCTCCTCCAGCAGGCCGGTGCGGATCAGCTCGTCGACGAGCGTCGACACCGCCGCCCGGGTCAGCCCGATGCGCGAGGCGACCGCCGCGCGGGAGAGCGGCCCCTCGGCGCTGACGGTGTGCATCACGCGGGCCAGGTTGCGGCGGCGCATGCCCTGCTGGGTGTCGGGCAGCGCACGCCCGGGGACCGCCGCGTGTGCCTCGTGCGGCGCGCGCCCGGGACCGGTCGCGGGCGCCTCGCGCGGCGCGCGCCCCGGACCGCCCGGGTGGGTCTCGTGCAGCGGTGCGGTCATGCCTGCGTCGTCCTCAGCTGGTCCGTGGGCTCCGCTCCAGCAGCGGGGCCGCGTCGGAGAGTACCCCGGTGATCCTCGCCAGCGTCTCCTCGTCCCGCTCCACCGCCTCCAGCACGGGTCCCCGCGCGGTGTCCCAGCGCCGGGCGACCGCCGCCGCGTCCTCCCCGGTCAGCAGTCCGGCGGCCTGCGCGGCGGCACCGAGCGCGACCAGCTCCCGCGCCTCCGGCACCTGCACAGGACGCCCCGACAGCCGTCGTACGGTCTGCTGCCAGGCCGTGCCGCGGGCGCCGCCGCCGATCAGCAGCAGCGGAGCCGAGGGGTCCGCGTCCGCGTCGAGGACCTGGTCGAGCGCGCCGAGCAGCGCGTGCACGGCCCCGTCGTACGCGGCCTGGAGCAGCTGACCGGCGGTGGTGTCGTGCCGCAGGCCGTGCAGGATCCCCGAGGCGTGCGGCAGGTTCGGGGTGCGCTCGCCGTCCAGGAACGGCAGCAGCGTGGCGGTCGTGCCGGGCTCGACGGCCTCCCGGTCCAGGCCCAGCAGCTGCGCGACGCGGTCCACGGCGAGCGTGCAGTTCAGGGTGCAGGCCAGCGGAAGCCAGTCACCGCGCGCGTCGGCGAAACCGGCGACGATCCCGGTCGGGTCGGCCGGCCGGCGCCGGGACACCGCGTACACCGTGCCCGAGGTGCCGAGGCTCATCACCGGCGTGCCCGGACGCAGCCCGAGGCCCAGCGCGGCGGCGGCGTTGTCACCGGTGCCCGCCGCGACCAGGGTGCCCTTCGAGAACGGCAGGTCGTGACTGTCGCGCACGGTCCCCGCCACCTCGCCCGGCCGCACCAAGCGGGGCAGCAGCGCCGGGTCGAGCCCGACGTGGGCGAGGATGTCGGCGTCGTACGACTCGCTGCCCGACGCCCACCAGCCGGTGCCGGAGGCGTCGCCGCGGTCGGTGGTGCCCTGACCGGTGAGCCGTTCGGTCAGGTAGTCGTGCGGGAGGCGGACCGCCTTGGTCGCGCGGACCGCGTCCGGCTCGTGCTCGGCGAGCCAGGCCCACTTGGTGACGGTGAACGACGCGGTCGGCACGGATCCGGTGCGCTCCGCCCAGAACTTCGCGCCGCCCAGTTCCTCGGCCAGCCGGCGGGCCTGCGGGGCCGACCGCACGTCGTTCCACAGCATCGCCGGGCGTACCGGCTCACCGCGCGCGTCCAGCGTGACCAGGCCGTGCTGCTGTCCGCCGATGGACACCGCGGCGGCCTCGTGGGCGGCGTCACCGCACTGGCGCAGCGCCTCGCACAGCGCGTCCCACCACTGCCGGGGGTCGCTCTCGCGGCCCGCGCCGGAGGAGACGGTGTGCGGCGCCTGGCCGCTCGCCACGACCTGCCCGGTCGCCGCGTCGACGACCAGCGCCTTGGTGGACTGCGTGGACGTGTCCACACCGACGACGAGCGGACCCTCGGCTGCTGACATCGGGGCTCTCCCTCTTCCGCGGCTCAGCGGGGATATGTGGTGGATGGTGAGGTTCGGGAAGGTGATCGGGACCACCTTGTCTCTTCCCAGAGACGCGACCGCATACTAATTTGTAAACCGCCATGACGAAATAGTCGGCAGCGACATCGAGCGAGCAAGGAGCCGCGGCATGAACTACCAGCCCACCCCCGAGGACAGGTTCACCTTCGGCCTGTGGACCGTCGGCTGGCAGGGAAGGGACCCGTTCGGTGACGCCACGCGGCGCGCCCTCGACCCGGCCGAGACGGTCCAGCGCCTGGCCGAGCTGGGCGCCTACGGCGTCACCTTCCACGACGACGACCTGATCCCGTTCGGGTCCACCGACACCGAGCGCGAATCGCACATCAAGCGCTTCCGCCAGGCTCTGGACGCCACCGGGCTGACCGTCCCGATGGCCACCACCAACCTCTTCACGCACCCCGTCTTCAAGGACGGCGCGTTCACCGCCAACGACCGCGACGTGCGCCGCTACGCGCTGCGCAAGACCATCCGCAACATCGACCTCGCCGTCGAACTGGGCGCCGAGACGTACGTCGCCTGGGGCGGCCGCGAGGGCGCGGAGTCCGGCGCCGCCAAGGACGTACGCGTCGCCCTCGACCGGATGAAGGAGGCCTTCGACCTCCTCGGCGAGTACGTCACCTCCCAGGGCTACGACCTGCGCTTCGCCATCGAGCCCAAGCCGAACGAGCCGCGCGGTGACATCCTGCTGCCGACCGTCGGCCACGCGCTGGCCTTCATCGAGCGCCTGGAGCGGCCCGAGCTGTACGGCGTCAACCCCGAGGTCGGGCACGAGCAGATGGCCGGGCTGAACTTCCCGCACGGCATCGCGCAGGCGCTGTGGGCGGGCAAGCTCTTCCACATCGACCTCAACGGCCAGTCCGGCATCAAGTACGACCAGGACCTGCGCTTCGGCGCCGGCGATCTGCGCGCCGCGTTCTGGCTGGTCGACCTCCTGGAGAGCGCCGGTTACACCGGCCCGCGCCACTTCGACTTCAAGCCGCCGCGGACCGAGGACCTCGACGGCGTGTGGGCGTCCGCCGCCGGCTGCATGCGCAACTACCTCATCCTCAAGGAGCGTGCGGCCGCCTTCCGCGCGGACCCCGAGGTCCAGGAGGCCCTGCGCGCCGCCCGCCTCGACGAGCTGGCCCAGCCCACGGCGGCCGACGGCCTCCAGGCACTGCTCGCCGACCGCTCCGCGTTCGAGGAGTTCGACGTCGACGCGGCCGCCGCGCGGGGCATGGCCTTCGAGCGGCTGGACCAGCTGGCGATGGATCACTTGCTGGGTGCTCGGGGCTGAAGAGGGTTGCCCCTGCGGGCGGGGGGCCTCCGCGTGGGGGGGCCTCCGCGTGAGGGCGTGGGGGCGTCCTCGGCGTGAGGCCTCCGCGCGGGTAACGGTCTTCGCTCGGAAGTGACAGCCCGCGTGGGCCGGTGTCTGCCGTAAGCAGTGCCCTCGGTTCGGAGGGCTCTGCGGAGGGTGAAGGCCTCCGGCTGGCGGGCCGCCCCGCATGCGGGGCGACGCGCCCTCGCGCTCGCGCAGAGGTATCGCGCTCGCGCGCGGGATGCGGAATGTCGCGGAATCGTGCGATCCACGGCATGGGTCCGTGCCCAACTCCGCGCGGGGTCTCGCGTCAAGGCCGGTACGGCGGGACGCTGGCGGCATGGTCACGTCGCCCCCGCCGCCCGGACCACCCCAGCCGCCCCCGCCGCCCGGATCACCCCAGCCGCCCCCGCCGCCCGGACCGCCGGCCGACGCACCGCCGCCGGACGGCTTCGGACCGCCTCCCGGGGGAATTGGGGACTCCGGGCTCCCGCCAAGGCGGCGTACGCCGCTCCTCATCGCCTTGGCCGCCCTGGCGGCCGTCGTCCTGGTCGTCGTAGTGGTGCTGGCCGCCTCCGGTGATGACGGCGCGCCGGACGAGCGGCCGTCCGGCGGGCCCGGCGCGAGCCGCTCGGCGGAGCCGTCGTTCGGAATCCCGAGCGGGCTGCCCAGCGCAGTGCCGTCGCTGCCCTCCGAGTTCCCGAGCGAGCTGCCGAGCGACTTCCCCAGCGAGCTTCCCAGTGGCTTCCCGAGCGAACTGCCCAGCGGGTTCCCCACCGAACTCCCCAGCGGCATTCCCAGCCACCTTCCCAGTGGCCTCGAACCGCCGATCCCCTCCCTGGCCGAGGGCGACCTGCCGTGAGGACACGGGAAGCCGCGGCCCGAGAGAGCCGCGGCTTCGCGTGCACGTCCGTCTACGGAAGATGCCCTGTGTCGTTGAGCAGCCGTACCGACGCGTTCCCGTCCCCGTCGTAGGTCACCGCGGACAGGGACGCCGCAGCCAGCTCCATCCGGAACAGCGACTCCGCCGGCGCGCCGAGCGCCAGCCGGACCAGTGTCCGGAGCGGGCCGACGTGGGATACGACGAGCACCGTCTCCCCGGGGTGCCGAGCCAGCAGGGCATCCCGTGCCGCCGCCACGCGCCGCGCCACCGCCTCGAACGGTTCACCACCGCCCGAGGGCGCCGCCGCGGCGGACGACCGCCATGCCGCCAGGTCCCGCGCGTGGCGCTCGTGCACCTCCGCGAAGGTCAGCCCTTCCCAGGCGCCGAAGTCCGCCTCGCGCAGGTCCTCGTCGACATGGACCTCCAGGCCCAGCCGGGTGGCGACCGCCTCCGCCGTCTGCCGGCAGCGCCGCAGCGGTGACGAGACGATGGCCGCCACACCGCGACGGGCCGTCAGCACCGCCGTGGTCGCCTCGGCCTGGCGACGGCCGGCCTCGGACAGCGACGGATTCGAGCCACCGCTGCCGGAGAACCGCTTCTCCGGCGTCAGCGGCGTCTCACCGTGCCGCAGCAGCAGGAGCGTCGTCGCCGCACCCCTGCCCCCGAACGGCCACCCGGAGGCAGCCCTGGGGCCGTGGCCGTGTCCGGTCTCGCCGGATGGCGGACGCCCGCCGTGATCCACGAGGACTCGCCGTCAGTAGTCGATGCGGTCGGGCTTCGCGAGCCACGCGTCGAACGGCGCCGTGCGGTTCGCCAGGTCCAGCCGCTCGATCGACATCGGCCACATCGACGCCGGCCGCTTCTCGAAGAGGTCGTAGAACTTGCGGTCGTCGAAACCGGCCAGGGCGGCGTCGTCCCGGTCGGCGGCGAAGACGATGCGGTCGACGCGCGCCCACAGCGCGGAGGACAGACACATCGGACACGGCTCACACGAGGTGACCAGGACGCAGCCCTCGAGCGAGAAGCTGCCCAGCTGCTTGCAGGCGGCTCGCATCGCGCTCACCTCGGCGTGCGCCGTCGGGTCCAGGGTCGCGGTGACCTGGTTGTTCCCGAGCGCGACGACCTCTCTGCCCTTGGCGACCAGAGCGCCGAACGGGCCGCCGCCGTTCGCCACGCTGGTGGTGGCCAGTCCGATCGCCTCTTCCAGCCAGGTGCGCTCGAGCTCCTGGATGCCTGCTTCCTGGGTGTGCGCGGTCATGAACGGTCCTCTTTCGGAGACGGTGGGAAATCCCGGATGCGTTGTCCGTGCGGGAACATCGCTCCCATGGAGCTTGGAGGGCGTCGGTACCGCTCGTGCTGCGAACGGCGTCGTGTCCTGATTCCGATGGGCGGCTGGTCTGGCTCGGTTGCTGCGTGTGTGAGGAGTACACAGCCAATCGAGGGGAGTCAGCTAGGAGTGGAAGGCATGAAAGCCTCCGCAGGCAGGGACCGGCTCTTCGTAGGTTTGTACAACAACGATCCGGGCCGGTGACGGTAGTCAACTCCTAGGACTGCAGACGCCTGCCGCGACCGGACCGCCGCGATGCGGTCTCCAGCCGCCGGATCACGGGTGTGGCGTGAATCCACTCCCCGCGCGGGGATGGCATGCGATGGCGGGGAGCGGGCCGGGACGCGGTCGGCAGCCGCCCCCAGCCGCCGACCCGTCAGCAGTCCCCGTCTCTGCTCCGGCCCCCGTCCTGGCTTCGTTCCCCGTCCCCGTCCTCCGTTTCCTGGAGCCGTGCCGTGGCGAGTGCCGTCGCCGGGTTGCGGGCCGGGCCGCCGGCCGGGATCCAGCGGCCGCGTTCCTTGCGGTACGGCCACCAGCGGCCGTCCCGGTCCAGGCGCAGCTGGCACGGCGCGCCCACGACCGTCCACCGGTTGCCCCGCGCCCGCAGCGCCGGCCGCTCGTCGTCCTCCCAGGCCGATTCCAGGGCGGCACGCGCGCGTACGAGTGCGTCACCCTCGACCGTCCACTCCTCGTCGAACACCGACAGGGCGACCGCGCCACCCTGCTCCCAGGCCCGTACGGCCGCCGACAAGCCCTCCCGGCCGCGCCCCGAGCCATCGGCCAGCCGTTCCCACACCGCGCGCCCGGGCGCACCGGCGGCCAGCCGGACCGCGTCCTGGGCGACCGACAGCCCGGCCGCGAGGCCGTGGTCCAGGTCGACCTGCTCCGGGCCGGTCTGCACCCCGCCGACCTGCTCCGCGCCGGCGCGGAGCGCGTCCGCCAGCATCCGGTGGGCCGCCACGGCGGTCCGGGCGGCCAGGAACTGCAGGGCGGCGGGGTCGACGCCGGGCGCGGGCGTGGCCTCGGCGTCCAGGGACGGCGGCAGTCCGGGCCGGTCGGGCAGTCCGGGCAGGGCGGGCAGCGGCGGCAGGATGTCGCCGGCCGCGTACGCCTCCGCGGCGTCCACACCGGCCGGTGCCGAGGCCTCCTCGGCGCGCGCGGTGCCGCGCGCGTGGAGAGCGCCGACGAGGGCCCGCTCACCGCGACCGCGCATCAGCAGCAGGACGAAGGGATCCTCGTCGAGCAGCCGCGCCACCTGGTAGCACAGCGCGGCCGTGTGCCCGCAGTGGTCCCAGGCGCCGCAGTCGCACTCCGGCTCCAGGTCCCCCAACCCCGGCAGCAGCTCGATCCCCGCCACCGCCGCGTCCTCGACGAGGTGCGGCGGCATGTCCCGGTCCACCAGCGCGGCGACGTGCCCGGCCCGTTCGACGGCCAGCTCCAGGAAGCGGTCCCACTGCTCGTCGGACAGCTCCTCCAGCAGGACGTCGGCCCGGTGGGCGGTGCGGTCGCGGTCGTGCACGACCGCCGTGATCCGGCCCGGCCGCACGGACACCGCGCCCACCGCTCCCGCGCGGGCGAGCCGGCGCCCCGTTTTCACCTGCTGGGTGTCCAGCGCCGTGTCCTCCAGCGCCTTCAGCCAGGCCTGGCCCCACCACGTCCGGGCGAAACCTCGCCCCCGCGCGGGCGGCAGCGCCGCGAAGGTGCGCTCGGTGTCGTCGTCGTTGCGGCTCATCGCGTGCTCCCTCGCAGTGCCACCAGTTCGGCCAGCTCGGCGTCCGACAGCTCCGTCAGGGCCGCCTCGCCGGAGCCGAGCACCGCGTCGGCCAGCTCCCGCTTGCGGCTCAGCATGTCGGCGATACGGTCCTCGACCGTGCCCTCCGCGATCAGCCGGTGCACCTGCACGGGACGGGTCTGACCGATGCGGTACGCGCGGTCGGTGGCCTGCGCCTCGACAGCGGGGTTCCACCAGCGGTCGTAGTGGACGACGTGTTCCGCGCGGGTGAGGTTGAGTCCGGTGCCGGCCGCCTTCAGTGACAGCAGGAAGACGGGGACCTCGCCGTCCTGGAAGCGCCGCACCATCGCCTCGCGCTCCGGCACGGACGTCCCGCCGTGCAGGAACTGCGAGGGCACGCCCCGCGCGGACAGATGCCGTTCGATGAGCCGGGCCATCGCCACGTACTGCGTGAAGACCAGGACGCCCGCCCCCTCGGAGAGGATGGTGTCCAGCAGTTCGTCCAGCAGCTCCAGCTTCCCGGAGCGGCCGGCGATCCTCGGGTGTTCTTCCTTCAGGTACTGCGCCGGGTGGTTGCAGATCTGCTTCAGACCGGTCAGCAGCTTCACGACGAGTCCGCGCCGCGCCATGTCGTCGGCGCCCGCGATCTCCGCCAGCGTCTCGCGCACCACCGCCTCGTACAGGGCCGTCTGCTCCGGCGTGAGCGACACCGCGTGGTCCGTCTCCGTCTTCGGCGGCAGCTCCGGAGCGATCCCCGGGTCGGACTTGCGGCGGCGCAGCAGGAACGGGCGTACCAGCCTGGACAGCCGGTCCGCGGCGACGGCGTCCCGTCCGCTCTCAACCGCCTGCGCGTACCGCGCGCGGAAGGCGCCCAGCCGGCCCAGGAGCCCCGGGGTCGTCCAGTCGAGGATCGCCCACAGTTCGGAGAGGTTGTTCTCCACCGGGGTGCCGGTGAGCGCCACGCGCGCGCGGGCGCCGATGGAACGCAGGGCCCGCGCGGTCGCCGCGTACGGGTTCTTCACGTGCTGGGCCTCGTCGGCCACCACGAGCCCCCACGGCACCTCGGCCAGCCGCTGCGCGTCCAGGCGCATCGTGCCGTAGGTGGTGAGCACGAACTCTCCGTCCGCCAGGCCTTCGAGATCGCGCCGGGCACCGTGGAAACGGCGCACCGGTGTGCCGGGCGCGAACTTCTCGATCTCGCGCTGCCAGTTGCCCATCAGGGACGTGGGGCAGACCACCAGGGTCGGTCCCGCGGCCGAGGGGTCGGTCTGCCGGTGCAGATGCAGCGCGATCAGCGTGACGGTCTTGCCGAGGCCCATGTCGTCGGCGAGGCAGCAGCCCAGCCCCAGGGATGTCATCCGGGCCAGCCAGCTCAGGCCTCGCCGCTGGTAGTCGCGCAGTTCGGCGGCGAGACCGGCGGGCTGGGGGACCGGCTCCTGGCCCTCGGGGTCGGCGAGCCGCTCGCGCAGCCCGGCCAGCCACCCCGTGGCCCGGACCTCGACCCGGGCGCCGTCGACCTCCGTGGAGCCCGTCAGCGCGGCGCCCAGCGCGTCGATGGGGGTGACCTTGCGGTCCTGCCGGTCACGTGCCCGGCGCACCTCCCGCGGGTCGACCAGGACCCACTGGTCGCGCAGCCGGACGAGGGGACGGTTGGCCTCGGCGAGCCGGTCCAGCTCCTCGCGGGACAGCCGCTGGTCGCCGAGCGCGAACGACCAGCTGAAGGCGAGCAGCGCGTCGGCGGACAGGAACGACGGCGTGTCCGCGGAGAGCCTGCCGCCGCCCGGCTCGTCGTCCGCCGGTCCGACGACCGCGCGCGTGGTCAGATCGCGGGCCAGCTCCCTCGGCCAGTGCACGTCGACCCCGGCGGTGGCGAGCGCCGCCGCCCCCTCGCCCAGCAGCTCGGTGACCTCGTCGTCGGCCAGTTCCACGGCGTCCGGCACGGCGGCCGAAAGCAGCGGGCTCAGCGCCGGCCACGCCCGCGCCGCGCGCCGCAGCGCCACCAGGGCGTCCATCCGCGCGCGCGGACCGAAGGCGCGGCTCGTGGCGTCCGTCGCGGCCCACACCTCGGCCGCGTCCGCGACCAGCGACGGATCGCTGACCAGGTGCACCTGCGGAACGGCCCGGAAGACGGGCCCTGCCGCGCGGGACGCGTCCCCCGGCACGTCCTGCGGTACGTCCTCCGATGCGTCCCGCAGTGACTCCGACAGACCGCTCACCTCGATCCGCAGCGAGATCCGTACGCCCGCGTCGTGGCCGGCGGCAATGTCGGCGGCCCAGGCCCGCTGGGCGGGCAGGTGCTGCGGCTCCGGTGCCGCGTAGGCCGGTGCGCCGGTGACGAGCGGTGCGGCGGGGGAGCGGGGCAGGGTGTCGGCGACCGCGTCCAGGAAGGACCGCAGCAGCTCCTCGGGGTCGGGCAGGCGCAACGGCTCGGCAGCCGTCACCGGGACGGCGTGCGCCTCGGGCGGCATCGCGGCGGCGAGCCGGCGCACCTCCTCGGTCTCCTGCGCGCGCAGGGGGCCCGCGCGCCACGCGTCGTGGTCGCTGGGGGACAGACCGGGCAGCAGCAGGCCGCGCGCCGTGAAGCGCAGGGCCAGGAGGGCCGCGGCGCCCCAGAACACGCTCGCCCGGTGCCCGTGGGCGGCGACACGCGCGCGTGCGAGGAGGGGGAGGGCCGCGCGCACCGGCAGCAGAAGAGCGGGCACGGTGACCGGCTCGACCCCCTCGTCACCGGGCAGCACGACGGTCAGGTCGGTGAGCGTGCCGGCGGCGGCGTCCGGTGGGGCCTCACCGTCGGGCCGCCAGAAGGCGACGCCGCCGGTACGGGCCGGATCACCGGGCACGAACACCGCGCAGCAGCGGGCCAGTTCGGTGGTGTCGGAAGAGGTTGCCGGAGTAGTCCACTGCACAGTGCGTCGCATTCCTCAAATTTGACTACCTGCGGTCGGAATCGCCGAGGGTACAGCACGAGATCGATGGACCCGTCATGCTGGGGCTGTGAGCTGAGTCACTGGAGGAGGAGCGGTTCGGGTAGCCCTGAGGCCCCTCAGGGGTGAGCATCAGGGATGTCTCAGGGACACGGCTCGGAACTGCCTGCGGCACGGGGCCGTTTTCCCAGCAGAGAGCGGCAGTGGCCGCGAAGGAGGCGACGCACATGTCGAAGAACGCGAAGATCGCCGCGGGAGGTGTGGCGGTCGGACTGATCCTCTGGATCTGGCTGCCGTGGTGGGTCGCCCTGCTGATCGTGCTCGGCGTCCCGGCCGCCGCGTATCTCGCCCTGGACCCCGGACAGCGGCGCAGGCTGCGCCGCGTCACCCGCAAGGAGCTGGGTCGCTAGCCCCGGTTCCGGCGGCGCGGAAGAGGACGGCGGCGGGTGCCGCGTCGAAGGGAGAGCGGGCGGGAGTGGCGAGAACACTCCGCCGCCCTGGCGGAGTCCCAGACCGCCGCGCACCCGCCGGCGTCCCGCGGCGCGCAGCCCGCCGACCGTCCGAGGGGGCCGCCGGTGACCCGCCGCCCACCCACTGCCACCGCCACCGACACCGCCTCAGTGCTCCCCAGCGGTCCCGGGAGGTACGGCGTTCGCCCAGCAGCAGCGCTTACCAGCTCCAGCAGCCCCAGCGCCCGCCGACGCGTCGCCTGTCCGCCGCCCTCGGGAGCAACGGCGCGCCGCCATTGCTCGACCACACAGCTCGACCACACAACTCGGCCACTCCGCTCGGCCGCTCAGCTCGACCATTCAGCTCGGCCGCACGGCCATCTTGTCCAGCGCCTCCAGCAACCCCGGCAGCTCTGGCCCACGCCCCACCGGCAGCACCTCGCCCGGCACCTCGTCGAGCAGCACGAATGCGATGTCGTCGGTCCTCGCCACCAAGGACCAGCCCGGACCGTCGGCGCGCAGGGTCCGCGCGTCGCCCGGAGCGAACGACGACCGGACCCGCCCCAGCGGCGGCGGGCTGTCCACGTACGCGCGCGCCTCCGCCAGCACCCGCCGCACCCCGCTGTGCCCGGGCCCCTGCCTGCCCGTACCGCCGCCGTCGGGGGTGGCGAACTCGGCGTCGTCGATCTGCTCCCGCCACTGCGCCCACTGAAGAGCGATCTCGTCGGCCCCGAGCCGCCGCTGGGCGGAACCCCAGGCGCTGGTGTCGGGTGGCGAGAGCGGGGGCCGCCCGGCCACCTCGAGCCCGGGGTCGTGCGGCGCGGGAACCCCGGGCGCGGCCACGGCGACCGCGAGCGGCCAGCCGGGCAGCGCGGCGACCACGCTGCGCTCGTCCGGCGACAGGTCGTACTCCATCCCGCAGTCCCAGGAGGCGATGGCGACGGCCACCAGCGACACGTCGTCGGTGACCACGGTCCACCGCGCGCCGTCGCCGTCCTGACCGAGCACCAGGCCGTACCCATCGGCGAGCGGTGCCAGGCCGAGGGCCGCACAGGCCTCCGGGTAGTCGTCGCCCAGCACGCTCGGGAACTTCGCCGGTGTCAGCAGCACCGCCGTCAGCACATACAGCGCGTCGTCCGCGGCGGCGACGGCTTCCTCGTCCGTACCAGCCATCACAGCCTCCCCAGGGGTTCGTCCAACGGCGCGCACCCTAGTGCGCCCGGGAGCCGCTTGTCACGACCCCGACAGCCGCGCGGAGCTGCGGTGACTCGAGCCGGACGGGGGAACGACCGCGGGCGGACCGCGGACCGCGGACCGCAGTCCGCGGCCCTCAGGCCGCCGGCAGCCCCAGCAGATCCCGCGCCACGGTCTGCGGTGACTCGCCGCGCTCCCGCGCGAGCGCGATGACGGCCCGGCACGCCAGCTCGTTCACCCCGAACGACAGAGCCTCCGGCGACACCCAGCCCGCCGCCTCGTCACTGCGCTCCTGGTCGTCCTCCGCGCACGCCGACACATAGACGGCGGCCGCCTCGAAAAGGTTGTGCGTCCGGGTGTCACGGCCGGCCGCCCGCTCCTCCCGCGCGGCACCCCGGAACTTCCCCCACGCCTCCCGCACCCTGCCGAACATGCCGACCACCTTCCCCCTGTGAGGTTCACGTCGCTGATCGTTTCAATCGCTCTACCTCAACGTAGAGTTGGAGCTTCCGCTGCAGAAGGGGGAGGGCGCAGTGAAGCGATTCTCGCGGCTGGAACAGATCCGGCGGATGGACCCGTACAAGGAGGCGACCGCGATCCACCGGCTCAGTTCCGCGTACGAGTTCCCCTGGGACTACACCCGCGCACTGGAACTGGCTCTCTACCGCACCTACGCCGTCCCCCGCATCGGCCGCCTGCTCGCCGAGACCGCCGAGCTGACGGACCGCCCGCAGAAGCGCTACGACGACACGGCGCTCCTCCTCGACGCCCTTGTGGAGCACGGCTTCGACAGCATCGAGGGCCGCACGGCGGTGCGCCGCATCAACCAGATGCACCGCACCTACGACATCTCCGACGACGACATGCGGTATGTGCTGTGCACCTTCGTCGTCATGCCCCGCCGGTGGATCGACGCCTACGCGTGGCGCCGGCTCTCGCGCCACGAGATCGTCGCCTCCAGCGTGCACTACGGCACGCTGGGACGGTACATGGGCATCAAGGACGTCCCCGAGACGTACGAGGAGTTCGAGACCTTCCTCGACGAATACGAGGCCGCGCACTTCGACTGGGACCCCGACGCGCGCCGGGTCTCGGACGCCACGCTCGACTTGATGGGCTCCTGGTACCCGCGTCCGCTCGCCCCGCTGCTGCGCACCGCCACGCTCGCCCTCCTGGACGACTCCCTGCTGCGAGCCTTCCGCTATCCGGCGCCGAGCCCCGCCACCCGCGCCCTGGTCCGCCGCGCGGTGCGGCTGCGGGGCCGGACCGTCCGGTTGCTCCCTCCGCGCCGCGCCCCGCACTTCGCCCGGCAGAACCGGGAGATCAAGGGCTACCCCGACGGCTACCGGCTCGCGGACCTCGGCACCTGGCCGACCCCCGGCGTGCGCGGCTGCCCCGTACGGCACCTCGGCGGTCCGCCCGCCGAATGACCCCCGGGTGGCCCGCAGCGGCTCAGCCCTCCCGTACGGCGAGCACCAGGAACCGCGCGTCCTCGTCGACGTACGAGGTCATACGCCAGCCCGAGGCGGCGAGCAGCGGGCGCAGACGGGGCGCCGCGCGGAGGTCGTCCGGGCCGATCTGCCGTCCGTGCCGGGCGGCCAGCGCGGCACGGCCGATCGGATGGAACAGGGCGAGCAGCCCGCCGGGGCGCACCACCCGAGCCAGCTCCCTCAGATTCGCGTCCGGCTCGGGCAGATGGGAGATGAGACCGGCGCCGAAGACCGCGTCCAGTGACCCCGTCCGCAGGGGGAGCGCGGCCACGTCGGCGAGGAGCAGCCGCCCGTCCCGGTCCCTCCCGGCCCGCACGGCGGCCGCCAGCATCGCGGGTGTCAGATCCAGTCCGAGCACCACGCCGGACGGGCCCACCGCCGCGCGCAGCGGCGGCAGGGCGCGTCCGGTGCCGCAGCCCGCGTCGAGTACGCGGTCGCCCGCGCGGAGCCCCAGTTCGGCTACCGCGGCGGCGTAGGCCGGACCGTCGTCGGGGAACCGGCTGTCCCAGTCGGCCGCGCGGGCGGTGAAGAACTCCTGGACGTGCGTGCGGTCGTCGCTCATGTCCGCATGATCTCTCACCGGCACGGATGACGTCTCGGTGCACAGGTTCGACCGCGACGCGATCGTTCAGGTACATATGTCGTCATATCCGCCGTCGTCCTCGCCGACACCCGCCGCCTGGAGGACTGCTTCCCTGCGGTGGACTACTTCGAGCACCGGCGCATCCCGTTCGTGGTCGCCGTCAACTGCTTCGCCGGCGCCCGCACGTACGGCGCCCACGACGTCTCCCGCGCCCTCGACCTGGACCAGGGCACCCCGGTCGTCCTCTGCGACGCCCGCGACCGCGACTCCGGCAAGGAGGTGCTGATCCGGCTCGTCGAGTACGCCGGGCGGATGCACACCGCCCGGCTGCTCGACTCGGTGAGCTGAGGCGTGGCCGCTTCAGTCGGCCACGCCCTTCTCCGCCAGGACCTTGCCGATGGTGACCCGGACCAGGAGTTCGCCGGGTACGCCGTTGCGCGCCCCGAACTCCTCGGCGCGGTCCTCGCCCATGTACCGCGCCCCGATCCGGGCGGCCCAGTGCCGCAGTTCGTCCAGGTCCTCCGAGAGCCGGGCGCGGCCCCGCAGGACCACGTAGTCGTAGGGCGGACGGTCATCGTCCACACAGAGCGCCACCCGGCCGTCGCGGGCCAGGTTGCGTCCCTTCACGCTGTCCTTGCCGGTCGTGAACACCACCTCGTCCCCGTCCAGCAGGAACCAGACGGGTGCCACGTGCGGGCTGCCGTCCCGCCGGACGGTCGACAGCTTTCCGGTGCGGGTGCCGTACGAGACGAACTCCCGCCATTCCGCGTCGGTCATCTTCTCTGCCATGCCTCCCATCCTCCTTGCCCGCACGCCGGTCCTGGGGAAGGCTGACGGAGAGATCTCCTCCGGACCGGGGGAGACATCACACGGGGAGACCGGAACATGGCGCACAACCAGGGACTTGGCTGGCTGCTGGACGACCTGACCGAGCGTGTCGAACATGTGCGGCACGCACTCGTCCTGTCCAACGACGGGCTGGTGACGGGAGCCAGCACGGGACTGCGACGCGAGGACGCCGAGCATCTGGCCGCCGTCGCCTCCGGGTTGCACAGCCTGGCCAAGGGTTCGGGGCGGCACTTCGGCGCGGGCAGCGTCCGGCAGACGATGGTCGAGTTCGACGACGCGGTGCTGTTCGTGACCGCGGCGGGCAGCGGCAGCTGTCTGTGCGTGCTGAGCGGCGCCGAGGCCGACATCGGCCAGATCGGCTACGAGATGACCCTGCTGGTCAACCGGGTGGGCGAACACCTCGGCGTGGACGTCCGCCGCCCGGAGCCCACCTCTTCCGCCGACCTCTGACCAGCACGTTCGTCATCCCCCGTGGAGTTATCCACAGGCTCGGCGCGTTGTCGGCGGGACCGGTTACGTTGGTGTCACCGCGAACGCACGGAGCGTGAGCGTACGACTTCACGGGGGAGACCGACATGTCAGGCAGCACCATCACGTCACCGGACCACCTCACCATGACGCCGGGCCGGGCCGCCCGCGAACTCGGGCTGAAGCGCACGGAGTTCGATCTCGCGGTGAACCTCGGCCGCATCCGCACCGTGCCTGACGAGGGAGGCGGAGGACGCAGGATGGTCCTTCGCGCGGAAGTCGACCGGATCCGCTCGGCGGAGGGCTTCCCGGAAGCGCTCCTCGACAGCCTGCGCACGGTCGGGACCCGGGACGCCGCGGCCCTCGTGGGCGTGACGGACACTCGGTTCACCCGCCTCGCCCGCCTGGGGCTCGTCACGCCGGTCCGCTTCTTCATCAACCGCTACCGAGCTGTCGTCTGGCTCTATCTCGCCGACGAGCTGCAGCAGTTCGCCGCGGACGAGAAGCACGCGCCGCTGATGAAGGGCCGTATGCCCGCGGGGCTGCGCGAGCAGCTGGACGCCGGGCTCGATCTGCGGCCCCGGAACTGGCGGGGTCGTCACCTGGGGTTCCTGCTGCGGCGGGCCGAGAATCCCTGGGAGCGGGCCGGTGCAGTAGCCGCGCTCCTCGACCCGGTCCGGATCTCGGAACTGGTCAAGGACCCCTACGAGCGCGCCCACCTGAACCGCTTCCGGCCCGGTCCCCCCGCCCAGAGCGCCCCGGGGTCGCCGGCAGCCCGGCTCGCCGCGACGATCGCGACGGCGGGCGATGCGGACGAGATCGCCTGGCTGCGGGCCGAGCTGACCCGATCTCTGGAGGAGGCCCGCGCCCACCGACCGGCACCACGCCCGGCGCTACGACGGCCACCGTCAGCGTCAGACACTGCGCCCCCGCGCGGCGAGCCGGGCGACCCGGTCGTACTCCTCGCGCAGCGGTCGGCCTCGGGCCCCGCGTTGCGGCTCGTCACGCCTGCGCCCGAGCCCGCGTCTCCGTTCGCCTCCTCCGCGCCAGGCGCGGCCGTCCCGCACGCCTGGCTGCCTTCACGCCCCCTACCTGGGCAGCCAGGGCGCGCCGACCGGCCGGCACCGCACTGGGCCCGTCCGCACCCGACCGACACCGAGGAGGCACCACCGGGACGGGCACCGCAGCGTCGTCCACTCGACGCGGAACGGCAGCCCCACCCCAGCCGGCAGTCCGACCCGGGTCGGCAGCCCCACCTCAGCCTGCAGCCCGACCCGGGCCGGCGGCGCGGGCCGGGGCGGCAGCGGGAGACAACGCGGCAGCACCGGCCGGAACGACGGTCACGTGGCCTGCTGGGGTGGCTGCGCGGCAGAGGCTCTTGAGCTACAGCGCGCGGAAGAGCCCTTCCTGGACGACGGACACCAGCAGGCGCCCCTCCAGGTCGTAGATCCGCCCACGCGCCAGACCCCGGCCGCCCGTCGCGATCGGCGACTCCTGGTCGTACAGGAACCACTCGTCCGCGCGGAACGGCCGGTGGAACCACATCGCGTGGTCCAGCGACGCCATGTCGAAGCCGCGCGGGCCCCACAAGGGCTCGACCGGGATGCGCACGGCGTCCAGGAGGGTCATGTCGCTGGCGTACGTCAGGGCACAGGTGTGGACCAGCGGGTCGTCGCCGAGCGGCCCGACCGCTCGCATCCACACCGCGCTGCGCGGCTCCGCGCCCTCGATCTCCTCGGGCTTCCAGCGCAGCCGGTCCACATAGCGGATGTCGAAGGGCTGACGGCGCGCCATCCGCTCCAACTGCTCGGGCAGCGAGCCCAGATGCTCGCGGATTTCGTCGGTGACCGTCGGCAGCGACTCCGGATCCGGAACCTTCCGGGCCGGCGGCAGCTGGTGCTCGAAGCTCCCTTGCTCAGGCTGGTGAAAGGAGGCGGTGAGATTGAAGATCGTGCGGCCCTGCTGCACGGCCGTGACCCGGCGGGTCGTGAACGACCGCCCGTCGCGGACCCGTTCCACCTGGTACACGATCGGCACACCGGGCCGGCCCGGGCGCAGGAAGTACGCGTGCAGCGAGTGCACCGGGCGGTCGCCCTCCGTGGTGCGCCCGGCGGCGACCAGCGCCTGGCCGGCCACTTGGCCGCCGAAGACCCGCTGCAGGGACTCGTCGGGGCTGCGGCCACGGAAGATGTTGACCTCGATCTGCTCCAGGTCGAGCAGGTCGACCAGTCTCTCGGCCGGGTTCGTCATGGGTGTCTTTCTCCTGTGCTCACAGCTGGCCGACGTCGGTCACACGGATCACGGCGCGGCCTTCCGCGTCGGAGGCGGCGAGGTCGACCTCCGCGCTGATGCCCCAGTCGTGATCGCCGTTCGGATCGTCGAAGATCTGCCGGACGCGCCACAGACCGTTCTGCGGCTCCTCCTCGATGATCAGCAGCTTGGGACCGCGCGCGTCCGGGCCGGTGCCCAGCTCCTCGTACTCGTCCCAGTACTTGTCCATCGCCTCGCCCCAGGCCTCGGCGTCCCAGCCGGACTCCGCGTCCAGCTCGCCCAGCTCCTCGACCTGGTCGAGGGCGGCCAGCTCGACCCGGCGGAACATCGCGTTGCGCACCAGGACGCGGAAAGCCCGCGCGTTGGTGGTGACCGGCTTGACCTGGTCGGCCTTCTCCTGGGCCTCCTCGGCGGTCATCTCCTCGGGGTTGGCCAGCTGCTCCCACTCGTCGAGGAGGCTGGAGTCGACCTGGCGGACCATCTCGCCGAGCCACTCGATGAGGTCCTGCAGATCCTCGGACTTCAGATCGTCGGGGACGGTGTGGTCGAGCGCCTTGTACGCGCTGGCCAGGTAGCGCAGCACGATGCCCTCGGTGCGGGCCAGTTCGTAGTGGGACACCAGCTCCGTGAAGGACATCGCCCGCTCGTACATGTCGCGGACGACCGACTTCGGCGACAGCGGATGGTCACCGACCCAGGGGTGGCTCTTGCGGTACGTGTTGTACGCGTGGGAGAGCAGTTCCTCCAGCGGCTTCGGGTAGGTGATGTCCTGGAGGCGTTCCATGCGCTCCTCGTACTCGACCCCGTCCGCCTTCATCGCGGCCACGGCCTCACCGCGCGCCTTGTTCTGCTGCGCGGCGAGGATCTGCCGGGGGTCGTCCAGCGTGGACTCCACGACGGACACCATGTCCAGCGCGTACGACGGCGACTCCGGGTCCAGCAGCTCGAACGCGGCGAGCGCGAAGGTGGACAGCGGCTGGTTGAGCGCGAAGTCCTGCTGGAGGTCGACGGTGAGCCGGACGATGCGGCCCTCCGCGTCCGGCTTGTCCAGCTTCTCGACGATGCCGCCGTCCAGCAGCGAGCGGTAGATCGCGATGGCCCGCCGGATGTGCCGCAGCTGCTGCTTGCGCGGCTCGTGATTGTCCTCCAGCAGCCGGCGCATCGCCTCGAAGGCGTTGCCGGGGCGCGCGATCACCGACAGCAGCATGGTGTGGGTCACCCGGAAACGCGATGTCAGCGGCTCCGGCTCCGAGGCGATCAGCTTCTCGAAGGTGTCCTCCGACCACGCCACAAAACCCTCGGGCGCCTTCTTGCGGACCACCTTGCGGCGCTTCTTCGGGTCGTCGCCCGCCTTGGCGAGCGCCTTCTCGTTCTCGATGACGTGCTCGGGAGCCTGGGCGACGACGAAACCGGCCGTGTCGAAACCGGCGCGTCCCGCGCGACCCGCGATCTGGTGGAACTCGCGCGCCCGCAGAGTGCGCACGCGGCTGCCGTCGTACTTGGTCAGCGCCGTGAACAGCACGGTGCGGATGGGCACGTTGACGCCGACACCGAGCGTGTCGGTACCGCAGATCACCTTCAGCAGGCCGGCCTGGGCCAGCTTCTCCACCAGACGCCGGTACTTGGGCAGCATGCCGGCGTGGTGCACGCCGATGCCGTGCCGTACGTAACGGGAGAGGTTGCGGCCGAACTTGGTGGTGAAGCGGAAGTTGCCGATCAGCTCGGCGATCCGCTCCTTCTCCTCCTTCGAGCACATGTTGATGCTCATCAGTGCCTGCGCCCGCTCCACCGCCTGCGCCTGGGTGAAGTGCACGATGTAGACCGGCGCCTGCTGGGTCTGGAGCAGCTCGGTCAGCGTCTCGGTGAGCGGGGTGCGCCGGTACTCGTAGGAGAGCGGGACCGGTCGCGTCGCCGAGCGGACCACCGAGGTCGGGCGACCGGTGCGCCGGGTCAGGTCCTTCTCGAACATGGAGACGTCGCCGAGCGTGGCCGACATCAAAATGAACTGCGCCTGCGGCAGCTCGAGGATCGGGATCTGCCAGGCCCAGCCGCGGTCCGGCTCGGCGTAGAAGTGGAACTCGTCCATGACGACCTGGCCGACGTCCGCGTCCTTGCCGTCGCGCAGCGCGATGGAGGCGAGCACCTCGGCGGTGCAGCAGATGACCGGGGCGTCCGCGTTGACCGACGCGTCACCGGTCAGCATGCCGACGTTCTCGGTGCCGAAGAGCTTGCACAGCTCGAAGAACTTCTCCGAGACCAGCGCCTTGATCGGAGCGGTGTAGAAGGTGACCTCGTCGCGGGCGAGCGCGGCGAAGTGCGCGCCGGCGGCGATCATGCTCTTGCCGGAGCCGGTCGGCGTCGAGACGATCACGTTCGCGCCGGACACCACCTCGATCAGCGCCTCCTCCTGGTGGGGATAGAGGGTGAGGCCGCGCTCCTGAGTCCACGACTCGAAGGCTTCGTACAGGGCGTCGGGGTCGGCGGTCGGCGGCAGCTGATCGATGAGGGTCACGCCCCCATCTTGCCTGGCCTCCCGCCCGATGCGGCAATCGGATGCCCGTACGAAGATCACGAACGCTACGCTGTGTCGCCGACGTGGCATCAGCACGCGCGGTCAACTGGACAGCGGCGGACGAGGAACGGGGCGGACAGCGGCGATGATGGGACCAGCACACTCACTCTCCGGTGCCGCCGCCTGGCTCGGCGTCGGAGCGGCCGCCGCGGCGGCGGGGCACGCCATGCCGTGGCCGGTGCTGCTGGCGGGCGCCCTGATCTGCGCGGGTGCTGCGCTCGCCCCCGACCTCGACCACAAGGCCGCGACCATCTCGCGGGCCTTCGGCCCCCTCTCGCGGGGCCTGTGCGAGATCGTGGACAAGCTCTCGTACGCCGTCTACAAGGCCACCAAGAAGCAAGGCGACCCGCGGCGCTCCGGCGGGCACCGCACCTTGACGCACACCTGGCTGTGGGCGGTGCTGATCGGCGTCGGCACCTCGGTGCTGGCGATCACGGGGGAGCGCTGGGCGGTGCTCGCGATCCTCTTCGTGCACATGGTGCTGGCGATCGAGGGCCTGCTGTGGCGGGCGACGCGCGGCTCCAGCAGCGACGTCCTGGTGTGGCTGCTGGCAGCGACCAGCGCGTGGATCATCGCCGGAATTCTGGACCAGCCGGGCAATGGTGCGGACTGGCTGTTCTCGGCGCCGGGGCAGGAGTACCTGTGGCTCGGGTTGCCGGTGGTGCTGGGCGCGCTGGTGCACGACATCGGGGACGCGCTGACGGTGTCGGGCTGCCCGATCCTGTGGCCGATCCCGGTGGGACGCAAGCGCTGGTACCCGGTGGGCCCGCCGAGGGCCATGCGGTTCCGGGCGGGCGGCTGGGTGGAGCTGAAGGTGCTGATGCCGGCGTTCATGCTGCTCGGGGGAGTGGGCGGGGCGGCCGCGCTCAATGTGATCTGAGTGCCGCGCTACGGGCGGCCCGCTGCCGCCCGGAGGGCCGTTGCCGTTCAGCGCACCGATGCCGGCCGGCGGGGTCAGCCCTGCGGGCGGGTCCCCTCGCCGTAGCGCCGCTCGAAGCGGGCGATGCGGCCCTCGGTGTCCACCGTGCGGGCCTTGCCGGTGTAGAAGGGGTGGCTCTCGGAGGAGATCTCCACGTCCACCACCGGGTAGGTCTCGCCGTCGTCCCATTCGATGGTCTGGTCGCTGGTCGCGGTGGACCGGGTCAGGAAGGCGTAGCCGGCGGCCCGGTCACGGAAGACGACGGGGTGGTAGTCGGGGTGCTTGTCCTGCTGCATGGCTGCTCCAGGTGGGGCGGGGACAGGGGACGGGGTTCGCGGCCGGCACGCTCAGCCGGGCAGGGACTCCTCGTCGACGATGTGCACGGCGGCCTCCTCCGCGGAGGCGGCGGCGCCGTCGATGCCGACGTCCATGGCGACCAGCGCGGCCTCCTCGTCCTCGTGCGCGCCTTCGTCGGGGGCGACGAGGCGGCCCGAACGGGCGGCGCCGACCTCGTTGTCCAGAAGCTCGCCGTCCGTGTCCGCCGCGTCGCCGAGACCGTCACCGTCCGGTACGGCGAGGTCGGGCTGCTCTTCGGCCAGCCGCTGGTCCAGCGTCTCCCCGGCCCGGCGCTCGGCCGCCGTCACACCGATGTGCTCCACCGCCCACGGTCGCTCGGGAGGGGACCAGCCCCGGTCGAGGGGATTGTCGACACCGTCGTACTCCAGGGTGTCTTCCGCGTCGAGCACGCCCGTGTCCTCGCGTTGGTCGGACGCGTCGGGCTGGTAGACGTCGTCTCCCCATCCGTCGGCGCTGTTCACGGGTACCTCCAGGGGGTGGGGACGGGACCGTTCTCACCGCGGCGGGCGGCGGACCGCGACCGTCCGCGCCGTGGGCACGGACTCCACCCGCCACGGACCGCGGGTGCGCCCCCGAAACGGCGCCGCCGCTATCCAGCCTTCCACCCCTGTTCGGAACCGCGCAACGGCAAGGGTCCGGGGGTGGGGCGCCCCACCCCGCGCGCGGGGGCGCCCGTGGCGGGGCCGGGCGGGCGACGCCCACGGCAGCATCTCCGCCGCGGCACCGACCGCCGGGAGCGCCACGCCCTCGCCTTCAGCCCCGGACGCTCCCGCACGCTCGCTGTCATCGCTTTCACCCCCGGACCGCCCCGCGCGCCCGCCTCGGGC
>NZ_JBFATR010000056.1:0-43381 GCF_040678395.1 Streptomyces sp. NPDC052687 | reverse complement strand
GAGGTGTTCGTGGCGGGGGTGGATGTCGACTGGTCGCCGTGGGTGGGCGGTGGTCGGCTGGTGGACCTGCCGACTTACGCCTTCCAGCACCGGCGCTACTGGCAGCCGCCCGTCACGGGCACCGACGTGGGCTCCGTCGGACTGGACACCGTACGGCACCCGCTGCTGGGCGCCGCGGTGGGTCTCGCCGGTGGCGACGACGTCGTCGTGACCGGCCGGATCTCCCGGACCACCCACCCATGGCTGGCGGACCACGCCGTCTTCGGCACCGTCATCCTCCCCGGCACCGCCTTCGTCGAGCTGGCGCTCCGCGCCGGTGACGAGGTCGGCTGCACCGGCGTCCGGGACCTGACCCTGCACGCCCCGCTGGCCCTTCCCGAACACGGCGAGGTCGACCTTCAGGTGCAGGTCGGCGCCGCCGATGTCACCGGCCGACCGGTGGACATCCACTCGCGGCCGCACGGCTCGCGGGAGTGGACCCATCACGCGAGCGGCGTCCTCGTCGAGGAGCCCGCCGCGCCGTCCGGGCTCGCCGGGGAACTGTCCGGTCCCGCCTGGCCGCCCGCCGGGGCACGAGCCCTCGACGCGGTCGCCCACTACGACGCCCTGGCCGAAGCCGGACTGGAGTACGGCCCGGCCTTCCAGGGACTGTCCGACGTATGGCGGTCCGGCGACGCGATCCTCGCCCAGGTCACGCTGCCCGGGCGGCAGGCGGAGGACGCGGCGGCGTTCGCCCTGCACCCCGCCCTGCTGGACGCGGCGCTCCAGGCGGCCGCGCTGGACGGCACCGGGAACGGGCCCGTCCGGACTCGGCTGCCGTTCTCCTTCGGCGCCGTCACCCTGTACGGGCGGGGCGCCAACGAGATACGGGTCCGGGTCAGCCCGAGCGGTCCGGACACGTTCACGGTGGAGGCCGCAGACTCGGCCGGAGCGCCGGTCGTCCGAGTCGACTCCCTGCTGGTGCGTCCCGTGATCGCCGAGGATCTCACCACCCCGGACAGCAGCGCCCGCATGCTGCTGTCCGTAGAGTGGACCGAGGACGACCGGCCCCCGGTCGGCGAGCCCGA
Source organism: Streptomyces sp. NPDC052687 (assembly GCF_040678395.1). NCBI lineage: Bacteria > Bacillati > Actinomycetota > Actinomycetes > Kitasatosporales > Streptomycetaceae > Streptomyces > Streptomyces sp. NPDC052687. The sequence goes on along the minus strand of NZ_JBFATR010000056.1, from coordinate 42,314 downwards.
CACGACCGCGTCGGAGCCGACCCTGCTGAAGGTCACCACCGGCGCCGGCGCCGGTGATCTGTCCGCGCGCGTGCGGACCGTGCTGCACGACACGCTGCGCGCGGTGCAGGAGTGGCTGGCGCAGGACCACCCCGCCGGGGCACGGCTGACGGTCGTGACCCGCCGGGCCGTGCTGACCGGCGCTGAGCCGGAGGGCACGCCGATCGACCTCGCCCACGCCTCGGTGTGGGGCTTGGTCCGGGCCGCTCGCGCGGAGAACCCGGGCCGCATCGTCCTCGTCGACATCGACGCCGACACCGACGGCGCCGACGACCTCGGCGGCGTCGACGAGGAGACCCTGCTGGCCGCCGTCCGCTCCGGCCTGCCCGAGTTGGCGATCCGCGCCGGCCGTATGTACGTGCCGAAGCTGCGCCACCAGACCACGGAACCGGCCGGCGACGCCCTCGACGCCCTCGGCACGGGCACCGTCCTGATCACCGGCGGGACGGGCGGGCTGGGCGCCCAGGTGGCCCGGCACGCCGCCCGACTCGGCGCCCGCCATCTGCTGCTGCTGTCCCGGCGCGGACCCAACGCCGATGGCGCGGCGGCACTGAGTGAGGAACTCGCCGCCGCCGGGGCCCGGGTCACCGTCCTGGCCTGCGACGTGGCCGACCGCGACCAACTGGCGCAGGCGTTGCGGGCGATCCCCGAAGAGCACCCGCTGACCGCTGTCGTGCACTCCGCGGGAGTGCTGCACGACGGGGTGATCGAGTCGGTCGACGCCGACACCCTGGACGCGGTGCTGCGGCCCAAGGCCGACGCCGCCTGGCATCTGCACGAGCTGACGGCCGACACGGACCTGTCCGTCTTCGTGGTCTTCTCCTCCGTCGCGGGTGTCCTCGGCGGGGCGGGCCAGGGCGGCTATGCCGCCGCCAACGCGTTCCTCGACGCCCTGATGGAGCACCGCCAGCGCACCGGCCGGGCCGGTCTGTCGCTGGCCTGGGGCCTGTGGTCCGAGGCCACCGGAATGACCGGGCACCTCGACGAGGCGGACCTCGACCGAATCAGCCGCGGCGGGATCACCGCCCTCGGCACCAAGCAGGGGCTGGCCCTCCTGGACACCGCGCTGACCCGGCACACGAGCGCAGGGGAGGCCGGACCCGCCGTACTGGTGGCGGCCGCGCTCAACCTGCCCGTCCTGCGCAGTACCGAACCGGGCCTGCTGCCCCCGTTGCTGGCCGGGCTGTTCCCACCGCGCCGCAGGGTCGCCGCCCGCGGAGCCGGAGCCCGCGCCGGCGCGCCGGTGGCCCCGACCTCCCGGGAGGCGGTCGTGGAACGACTGCGATACCGGTTCGCCCGCACGATGGGCTTCGGCACCGACGAACTCGACACCGCCGCACCGCTGGTCGGGCAGGGCCTGGACTCCGTGATGGCGATGCAGATCCGCAGCCTCGTCGAGGCGGACTTCGGCCAGGCCCTGCCGGTCGCGGCCATGTTCAACGGCGCGACCATCGAGACCATCGCCGACACCCTCCTCGCCGGAGCGGCCGACGCCGCCGGCGCCTCGGGCGCGGACACGGTCGCCGCCGACTCGACGGACACCGCCGTCGTCGCGGAGGTCGAACGGTATCCCGCCACCCGGGACGTCGTACGACTGCTCCGCGCCGAGCAGCACGGTACCCCCGGCGTCACCCACCACATCGGGCTGGCCGTACGGCTCCCCGAGCCGACCACGCCGGACCGCCTCAGCGAGGCGCTCACCCGGCTCGCCGGGCGGCACGCCGCGCTGCGCACCGCGATTGTCGCGGACGCCGACGGCGGGCAGCGGCTGGAGGTCCATCGCACTCCGGCCGCCGACCTGCTGCGCTGGTCGGCGGTGGCGGACGGCACGGATGCGGACGAGCGGTTGTGCGCGCTGATGGAGCCGCCCTTCGACGTGGCCCGCTCCCCACTGTGGCGGTTCGAACTGCTCGCCTACCCGTCCGGCGACCAGGTGCTCGTCTTCGGCGCGCACCACGCCGTCTCCGACTTGGCGTCGCTGATGCTGGTCGCCCACGGCCTCGGCGCCGAACTCGGCGGTCAGGCACCGCCCGCCGCCGTCACCAACCGGGACATCGAGCTGCTGCTGCGGGCCCAGGCGTCCGGCCCGGCCGACGGGCAGAAGGTCACCGGCGACTGGCGCGCGGACTTCACGGGCGCCCGGCGGCTCGATCTGGAACTGGCCCGCCCGCGCCCCGCGGAGCGGTCCTTCCGGTCGGCCATGCACCTGGCGGACCTGCCGCCGGAGCTGGCGCGGCGGGTCGCGGACCGGGCCACCCGCCTCGGGGTCACACCCGCCGCGTTCTGGCTCGGCGCGCTGACCGTGCACCTCTCCCGCCTCCGCGGACACGACAGGTTCGTGCTGGCCGTACCGGTGGACACCCGCATGCACGTGGGCGCGCTCGACGCCGTCGGCTACTTCGGCCTGCCCATCCCGTTCCCCGCCCAGGTCGCGGCGGGCGACACCGGCACCGACGTACTGCGGCGCACGGACCACCGGCTCAGCCGGGTGCTGGAACGGGGCGTCACCTTCTTCGACGCCATGCCCGCCCTGGTCGAGGAGGGGCTGTACCGCAAGGGCGCGCCCCTGGTCGAGGTGTACTTCAACTACATGCCGCCGCAGGCCGGCGCGGCGGAGGGGCTGCGCATCCTGCCCGCGGGCACTGGCTACTCCGACCTGGACCTGATGGTGACCGTGATGCCGGGGCTCGAGAAGCTGGGACTGGAGTACAACACCGACGTCCTCGACGAGACCAGCTGCGCCGCCCTCGCGGCCGGTGTCCTGGCGCTCGCCGCCGAACTCGCCGACGACCCCGACGCCACCGTCGCCCCGTCCCGCGCGGACACCGCCGCGACGGCCACCGCGGCCGTACCGCTTCCCGGACCCAGGACCGCACCGGACAACACGTCCGCGTCAGGCAGCGGCTCGGAGCCGGACACCGACACCGCTACGGCGCGGCGGACCCAGCGCGGCGAACCCGCCGCCGACGGCGCACCGGCCGGCCGGATCGCGATCGCGGCCACCTTCGCCCTCGGCAACCTCCCGGCCATGGTGGAGGTCGCCCTGGAGGACGCAGGCGTCGACGGCGGGCCCTTCGAGGTGGCCGAGGCGCCCTACCACCAGGTGCTGGCCAGCCTGCACGACCCGGGCAGCGTCCTCGCCCAGCCGGGGACCGCCGCCGCCCTGGTCCTGCTCCGGCCCGGCGACCTCACCCGCTTCGCCCCGGCCGACAGCGACCTGCTCGACCAGCTCGCGCAGGAGTACCCGGCCGCGCTGCGCGCCCTGGCCGAGCGCACCCGCACCCCGCTCGTGGTGGTCTTCCTCCCCGAGCGGGCGCGGGACGAGCGGCTGCGCGAGTGGGAACGGCAGGTGACGCGGCAGCTGGCCGAGCAGCCCGGCATCGCCGTGCTGTCCGCCGACTCCTGGGCCGGCGAGTACCCCGCCGACGGCTTCGAGGACATCTTCGACCAGCACACCGACGACATGGCCCATCTGCCGTTCCAGGAGGAGTTCCAGGCGGTCGTCGCACTGCGCCTCGCCGACGTGGTGTGGAACATCCGCCGCAAGGCGCCCAAGGTCATCGTGGTCGACGGCGACGAGACGCTGTGGGGCGGCATCGCCGGCGAGATCGGCCCCGAGAACGTCGACCTCACCGGCCCCCGAGCACTGCTCGCCCAGCGGCTGCTGCAGTGGCGGGCCGCCGGAGTGCTGCTCGCGCTGGTCTCCAACAACGACGAGGAGACCGTGCACAGCGTCCTCGACCGGCCGGACAGCCCGCTGCACCGCGAGCACTTCGCGGCCATCTCCGCAGCGTGGGAGCCGAAGTGGACCCGGATCCTGCGCATCGCCGAGGAGCTGCGCCTGGGCCTGGACAGCTTCCTGTTCCTCGACGACAACCCGGTGGAGATTGCCGGAGTGCGTGCCCAACTGCCCGAGGTCCTCTGCCTGACCTGCCCGGACGCCGGTGAACTAGCCGACTTCGTCACCCGGTTGTGGCCCATGGTGCCGCGCGCGGCGACCACCGAGGACGCCGCCCGGGCCGAGTTCTACCAGCAGGAGCGGATACGCGACGCGGCCCGGGCACAGTTGGGCTTCACCAAGTTCCTGGAGAATCTCCGGCTCGAACTCGACATCGAGCCGGTGTCCGGCGAAACGGCCCAACGCACCATCCAGCTGAGCCGGCGCACCAACCAGTTCAACCTCCGGCCCCGCCCGCTGGACGCTGCCGCACTGGAGCAACTACAGCAGGACGGCGAGGTATGGACGGCGACCGCGCGCGACCGGTTCGGCTCCTACGGGCAGATCGGCGTGCTCGCCGTCCGCCCGGACGGCGACGCGCTGGAGGTGGTCGCCTGGATGATGAGCTGCCGGGTGCTCGGCCGGGGCGTGGAAGACCGGCTGCTGGCCTGGCTCGCCGACCGGGCGGACGCACTCGGGTGCACCACGGTGCGCCTCGTCGCCGACAACACGCCACGCAACATTCCGGCGCGGCGTCTGGTCTCCCGCCTGGGCGGCGGCGAGGTCGACGCGCCGCGGCTGGAGACGGAGGTGGCACCGGCGCAACTCCGGGAGTTCCGTTCCTGGGACCTCGGATCGGAAACCGCAGCGGAGGTCAGCAATGTCTGAGGCGGGCAGCGGCATCAGCCGCAACCGCAGTGTCAACCGTCGGCCCGACGAGGAGGTGATCGAGCGGCGCGGGGCGGGCCGTACGCAGGCGGCCGATCTGCTTGCCCGCTTCCGCAAGTCGGCGGCCGGGCCCGCCGCGTCGCAGCCGGCCGGCGGGGCCTCGCGGCCCCGCAGCCCCGAGCAGCTCGCCACCGCCATCGCCGACCTGGCCGCCCGCTTCCTGCCGGGCGGCGCGGGCGACGTCGACACGGACCTCTTCGACGCCGGCCTGTCCTCCGTCGACGCGGTGGAACTCGTCGCGCTGATGGCGCGGGAGCTGGACGTCCGGATGAGCCTGGACGACGTCTTCGCGGACGCCCGGCCCCGCCGCCTGGCGCGCCGGGCCGGGACGGCGGGGGCGGACGAGCCGTCCGCCGGCCCCGTCGAGGCCCTTCCCGCGGTCCGGCCGACGGCCCCGTCGGCCGGCCAGGAAGACACGGCAGCGGCCGAGCCCGTGGACGACGAGGAACTGCAGATGATCCTCTCCGACCTCGCGCTGGCCGACCGGCTGCCGTTCAGCCGGCAGGCCGAACGCGTCGAGCCGCGCCGCATCCTGCTCACCGGGGCCACCGGCTTCCTCGGCAGCCATCTGCTGCTCGACCTGCTGCGCCGGGGCGACGCGGACGTGGTGTGCCTGGTGCGCGCCGACGACGACGAGGCCGCCGAACGGCGCCTGGGCGAGGCCCTGGCGAGCTTCGACCAGCCGTGGTCCTTCGAGGTGCGGCGCCGGGTCACGGTGCTCGCCGCGGACATCCGCCGGCCACGGCTCGGCCTGTCCGAGGAGCGCTGGCAGAACCTCGCCCGGGAGGTCGACTCGATCGTCAACGTGGCCGCCGCCGTGGACTTCCTGCGTGGCTACCCCTCCCTGCGGCAGACCAACGTGGTCGGCCCGCTGCACCTGGCCGAGCTGGCGATGACGGGACGGCCCAAGCCCGTGCACCACATCTCGTCCGTCGCCGTCTTCAACGAGGTCGGCATCGCCACCATGGGTGAGGACGACCCGGTCGCGCACGTCGACCGGCTGTTCGCGGGCTACGACAAGTCCAAGTGGGCGGCGGAGGCCGCGCTGCGGCGGGCCCGGGAGCACGGACTGACCGTCACGTTCCTGCGCCCGGGTGCGATCGGCGGCCACACCCGCACCGGCGTGTACAACCCACGCGATCTGAGCACCGGCTTGATCGGGGCGATCTCCCGCTTCCGCACCGTACCGGCGTTCCGGTACATGAACCTGGCGCCGGTGGACTGGATCAGCAAGGTCGCCGCCGCGATCGTGTTCGACCCGCAGGCCTGGGGCCGCAACTACAACCTGACCGGCCGCGCCGAGACCCTGCCGGAACTGGTCAAGGACATGAAGCTGGGCGGCATGAACGTCCGGGCGACCGGCTGGCAGGAATGGCGCGAGGATCTGATGCGCCGCCAGAAGGAGGATCCGGTCCCGGAACTCGACTTCCTGGTGCGGATCCTGAGCAGCCCGACCGCCGTCAAGCTCTTCGAGGCCCTGATGTTCGGCCCCGCGGCCGGCACGGACCGCACCGAGGAGTTCCTGGCCCGCCACCGGCTCCCGCTGCCCGAACGCTTCGGGGCCGAGGCCCAGCTGAAGGCGTTCGAGCGCATGGCCCGGGACGGGGTGGCCCGGCTGCCCAGCCGCGAGGACCCGCCGTACCTGTCGTTCCGGGAACGGATGAAGGGCTACGTCGGACCGGTCGGGGAGCAGCCCGACACCGCCTGCCGGTTCGCGTTCACCCTGTCCATCGCGAGCATGTACCAGGTGGTACGGCACCGCAGGGTCGACGTCCGCGGCGAGGTCACCTGCGAGCGCCTGCACCCGGAGCCGCTGACCGTGCTGGACGGCGAGATCTGGGTCCGCCCCGACGAGGGCATCCCGCAGCGGCACAGCAACGACCATCCGCTGCTGCGCTACCGCCTGACCCTGCAGGACCGCGACGGCGGCCGCTGGTGGCTGGAGGGCTGGAAGACGGCCCGCGCCCGGCACGACTTCTGGAAGCAGACCCGTACGCTGGAGGTCACCATCGGCCGGGAGGGCGAACCGGCGAGCATCGCCGGTGTGCTCCAGGTGCCCGGCAAGAGCTATGTGCCCGACCAGATCGACGGCATCCGGGTCGACCCCCGGCTGTCGTCGCAGGAGCAGCGGCTGGCCAAACTCACCTGGCTGGCGTGGTTCTTCGTCCAGGTCGGCATGGGGCTGGCGGAGCCGTCGATGCGCGCCGCGGCCGAGCTGCTCGACCTGCGGCGGGACGCCATCGACCGGGACAAGGACAAGCTGCAGCGCAAGTTCAGGAAGCTGATGATCCAGAGGGAGCAGATCCGATGACGCTGAGGCCTCTTCACCATGCTCTGGCCGCCAGGGTCGAGGACGTTCCGTTCACGGCCTCCGACGGCACCCGGCTCGGACTGACCCGGGTGGCGGCCGACGACGGCGTCGACCGTCCGGCGGTCCTGGTCCTGCACGGCCTGACCGCGTCGTCGGACATGTTCCTGCTGCCCGAGACCCGCAACCTGGTCGATGTCCTGCTGGACGCGGGCTACGAGCCGTGGCTGCTCGACTGGCGCGGCAGCTGCCGGCTGCCGTACAACGAGGGCCGGACCCGCTACTCCTTCGACGACGTGGCGCTCTACGACATTCCCGAAGCGGTCTCGCTGATCCGGCAGCGCACCGACGGCCGCCCGCTGCTGGTGGTCGCGCACTGCATCGGCGCGATGTGCCTTTCGCTGAGCATGGCGGCCGGTCTGGTGCCGGGACTGGCCGGCGTGGTCGCCCAGGGCGTGTTCCTCACCCCGAAGATGTCCTGGAAAACCCGGGCGCGCCTGCACTTCGGCGGGGAGCTGCTGCGCTCCCGCTTCGTCAACATCCCCACCGACATCAAGAAGGTGGGACTGTGGTCGAAGCACTCCCTGATCTTCGCGGAGGTCTCGCTGGGCGCCGAGTGCAAGGACCCCAACTGCCAGATACTGCACAACGACTCCTGGGGCGTCGGCGGTTCGCTGTTCGTCCACGACAACCTCGACAAGCGCACCCATGACCGCCTGGCCGACCTGTACGGCACCGTGCCGATGTGGATCCTGCCGCACCTGCGCAGCATCGAACTGGCGCACACCATGATGCGGTACGACGACAGCGACGGCCGCTACGCCGCGCTGCCGAAGAACGCGCTGGACAACGCGGACCGTTTCGAGGCCCCGCTGATGCTGCTGTCGGGTGACGACAACCGCTTCTGGTACGACTCCAACAAGCTGTGCCACGAGATCCTCACCAGCCGCCACCCGCAGTTGGACGTCCGCTATGTCGAGGTGCCCGGCTACGGCCACCTCGACGCGTTCATCGGCCGCAGCGCCGCCCTCGACGTGTTCGGGCACATCGTGGACTTCCTCGACGAGTGCCGGGCGACCGGTGACCGCCCCGCGGCCGCCCGTCCCGTCGCCGCACCGGGCGCAGGGGTCCGATGACCTCGGACACCACTCCGTCGGCGGCGGCCGGCACCCGGCGGGGCGATGCTCCGCCGGGTCTCGGCCTGGTGCTGCCCGTCATCGTCGTCGCGGTGTTCACAGTCCCGCTGTCGGTGTCCGGGACGGCCGTGTCCCTGGGCGCCATCGCGGGCGACCTGGGCCCGTCGTCGCTGGGGGAGCAGTGGGCGCTCAACGGGTTCACCCTCACCTTCGCCTGCTCGACGCTCGTCTGGGGTTCCGTCGCCGACGTCGTCGGCCGGTGGCGATCCCTCACGGCCGGACTGGTCGTCTTCGGCATCGGCTCGGCCGTCAGCCTCGTCGCGGTGAACTACCTGATGCTGGACTCGGCCCGGCTGCTGGCGGGGGCCGGGGCGGGCGCCGTGTTCTCGGTGGGCACGGCGATCTTGTCGTCGGTCTTCACCGGCGCGCACCGCACCCGCGCGTTCGCGCTGCTGGGTTCGGTGGCGGGCCTGTCCCTCGCCTTCGGCCCGACCCTGTGCGGCCTGCTCACCGAGGCCTTCGGCTGGCGCCTCGTCTACGGCTTCCAGCTTGGCTTTCTGCTCATCGCCTGCGCCGGCATGCCCCTGATCCGCCGCGCGACCGCGCACGAACGGCGGCGCGCGGTACGGATCGACGCCGCCGGCGGGCTTCTCTTCTGCCTGGCGACGACGCTGCTGCTCGGCGGCATGGTGCTCGGCTCGGAGGCGGGCTGGGGCTCGCTGCCGTTCCTGCTGTGCACGGCCGCCGGACTCGGCTGCTACGGGCTCTTCGGCCGCGTCGAGAACACCGTGCCGAGCCCTCTGCTGAGCCTGCGGACCCTGCGCAACCGGCGGTTCTCCAGCATGACGCTGGTCGTCGCGGTGTCGTCGTTCACCTTCACCAACGCCGTCGCCTACCTGCCGGTGTTCTTCCAGGGGGCCTACGGCTCCTCACCGGGCGCCAGCGGCGCGTTCCTGATGTTCCTCACCCTGCCCGTCCTCGTCGCCCCGCTGATCGCCGGGCGGCTGGTGGCCAAGGGGACGGCCGTCGACCGCATCATGGTCTGGAGCATGGCCCTGCTGGTCGCGGGCCTGGTGGTGACGGGCGCGCTCGCACCGCAGGGTCTGGCCTGGATGGCGCTTCCCATGGCGGTCGTCGGTATCGGCTTCGGCCTCCAGGCCGGCCTCGTCGACGGCGAGGCGCTGGCGCAGCTGCCGGAGACCGAGGCGGGCATGGCCGCCGGGTGGATCAACACCGTCCGGCTCGGCAGCGAGGCCGTGGGCGTGTCCCTGTTCGGCTCCCTGTTCGCCAGCTTCGTCGGCAACACCACGCACGGCGACCCCGAGGGATTCGCCGCGATCACCATCGGCTCCACCGCCCTCGCGGCGGTCGTCGCGGCGGCCGCGGTCGTCCTGATGTGCCGCGACCGCCGGCCTGCCCGCCCGCCGACCGACACGGCGGACGCCGACGACCTCTGACAGACCGCGCTCCGACGACGCCTTTGCTCCTCGAACTCGGTCCACGACGTATACCAAGTCGAGCGCAACAGCGAGGGCGAATAGGCGCAGGCTATCTTCCAGTTCGGGTCGGCCAGGAAGGGCGATCACTCCGTCGGGGCGGCACTGGCGGATGGTGGCGAGGATAAGGATGGTCAGTGCGCTGAGACCTCTACTGGCATGTCGGTGACTGCGCTCGCCACGCATTTGACCTGCTGGCTCTCAGCGAGGACAGCCTTCACCAGTTCGGGAGGAAGCGCGTCCAGGACGTCAACGAGGTCGTCCAGTTCAAGGACGGAATGCTCGCCAGACGCGGACCGTTTTGTCTTCGACGGCCACAGTCTGCACCGTTGAAGCGGCCGTACCACGCATTGACGCCACGCGCGGGTGCCGATTGAGGGCGCCGCGAGGTGATCGTGTCGGCCTCTTCCCCGAAGGCACACAGGCCGGTGGTTGCTGTGGGGAGCGCCAAGCCCAGGTCGGGGCGCAGCCCCAGCTTCTTCGCGGTTCGGACGACCTTGCCGCGCGTCATGCTGAGCGTGATCTCGTCACGGATTGCCGGCAACCACCCGGCCGCGGTGGATGTGGGCTCCGGGCACACAGGGGAGGAATGAGATATGAGCACTCACAGCACCCCCAACCGGTCACTTATTTGTGAGAGTGGGACATGCTGGGCACGAGCGGATTTGGTCGGGTGTGCTGGTGTCCGGGCGGCCTCATTTGTCATCGGCTGATCGTCCGGAACGCGCCCTACCGGGACCCCGGCCCGCGCTCGCGCACGGCCGACGACAACCGCTTCGAGGGGGTGGGCATCCCCGAGGCCAGGCACACGGCCATGGGCTGGCCGGTCGTCCCGCACACCCTGCGCGACCCGCTCACCGGCCTGCGCGAGCGCTACGGGGACGCGCTGCCGCCGGTCCACATCACGGAGAACGGCTGCGCCTAGGACGACGTACCGGCGCCCGACGGAGCCGTCCACGACCCCGACCGGATCTCCTACCTGGACGGCCACCTCCGGGCCGTGGCAGCCGCGATTGCCGACGGTGTCGACGTACGCGGCTACTACGTCTGGTCGCTCCTCGACAACTTCGAGTGGGCGTACGGGTACCGGAAGCGGTTCGGTCTCGTGTACGTGGACTACGCCACCCAGCGGCGTATCCCCAAGGACAGCTACCGCTGGTACCGGGACTTCGTCGCCACCGTCACCGGCGGCGGCTGAGCCGTCGTACGCGACCGGCGGCACCCTGACGCCCGCCGGTCATGTGGTCAGGAGCGGCCGGCGGTGGCGGTCTCGCTGTCGGGATACAGGGGGAAGATCTGGTCCAGGCCGACGATGTGCAGCACGCGCAGCGTGTGGTGCGGAACGGCGGCGAGCGCGATGTCGGCCTGGGCGGCGTCGGCGTGGTTGCGGGCGGCGATCAGGGCGGTGATGCCGCTGGAGTCGCAGAACTCCAGGCCGGCCAGGTCCAGGACGAGGCGCTGGCCCGGTTGGAGGTCGAGCGTGGTGAGCCGGGCGCGCAGCTCGGGGGCGTTGCTGTAGTCCAGGTCGCCGATGATCTCCAGGACGGGACCGGTCCGGGTGTCTCGGGTGGTGATCTTCAGTGTGCTCATGTGGCAGTTCTTGTCGCGGGGCGGGGACGGGCGGGGAGGTCGGCGGGGGCGCCGAGGGCCAGCAGGGCGGTGTCGTCGTCCAGTCCGTCGCCGAACCTGTTCAGCACCTCGGTCAGAGCCTGGACGACGGCGTGGGGGGAGGTGTCGGCGTGGCCGGTGGCGAAGGTGAGCAGACCGTCGTCCCCGTACAGGGTGGAGCGGTCCTTGCCGGTACGGGCCTCGGTGAGGCCGTCGGTGTAGAGCAGGAGGGTGTCCCCGGGCTGGAGGACGGTGCGGGCGGCGGTGAAGCGGGCCTCGGGCAGGACCCCGACGAGGAGGCCGCCGGGGGTGGGCACGTAGTCGGCCGTGCCGTCGCCGCGCAGGAGGAGCGCGGGCGGGTGGCCGCCCGAGGCGAGCCGGACGGTGACCTGCCCGGTCGCGGGGTCGGCTTCGAGCGTGCCGAAGATGGCGGTGCAGTAGCGCGGATCGCCGCCGGCGGCGTACCGCTCGTGCAGCACCTTGTTCAGGGTGGTCAGGGCGGAGACGGGGTCGGCGTCGTGCAGGGCGGCGGCGCGCAGGGTGTACCGGGTCAGCGAGGTGAGCGCCGCGGCCTGCGGGCCCTTTCCGCACACGTCGCCGAGGAAGAACCCGAAGCGTTTGCCGTCGACGGGGAAGACGTCGTAGAAGTCGCCGCCGAGCCGGTCCGGGGAGGCGGTGTGGTAGTAGGCGGCCGTCTCCACGCCGGGAACGGCCGGCAGGCTGTCGGGCAGCAGCGACTGCTGCAGGACGGCGAGCGCGTCCTGCAGCCGGGCGCGGTCGGCCTCCGCCTGCCGGCGGGCTTCCTCGGCCGCCTGCCGGCGGCGCAGCAGTTCCTCCTCGTAGGCGCGGCGGTCCCGGGCGTCGAAGAGGGTGGTGCGGATCAGCAGCGGCTCGCCCGTGCTGCCGTGCTTGATCGTCGCGGAGACCAGCACCGGTATGCGCCCGCCGTCGGCCTGCTTGAGCTCCAGGGCGATGCCGCTGATCTCGCCCTGCATCCGCAGCAGGGGCGCGAAGTGGGTCTCGTGGTAGAGCTTGCCGCCCACGGTCAGCAGGTCGGTGAACCGCATCCGGCCCACCACCGCCTCGCGGTCCATGCCCAGCCAGTCCAGCAGCGTGGCGTTGATCTTCGCTATGGTGCCGTCCATCAGCGTGGACAGGTAGCCGCACGGCGCGGACTCGTACAGATCCTCGGCGCTGTCCTCCAGCAAGGTCGCGAACGCCGCGTAGGAGTCCTTCTCGTCGTCGGCGTCCTGCGGGTCGGGCTGCTGCTCGCGGCACATCATCGCAGGGTCGCCAGCCACTCCGTGATCGCCTGATTGGTGGCCTCGGGCGCGGACAGGTGCGGGCAGTGCCCGGTGGCGTCGAGCGTGACCAGCGTGGAGCCGTCGATCGCCTGGTGGACGAAGGCACCGACCTCGCGGGGGGCGATGGCGTCCTGGGAGCACTCCAGGATCAGCGTCGGGACCCGTACGGTCTTCAGGTCGTCCCGCGAGTCCGACAGGAAGGTGGTCCGCGCGAAGACGCGCGCCATGTCCGGGTCGGTGGCGCAGAAGCTGTTCTTCAGCTCCTCGCCGAGTTCCGGCCGGTCGGGATTGCCCATGATCAGCGGTGCCATCGCGCCCGACCAGCCGAGGTAGTTCGCCTCCAGCGACTCCAGCAGCTCGTCGATGTCCTCGGCGCTGAAGCCGCCCCGGTAGCCGTCCTCGTCGACGTACCGCGGGGACGGCGCGACCATCACCAGCGCGCCGATCCGCTCCGGAGCCAGGCCGGCGGCCAGCACCCCGATCATCGCGCTGACCGAGTGACCCACGAACACCGCGTCGCGCAGGTCCAGGGCCTCGCACACCTCGACCACGTCCCTGGCGTATCCGTCCAGGGACGAGTACCGGTCCTCCGAGAACGCGGACGAGTCGGAGCGGCCCGAGCCGACGTAGTCGAACAGCACGACCCGGTGGTCCGGGGCCAGCGCAGGGACGGTCAGCCGCCACATGTTCTGGTCACAGCCGAACCCGTGGGCCAGCACCACCGTGCGCCCCTGCGGGTTGCCGGTGACGGTGACGTTGTTCCTGCGGACGATATCCATAACGCCAGTGTCGCAGGTGAGCGGCGCTTACCGGCCGCCGGCAAGGGAGGGAGGTCGTGCGCGGAGCGGCCGTCGAGGCGTTCGGACATGCCTGCGGGGCCCGGCCGTACCGGCGGGGCCCACGCAGGGAAACCGCGTTCCGAGGATCGGAACTGTGGGTCAGATCACCATCGGTACCAGCGGCCGCGTCCCCCGTCGGCGCTGGTGGAGCGCATGACGAAGCCGAGGAGCCACAGCACCAGGACGGCGATGGCGACCCACCAGAGGATCTTGACGGCGAAGCCGGCGCCGAAGAGGAGCACGGCCAGAAGCAGAACGAGAAGCAGGGGAACCATAGTCATCGACCTCCTGGCGGAGCGTGTGCCCTGCGATTCCCTGCTCATGCGCCGAACGGGACCTTGTTTCTGCAGGTAAAGCCGCACACGGGAGGAATGCCGGCCGCCGTCCGGGGTATGCGCGGTCTGCCGGGCGCCGGAGGGGCGCCGGTGACACTGAGCGACTGGGAGGGGTTATCTCATGACCGCGACGACGACCGAGCGGACTGCCGAGCGGACGGTGGACGTTCCGGAGATCGCGGACCCGGCCACGGTCGCGCCGCAGGACGCCCGGGAACTGTCGAAGGTGTTCTTCGACCAGCTGACGGTGCTGGAGGAGGGCACGCCGGAGTACCAGTACGCGCGCAACACGCTGATCGAGATGAACATGTCCCTCGTCCGTTACGCGGCCGGCCGGTTCCGCAGCCGCGGCGCGGACGAGATGGAGGACATCGTCCAAGTCGGCATGATCGGCCTCATCAAGGCGATCGACCGGTTCGAGCTGTCCCGCGGAGCCGAGTTCACCTCGTTCGCCGTTCCCTACATCGTCGGGGAGATCAAGCGGTTCTTCCGTGACACCACCTGGGCCGTGCACGTGCCGCGCCGGCTGCAGGAAGCGCGCGTCCAGCTCGCCCGCGCCAACGAGGAACTGCGCAGCCGGCTGGGCCGTAAGCCGACCACCAAGGAACTGTCCGAGCTGATGTGCCTCCCCGAGCACGAGGTGGTCGAGGCCCAGCTGGCCTCCAACGGCTACAACTCGGCCTCCCTGGACGCGGCGATCAGCGGCAGCGAGGACGGCGAGGCCGTGCTGCAGGACTTCATCGGCAACGAGGACGCCGCCCTCGAACTGGTCGAGGACTTCCACGCGCTCGCCCCGCTGATCGCCGGGCTGGAAGAGCGCGACCGGAAGATCATCCACTGGCGCTTCGTGGAGGAGCTGTCCCAGGCCGAGATCGGCGCCCGTCTCGGCATTTCCCAGATGCAGGTCTCGCGCCTGATCAGGCGCCTCCTGGGCCGCCTGCGCGCGGGCATGTCGACCACCGAGGCGTGACCACCGGCTGCTGCCGCTCCCCCCGGTCGGCGGGGAGCGGCAGGGGGCCGGTCAGGGACCGAGGGGGCCGACAGGGTCGACCGGACCGACCGGACCGACCGGACCGACCGGACCGACCGGACCGCCAGCGCCGACAGGACCGCCAGGACCGCCAGGTCCGCCAGAGCTGAAGTTGATGTCGCCGATCGCCTGGAATACCCGACTGTTCCGGCCCACGGCGTACCCGATGTTCGCGTGGGAGCCGCCCGACGGCCGGCGCGCGTCGGGCAAGAGGGGATACAGCCGCTCGTCCCGGACGCGCTCCAGCTCCCGGGTCAGATCGGGATCTCCGGCCACCAGCCGTTGCAGCCGTCGATCCCACTCCTCGGCGAGGCCCTCCTCGGTCCGGCCGTCCTGAGTCCGCCGCGCCCGCAGCACCTCCTCGCGCACCTCGGCCAGCTCCCCTTCGACGGCCGGCACCCGCTCGGGATGCCGCCGCCGCCACAGGTCGAGCACGGCGGCGCGCGCCTGCTGCCAGGCGTCGGTCGCCATCGCCGCGATCAGGGCGGTTCCCGCCGACATGATCATCGGATCCACTGTGTCTCCCCATCCCTCGTGACTCATCGCGCGAGCTGCCAGACGACGGCGTCCACTTCGGCGGCGGGGCTGATGTCGCCCACGATGTCCGTGACCGTCAGCCGGGCGACGCGCCCTTCGTCGGTCCTCACGCACAGCACGGTGCCCTGCCTGACGGGCGCCATCGACGACCCCACGGTGTCCGCCAGCTCGGCGCAGTCCCCATGGCCCGGTTCCCGCCCCGCGTCCTGCCAGGGAGCGACGGTGCCACCGCCGGTCGTCATGGCGTTCAGCGTGCCGAGATATCCCAAGGCGAGGTCGCTGCCGAGCATGGACGTCCCCTTGCTGGGGGGATTCGCGTCCAGCTCCATACCGTCGATGCCGAGCCGTAGGGCGCCGCGCCACTGCTCGCCGGGCGGGGCGTCCGGTGCCGTCTCCGGGGCGGCGTCCGGGGCGGCCTCCGGCGTCGCGTCCGGTGCCGCCTCCGAGGTGCCCTCCGAGGCGGCCTCCGGGGCCTGCCCGCCCGGTCCGCTCCCGGCGGAGGACGCCCGGTCGCCCGAGCCCCCGGCCGTGCGCTCGCCCGCGACGGCGTACACACCCAGTGCCCCCACGGCGGCGGTGACCAGCACCGCCAGGACCACCCAGCCCGTACCGCGGTCGTTGCGGACGTGCGTGACCGTACTGTTGAAGTTGCCGCCGGCCTGGAACACCTGATGTCCCGCCGCCGCACTGTTGGTTCGCCGGACGTCGGACTCGCCACCGGACATGCCGCACCCCCCCTGGGCCTCACGCCTCGTGCGCTGGAAGCGTAGGGCACGGGACTGACACAGGATCAGGTTTTGCCCGAACTCGTCCCGTCCGGCCCCGGCTGCTTGACGCCCAGGCCGGTCCGGCTGCGCGCGTTCATCTCGGCGAGCCGTGCGCGGAGCAGCTCCTCGGCCGTCAGCGGCCGCACGCGCGCCGGGTCCGCGTCCCACTCCCGGCCGCCCGACAGGGGCCGCAGCTGGAGATACGGTCCCTCGTGGCCCATGACGACGCCCACGCGGTCACGGACGGTGTCCCGGACGGCGGTACCGGGAGGCGGCACGCTCACCGAGCGGCACCCTTGGCGATCACATCGGCGAGCGCGCGGGCCACCGGAGCCGAGCAGACACCGAGGTGGATGAGCGCGTACCCGGCGGCGGCGTGCGTGCGCACGTCCATCGCCGGCAGCTGGATACCGGCGGACGTCAGGGCGGCGGCCAGCGCGTCCCGCGCGGCGGTGGCTTCGTGGATCTTCGGTGTCGGCATCGGCTCTGCCCTTCCATGGCGAACGGCCTGCGGGTCCACGCGCGGTGAATTACCGTGCGTAGTTGAGGTGTTACGACAATGCCTCCCGGCCCGTCCGGGACGTGCCGCCGACGCGGTGCGGTTCCCCGCAGGCCGGCGCACGTTCCACACCTTCCACAGTGCTTGAGGGAGTCACCTTGCCGCAGCGACGCCTCGTCACCGGCCGCAGTCAGGAACCACGCAGGCGGTTCGCCGAGGAGTTGCGCACCCTGCGCTCCCAGCGCGGGGAGAGCCTGCGGCAGCTCGGGGAGCGGCTGGGCTGGGACTGGTCGCTGTTCGGCAAGATGGAGAAGGGCGAGACGCTGGGCGGACCCGAGGTCGTCCAGGCGTTGGACCAGTACTACGGGACGCCGGGCCTGTTGCTGGCGCTGTGGGAACTGGCGCGGGCGGACAAGACGCAGTTCCGTGAGCAGTACCGGGAGTACATGGCGCTGGAAGCCGAGGCGGTCAGCCTGTGGCACTTCGCGGTGAGCGTGGTGCCGGGCCTGCTGCAGACGCCGGAGTACGCGGGGGAGCTGCTGGCGGCGGGCGGCTTCAGGGGGCTTGAGCTGGAGGCACAGGTCAAGGCCCGGATGGGGCGACGTGAGCTGCTGGAGGGGGAGGACGCGCCGCCGTTTCGGACGATCCTGTCGGAGGCCGTCCTGCGCACCCCGCTGCGGCACCCACCCGCCTGGCGCGAGCAGTTGGAGTACCTGCTGGAGGTGGCGGACTGGGAAAACGTGACCCTTCACGTGTTGCCGTTCAGCGCCGGCCTCTATGGGCTGGACAGCACGGACGTATGGTTCCTGCGACAGCCCGCCGGACATACGGTGGCTTACACCGAGAACGCACACCGTGGCGAACTGATCGAGGAACACGGCTCCGTCGAGCGCCTTCAACGTGCCTACGATGCGGTACGCGACATGGCCATGTCCCCCGCCGAGTCGCGGAAGTTCATCCTGCGCATGTTGGAGGAAGTACCGTGCGACACCTCGCCTTGAACGCCGCGACCTGGCGCAAGAGTTCCTACAGCAACTCCGACGGCGGCGCCTGCCTTGAGGTCTGCGGCGACTTCGACGCCGTCGTCCCGGTCCGCGACAGCAAGCAGATGAACGGCCCCGTGATCGTCTTCCCCGCCGCCGGCTGGGACTCCTTCGTCTCGGCCGTTCAGCGGGGCGAGTTGCGCGCCTGACCCCGTGCGACCGGCGGAGCCCTCGTCCCCGCCGGTCGGCCGGAGTGTCAGCTGGTCGCGCAGGTGGTGCCGTTGAGGGTGAAGCTCGTCGGGGCGGTGTTCGTGGCGCCCCGGTTGCCGGTGAAGCCGACGGTGACCGAGCCGTTCACCGGGATCGTGGCGGTGTAGGACGCGGCCGCGACCTTCACCGCGGAACCGGTCTGGGTCGGGGTGCCGCCCCACATGTTGGTGATGGTCTGGCCGTCGGGGAACGTGAAGGCCAGCGTCCAGCCGCTGACCGGCGCGGTGCCGGTGTTGCGGATGGTCAGCTCGCCCTGGAAGCCGCCGGGCCACTGGTTGGTCACGCGGTAGCCGACCGCGCAGCCGCTGCCGGGCGTGCCGGTGTCCTTCTCGGTGGTGACGGTGACCGTGGCGGAGCGGGTGGAGCGGTTGCCCGCCGCGTCCTTGGCGTAGACCGCGAAGGTGTACGACGTGCCGGGGGTCAGCGAGGAGACGGTGACGCGGTTGGTCGTGGTGGACGCGGCGGCCGTCTCGGTGGTGCCGCTGACGCGGACCACGTCGTAGCCGGTGACGGCAACGTTGTCGGAGGCGGCGGGCCAGGTCAGGGTGACCGAGGTGGGGGAGACCGCGGAGGCGGTGGGGGTGCCGGGCGCGGTCGGGGCCTGGGTGTCGGGGCCGGTGCCGCCGAAGACCGTGGCCTCGCGGGAGGTCTGCGCGATGCCGTTGGCGCCGTGGAAGATGCGCTGGCCCCAGGAGCTGAGCCGCGCCGGGTCGAAGTCGATGGCCAGGTCGAGGACGGGATCGGTGTTGCCGCTCCAGGACCAGGCCAGGTAGCCGAGGTCGAGCTGTTCGGCGGCGGCCATCATGGTGTCCTCGTCGGGGTCGCCCCACTGGTCGGGCGGTCCGCCGAACTCACCGATGACGATGGGGAGTTCCGCGTTCACGAAGGCGTTCAGGTAGTCGGTGATCTCCTGGGCCGTGTCGTAGACGCTGTACATGTGGATCGAGAAGATCAGGTTGCCCGTGGGGTCGGCGGCGTAGACCGACTGGGCGTTGGCGCGCATGACGCCCTGCCAGTCCTGGCCCCAGTTCGGCGCGTCCACCATGATCGTGTGCTGGAAGCCCGCCGCGCGCAGCTTCTTGACGGCGGCGATCGTCGGCTCGGTCCAGCCCTGCGGGTTGGTGTTGCCCCAGGGCTCGTTGCCGATGTTGACGATGACGTAGTCCTCCTCGCCGGCCAGGACGTCCTTGAGGCTGATCCAGTAGTCCGCGGCGTGGTCGAGGGTTCCGGCGGCGGCCTCCTCGCCGTAGCCGGTGGTGTCGTGCACTTCCAGGACGCAGATCAGCCGGTTGGCCTTGCAGTCGTCGACGACGGCCGCGACATCGGCGGGGCTGTTGCGGGTCCAGCGGTGGCCGTCGGAGAGCACGACCCGGACGGTGTTGGCGCCCAGCTTCTTGATGTCGGCCAGCGACTGGGTCTCGCCCGGGTACCAGGTGTGGGCGTGGTTGACGCCGCGCATCACGAAGTCGTTGCCGTTGCCTTCGAGGAGGCGGCCGCCGGAGATGTGCAGACCGGTGGCGGCGGCGCTCGGGGTGCCGGGGGTGCCGGGGGTGCCAGAGGCGGCCGGCGGGGACTGCGCGTGGGCGGCGGTGGCCGGGGCGAGCGTGAGCAGGCCCAGGAGGGTGGCCAGCGCGGTCAGGGTGGTCAGTACGGCGCTTCTTGTCGTTCTCACTACGACTCCAGGGAGTGAGGCAAGAAACCTGCGGGTGGGGTGGGAGGGAGCCATGAGCATGTGGGAGCGCTCCCATGAGACGTACCCCATGAAGCCATTGCGCCAGGAACACGTCAAGAGTGGCGGAAGAAAGGGGGTGGGGTGGGGGAGGGGTCGTCCATTGCGTACCGCCCGGTTTATTTCCAAGAGCTTGCAAAACCGCCTGGGTGGTTTTATTGTGCCCGTCGGACGCGTGAATTGACCGCTTTCGCGCTCCCGGCCCCGCAGGTCGGGGATGGTTCGGCCGGGCGCCGGCTCATCGCTCCATGCGGGCTACAGGATTACAAACCTTCCGGTCTCTTCTCGGTCCGGGAGGTGACGGAGGGGTGCAGTGGCACAGCAGGAGCGGGCCATCCGTACGCGCCAGAAGATCGTCATGGCGGCGGCGGAGCTGTTCGACGAGGTCGGCTACGAGGCGGCGACCATCGCGGAGGTCCTGAAGAGGTGCGGCGTGACCAAAGGTGCGCTGTACTTCCACTTCTCCTCCAAGGAAGAGCTCGCCCAGGAGGTGCTGGCCGGGCAGGTGTCCGCGCTGCCCCCGGTCCCGCCGCAGGAGCTGTATCTCCAGCAGAGCCTGGACGAGGCGCTGCTCCTCGCCCATCTGCTGCGCATCGGTGACCCCATGGTGCGCGGCAGCATCCGTCTCACCGTGGACCAGGGTTCCCCCCAGGACGGGCTGGACCGCAGGGTGCCGATGCAGGGGTGGATCGACCACAACGGGGAGGTCCTGGCCCGGGCGAAGGCGGCCGGCGAACTGCTGCCGCATGTCGACGTGGACTCCACGGCCATGCTGTTCACCAGCAGCTTCACCGGTGTGCAGGTGTTGTCCAAGATCATGACCGGGCACGCGGACATGGTGGAGCGGGTGACGGACCTGATGCTCAACCTCCTGACCGCCATCGCCGTTCCGGGCGTCCTCGTCCGGCTGGACTTCGCCCCCGACCGCGCGGAGCGGGTCTACGAGGAGGCCCTCCGTCTGCGCGGAGACGAGCAGCCGGCCGCGGGTGCGGCGGCGAGCGCGTGACCTTCGGCCGTATGGGCCGTCAAGTTCTCGACTGGGGAAACCGCGCACCCAGTCTCTTTCCGGGGTGGGCCGGGCGGCCGTCATTGCCGTACCGGAGGCAGGTGACCTGCTCGCTGGGCGGGCGGTAGACCGACCGGGCTGTCGAAGCCGCCGCCCTCGTCTCTTCCCGCCATCATAACCAGACTGCTCCCGCTGTTTCTGAAGCGAGCCTGGATCGGGTGTTGAGCAGCGAGTCTGCGCTGTGTGCGCCCGTTTTCTTCGTGTTTGCCCCCTTTTAGTGATGCCCTGCCGGGAGGTGGTGGCCATTCCGCTGCCGTCGATCCTCACGCCCGCCCTTGACAAACGGCGGCGACGGTTTGTTTTCTGGGAGCCTCGTCACAACCCCGCAAACGGAAGGCGACGTATGTCTGCCGAAGCTCCCGCCCGGCCTGTCGGGTCCCCGCAACGGCCGGGGGTGAAGATGGCACTGCTGGCGTTCTGCATGCTCGTCTTCTCCGTCGACTACAACATCGTGTACGTGGCGCTGCCCGAGATCGGCCGAGAGGTCGGCTTCTCCGCGCAGTCCCTGCAGTGGGTCGTCAGCGCCTACTCCGTCGGTCTCGGCGGCGCCCTGCTGCTCGGCGGCCGCGCGGTCGACCGGCTGGGCGCCCGCCGGATGCTGGTCCTCGCCCTCGCGCTGTACGCGCTCGCCTCGATCGCCGGCGGTCTCGCCACCGAACCGGGCCTGCTCGTCGCCGCGCGCGTCGTGCAGGGCCTCGGCGGCGCGCTGCTCTTCCCGGCCACCCTGTCGCTGATCAACACCAGCTTCGAGGAGGGCCCGGTCCGCAACCGGGCGTACGCGGTCTGGGGAACGGCCGGCGCGTCCGGCGCCATCATCGGCTCCCTGGTCGGCGGTCTGCTCACCGACTACCTGGGCTGGGCCTGGGTGTTCTTCGTCAATGTGCCGCTGTGCGTGCTCGCCGTGGCCGGCTGCTACGCCTGGCTGGCACCCGACGCCGGCAGCGGTGACTCCCGCGCGTTCGACGTCCCCGGCGCGCTGCTCGCCACCGCCGCGTCCACCCTGCTGGTCTTCGGCCTGATCAACGGCCCGGAGGCGGGCTGGAGTTCCGTCCGGACGCTGACCACGATCGCGGTCGGGTTGGTCCTCGGTGTCGCGTTCTTCGCCGTGGAGGCGAAGGCCGGCGACCCGCTGGCCCCGCCGCGGCTGTTCGGCTACCGCGGTCTGCTCACCGCGATGCTGATCATCTTCGTCTTCCAGGGCGCCATCAACACCCTGCACTACCTGTTCTTCATCCAGCTCCAGGACGTCCTCGGCTACAGCCCGCTGGAGGCCGGCCTCGCGTTCCTGCCGATGAGCGCGGTCGCCATGCTCGGCTCCGGCAAGCTGCTGCCGGCCGTCGTCAAGCGCTGGGGCGTCCGCGGGGCGCTGTTCTCCGGCCTGACCGGGGTCGGCGCCTCGATGATCGTCCTGTCGCTGACCATGTCCACCGACACCGGCTTCCTGCCGCTGCTCCCCGCCGTCCTGCTGTGGGGTCTGTTCGCCGGCATGATCTACCCGGCGATGTTCATGGCCGCGGGCTCGGACGCCGCCCCCGACGAGCAGGGTGTCGCGTCCGGCCTCACGCAGACGTCGGCCCAGATCGGCGGCGCGGTCGGCATGGCCCTGCTCATCGCCGTCGCCAACGCCGGCCTGGACCTGAGCGAGGGCGCCGCCAACCCGGTCGGCGACGTGGTCGACGGCCTGCGGCTGTCCGCCCTGGCCGGCGGCATCGCCGCCGTCGCCGGTGCCTTCCTGGCCTTCCGCATCAAGCCCCCACGGGCCGCGCGGCAGGACCGGTCCGCCACCGAGGCACCCCCGGAACCCGAGACCGTCCACTCCGCGTGAAGGTGGCGGTGCCGGGCAGGTCATCCGTCTGCTGGCCGGGTCAGGGTGTGATCGGGGATCACTCCGGGGCGGACCCTGATGTTCGGGCGTGCGCCCGCTGACAGGGTGAGGACATGACCTCAACGCGTATGTCACGAAGGGCCTTCGCGGGCGTCGCCCTGTGGGGGACGGCCGCGCTGGCCACCACCGCGATGCTGCCCGCACGCCGCGCCGACGCCTCGCCCGCACAGCACCCGCCGCTCCCGCCGCTCCCGCCACTGGATCCGATCGCCCTGCGGGCCGCGATCGACGATCTGGAGCATCCGCCGTCCACCGCCGCCCAGTTACGCGTGGGCGGCCCGGCCGGCCGCTGGTACGGCACCTCGGGCGTGGCCGACATCCGCACGCCACGGCCGGTGACGGCCCGTCACAGAGTCCGCATCGGCAGCATCACCAAGGTCTTCGTCGCCACGGTGATGCTGCAGCTGGCAGCGGAGGGCCGCGTCGACCTGGACGCCTCGGTGCGGCGCCTCCTGCCGGGACTGCTGCCGCGCCGCTTCGCGGCTGTCACCGTGGCCCACCTGCTGAACCACACCAGCGGACTGCCCGACCACGTCGGCATACCGGAGCCGAAGACCCCGGAGGAGGTGCTGCGCCACCGCTTCGATCACTGGACGCCGCGGGAGTGGGTGGCGACGGCGACCCACGGTCCGCTGAAGTTCGATCCGGGCACCCGGCAGGAATACCGCGGCATCAACTACGTACTGGCCGCGCTGATCATCGACCAGGTGACCGGCCGCCCGTACGGGGAAGCCGTCAAAGACCGCATCATGCGTCCGCTGGACCTGGCGCACACCGTCGTGCCCGGCGACGACCCGCACATCCACGGCCGGCACGTGCACGGCTATCTGCGCATGACCGACGGCAGCCTGCGGGACATCACCGCCTACGATCCGTCGTCCATGCGCGGTGAGGGCGACATGATCTCCACCACGACCGACGTCGACCGGATGCTCGCAGCCCTGTTCTCCGGCGAACTGCTCCCGCCCGAACCGCTTCGGCTGATGTTCACGCTGCCGCCGAAGGACGTGCGCATGCTGGACGGCTCCCCGGCCCGCTACAGCACCGGCCTGCAGCAGGCCACCGTCAACGGCGTCACGCTCTGGGGCAAGACCGGCGAGACGTACGGCTACAAGAACGCCGCGTTCTCCACCCGGGACCAGCGGCGCCGCTTCGTGCTCGCCTACCATCCGACGACCGCCCGCGACGGCCAGGAGAGCCAGCTGATCGCTCGCGTCGCCGACCTGCTCACCCGCAGCACCAGCGCCGAAGGCACAGCGCTCGGCCTCTGAAGCACCGAGGAAGTACCGAGGAGTACGGCGGCGAAAGACGCATCACTCTCTGTCGCGCACCGTGTCGCTGTTGGGCCGAACGGGTGACTTGGCGTAAGAATTGGCTGGTGCAGGCGATGAGTGCGAGTCAGATCGGGGGGAGCCGGTGAACCGTCACGGTCACGACGTCACCGATGAACAGTGGGAGGGGCTCGCCCAGGTCGTGCCGCTGAGAGGCCGCGACGCGTGGCCGTCCGCGGTGAACCACCGCACGCTGCCCGACGCCGAGACGGAGACGCGCCGCCGGTTCGTGGTGCTGCGGGTCAACGTCTTCGCGGACGCCCGCGAGGTCGCCGAGACCCTCATGTCCGGCATCCCGGTCCTCCTCGACCTCACCGGCGCGGAGACCGAGGTCGCCAAGCGCGTCCTCGACTTCAGCACCGGTGTCGTCTTCGGCCTGGCCAGCGGAATGCACCGCGTCGACCGCAACGTCTTCCTCCTCACCCCTCCCGGTACCGAGGTCCAGGGCCTGATGGAGGGCGCGAGCCTGCCCGGCGTCTGAGCCGGCCCACCCGGTCGCCCGATCGTAGGAAGCCCCCCAAGCGGAACGATTCACCCGCCGACGGGGGGCTACGGTCCGGACATGGCTGTTTCCTCCGGCGCGTCCACGCCCGGCACCCGAGGTCCGTCCCCGTGGGAATCCGGCGCACCGGATCGCCCGCCCCGTCCGCTGCGGCCCCATCTCAGTGAGTTGCGGCTGTCCGCGTTCGCCGGGCACCGGGGGGTCGCGCTGCCGTTGGGGGCGGTGACGTTGCTGGCCGGGCCGAGTGGGGCGGGCAAGAGCAGTGCGTTGCGGGCGTACGAGGCGCTGGCGCGGCTCGCGGGGGGCGTGCCGGTGGGGGAGGTGTTCCGGGAGCCGGTGGCGTGCGTGCCCGAGCGGATGGCGCCGGACGCGCAGGGCAGGCGCGGTTTCCGGATCGGCTGTACCGCCGACGGGCCCGAGGGCCCGGTCCGGCTGGACCTCGCGGTCCAGGCCGAGCCGGAGCTGCGGATCGTGGGGGAGCGGCTCACCGCGCGCGGGGTGGTGCTGCTGGAGACGGCGCTGCGCGACCCGGCCCGGCACGTGGTCCAGGCCGCCTGGCACACGGGCGGTCAGGCCCCGGTCGTCCGTGCCCCGCTGCCCGACGACCGGCTCGGGACCGCGCTGCTGCCGCTGCGCGTCGCGGGCACGACCGACGGAGAGCGCCACGTGCTGGCCGCCGCGGAGCAGATGGTGGTCGCCCTGCGGTCCGTCTTCGCCTGCGATCCGCTGCCCGACCGGATGCGGGCCCCCGTGCCGGCCGGTTCCGGACGGCTGCTCGGCGGCTGCGACAACCTCGCCGACGTACTGTGGCGCACCCGCGCGGAGTGCGCGCGGCGGCACGACCGGTTCGTGCAGGAGGTGGCCGCCGGCTGCGCCGGACCCGTCGTGGACGTGTTCGCCGAACCGGCCGGCCACGGCACCGTGCGCGCCGTGCTCGACCGGGGCGACGGCCTGCGCACCGACTTCGCGCGGCTCGGCGACGGCGAACTGCGGTATCTGGCTCTGGCGTTGGTGCTGCTGACCGGACCCGGTGTCCTGGAGGTCGACCCGCCCGGCGAGGTGCCCGCGGCGCTTCAGGCGCTGACCGTGCTCGCCGACGGCCTCGACCGGCAGGTGGACGCGGCGCAGCGGCGCGCGCTGCTGCGGCTCGCGGCGGGGTCCGCGCGGGACGGGCACATCCGCCTGCTCGGCGCGGTGAGCGACGCGTCCTGGGCGACCGGGCAGAGCGGGGTGACGGTGGTACATCTGAAGGCGTGATCTCCCGAGAACCGCACGAGCAACCCCGGACACCCCGGACACCCCGGACATCTCGAACGCCCGAAGCACCCCAGGCATCTCAGCACCCGCCGCATGAGGGGCAGATGCCTTCGCGTGAACCGCTCGACGTGCCCCGGCTGCAACGCCGGCTCGCCGAGTTCGCCGCGGCCCGCGACTGGCAGCCGTACCACACGCCCAAGAACCTGGTGGCCGCGCTCAGCGTGGAGGCCTCCGAACTGGTCGAGATCTTCCAGTGGCTGACCCCGGAGGAGTCGACGCGTGTGATGTCCGACCCGGACACCGCGCACCGCGTCAGGGACGAGGTCGCGGACGTACTCGCCTATCTGCTCCGGCTCTGCGACGTGCTCGGCGTCGACCCGCTGGCCGCTCTCGACGCGAAGATCGACCGCAACGAGCAGAGGTTCCCCGCCCCGGAATGATCTGATCCGATATTACTCTCCGCAGTCAATATCTGAGGCGAATCCGAATTGTTGTCCACAATTTCCGTCTTCCTCTGGCCTTTTGCCTCGCCGACCCTCACTCTGGGTAGTGAACCAGTGGAGACGGGCGGACGCGCCGAAAGCGCGTCGGGACAGACGGGGAAGCGCATGGAGGCGGTGCGGCTCATCCTGACGAGCAGGCGTGCCCTGGCGGCGAGCGGCGAGGTGCCGCAGATCATGACGGAGGTGTGGCAGGCCCAGGCGCTGGCGCAGGCGATCGGCAGCCGCCTCGCCGTCTTCGGCCCGCCCGAACTACGCGGCGAGGCACTGGGGTTGACGGAACTGGCGGGCCGGGGCTGCGGGGTGCTGGAGACCCCGGATCTCGCCCCGGGCGAACTGCGCGCGGCCCAGCTGACCGAACTGGGCGACGCCCGGCGGGCGCTGACCCACCTCGGCGGACTGCTCGGCGAGGTCGGCATCGCCCTGGTCGGCATCGCCTGCTCCGCGCCCGACGAGGCGACGTACTGGCAGTGCATGGAAGCCATCGACGCGGCGGACGAGTCCCGCGACCGGGTCCGCGAGCTGCTGCGCAGACTGGCGGACCGAGAACAGGCGATACCCCAGCGGGAGGCGGGCTGAGTCCCGCGCTCCCGCGAATCGGCTCCCGCCGGGTGCGGACAGCTGCCCGCCGTGGTGCTCGGCTCGCCATGGTGCTCGGCCGGCCATGGTGCACCGCCCGCCAATGTGCTCCACGCCGTCTCGCGGCGGGTGCGGGCCGTGCGGGGCTGGTCGCGCAGTTCCCCGCGCCCCTGAGGGAGTTCCTGCACCGGAGTGAGAGCGGGACCCCCGAGTGAGAGCGGGACCCCCGAGTGAGTGCGGGACCCCCGAGTGAGTGCGGGACCCCCGAGTGAGTGCGGAACCCCCGAGTGAGAGCGGGACCCCCGAGTGAGTGCGGAACCCCCTCTCCACCCCCTCTCACGCCACGGGAGGCTCCGCCCCCTGGCGGCTCCGTTCCTCGGCGGCCCCCGCCGGCTCGCGGCCCGCCGCCTGGAGGTCCGCGTTCAGCGCGGACAGGTTCGCGTTCAGGGCCGCCATCAGCTCCTCCATCTGCTGCAGCAGCCCTTTCGGCTGGGCGGACCCGTCCTGCTGCGGCTCGGCTTCCTCGGACATGACGGCCTCCTCGGCCCGCGGCCCTCAAGGGGCCGGTACGGGGCGCCCCGGCGACGACACGCCGGTGCGGGAACCGGGCGGTCCGGCTCCGCCCGAGCCAACGATCACCACCAGACCGGGTCACTGGCCCGGGCACGTCCCCGCGCCGCGGTTGACGTTTTTCACCCGCCCGGGGACGACGGGGGCACGGCACGGCGCGGGGGCGCCCACCGGACCCCGCACCACCCCGCCCGCACCCCGGCGAGGCAGGATGGACCCATGGATCTTCGAATCTTCACCGAACCCCAGCAGGGCGCCAGCTACGACACCCTGCTCACCGTGGCGAAGGCCACCGAGGATCTCGGGTTCGACGCGTTCTTTCGTTCCGACCACTATCTGAAGATGGGCTCCGTCGACGGCCTGCCCGGTCCCACGGACGCCTGGATCACCCTCGCCGGACTCGCCCGCGAGACCAAGCGCATCCGTCTCGGCACGCTGATGACCGCCGCCACCTTCCGGCTGCCCGGTGTCCTCGCCATCCAGGTCGCCCAGGTCGACCAGATGTCCGGCGGCCGGGTCGAGCTCGGACTGGGCGCGGGCTGGTTCGAGGAGGAGCACACCGCGTACGGGATCCCCTTCCCGAAGGAGAAGTTCGGGCGCCTGGAGGAGCAGCTGGCGATCGTCACCGGCCTGTGGGCCACCGAGCCGGGCAAGACCTTCGACTTCCAGGGCACGTACTACGACCTCAAGAACTCGCCCGCCCTCCCCAAGCCCGCCCAGCGCAAGCTGCCCGTCCTCATCGGCGGTCACGGCGCCACCCGCACCCCCCGCCTCGCCGCGCGGTACGCCGACGAGTTCAACATCCCCTTCGCCTCCCTCGAGGACACCGCCCGCCAGTTCGGCCGGGTGCGGGCCGCCGCCGAGGAGATCGGCCGCAAGGCCGACGACCTGGTCTACTCCAACGCCCTCGTCGCCTGCGTCGGCAAGGACGACGCCGAGGTCGCCCGCCGCGCCGCCGCCATCGGCCGCGAGGTCGACGAGCTGAAGCTCAACGGACTGGCCGGCTCCCCGGCCGAGGTCGTCGACAAGATCGGCCGGTACGCCGAGACCGGATCGAGCCGGATCTACCTCCAGATCCTCGACCTCGACGACCTCGACCACCTGGAGCTGATCGCCTCGCAGGTCCAGTCGCAGCTGTCGTGACAGCTGTCGTGACGGTGCGCCGGGTACAGCCGGAAATAACCGAAGGCGCAGGTCCGGTCGGGTGTGCGATCGTATGACGGTCGTCCTGCCCAAGCCCCCAGGATCACCACCCTGGGGGCTTTCGCGTACGGCACACCGTCCGACACCGACACCATCCGCCAGCCGGAGAGGCCCTCCGCATGTTCCTGACGATCAGTACCACCGGCACGCCCGGACGCCCGGCCACCGACCTCGGCTACCTGCTGCACAAGCATCCCGGCAAGGCCCAGGCGTTCTCCACCTCCTACGGCACCGCGCACGTCCTCTACCCCGAGGCGGACGAGCAGCGCTGCACGGCGGCGCTGCTGCTGGAGGTCGACGCGGTGGCACTGGTCCGGCGCGGCAAGGGCAAGGGCCGCGGCGGCGCCCCCGACGCGGCGCTCGCGCAGTACGTCAACGACCGCCCGTACGCCGCCTCCTCGCTGCTCGCGGTGGCCATCGGCGCCGTCTTCTCCAGCGCCATGCGCGGGGTCTGCCACGCCCGGCCGGAACTGCCGGAGCAGGCCCGGCCGCTGCGCGTCAAGGTGCCCGCGCTGCCCGCCCGCGGCGGCCCCGACCTGGTCCGCCGCCTCTTCGAGCCGCTGGGCTGGACGGTCACCGCCGAACCCATCGCCCTCGACACCGAGTTCCCGGAGTGGGGCGACTCCCGGTACGTACGGCTGACCCTTGAGGGGCACACCCGCACGCTCGCCGAGGCGCTGCGCCACCTCTACGTCCTCCTGCCGGTCCTGGACGACGCCAAGCACTACTGGGTCTCCGCCGACGAGGTCGACAAGCTGCTGCGGGCCGGCGAGGGCTGGCTGGCCGAGCACCCGGAGCAGAAGCTGATCACCAGCCGCTATCTGACGCGCCGCTGGTCGCTGACCCGGGAGGCGATGAGCCGCCTGGAGCTGGTGCGGCTGGCCGAGACGGACGACACCGAGGTGGAGTCCATCGACAACGCCGTCGCCGCGGAGACCGGGGCCGAGGCGGAGATCGAGGCCGAGGCAGGTATCGGGGCCGAGGCGGGTATCGGGGCCGAGGCGGGTACCGAGGACGAGGCCGCGGTCGTGCCCGACGGCACCACCGAGCCCGCCACCGCCACAGCGGACCCGTCGGACGCCACGGACGCGGCGGACACAGCGCCCGCAGCCGACAAGCCCGTCCCGCTCGCCGTGCGGCGCCGCGAGGCGATCGTCGCCGCGCTCACCGCGTCCGGCGCCGCCCGCGTCCTCGACCTGGGCTGCGGCGAGGGGCACCTGGTGCAGACGCTGCTGAAGAACCCCCGGTTCACCGAGATCGTGGGCGTCGACGTGTCGACACGCGCCCTCACCATCGCCGCCCGCCGGCTGAAGCTGGACCGCATGGGGGAGCGGCAGGCGTCACGCGTCACGCTCCTGCAGGGCTCGCTCGCCTACACCGACAGCCGGCTCAAGGGCTACGACGCCGCGGTGCTCAGCGAGGTCATCGAGCACGTGGACCTGCCCCGGCTGCCGGCCCTGGAGTACGCGGTGTTCGGCGCCGCCCGCCCCCGCACGGTCCTCGTGACCACCCCGAACGTCGAGTACAACGTCCGCTGGGAGAGCCTGCCGGCCGGCCACGTCCGCCACCGCGACCACCGCTTCGAGTGGACCCGCGAGGAGTTCCGCACCTGGGCCGCCGCGGTGGCCGCACGGCACGGCTACGAAGTGGAGTTCCGGCCCGTGGGCCCGGACGACCCCGAGGTCGGACCGCCCACCCAGATGGCCGTGTTCACCCTGACCACCACCAGGAACGAGAAGGAGGCGAAGGCAGCATGACCGAGACCCCGAAGGGACGGGTCCTCCCCGTCACCGACCTCTCCCTCGTCGTGCTCGTCGGCGCCTCCGGCTCCGGCAAGTCGACGTTCGCCCGCAGGCACTTCAAGCCGACCGAGGTGATCTCCTCCGACTTCTGCCGCGGCCTGGTCGCCGACGACGAGAACGACCAGAGCGCGTCGGCGGACGCCTTCGACGTGCTGCACTACATCGCGGGCAAGCGGCTCGCCGCCGGCCGCCGCACGGTCGTCGACGCCACCAGCGTGCAGAAGGAGTCCCGGCGCCAGCTGCTCGACCTGGCCAAGCGGCACGACGTGCTGCCGATAGCCATCGTGCTCGACGTGCCCGAGGAGGTCTGCGCCGAGCGCAACGCCGCCCGCACCGACCGCGCCGACATGCCGCGCCGGGTCATCCAGCGCCACATCCGCGAACTGCGCCGCTCGGTACGGCACTTGGAGCGCGAGGGCTTCCGCAAGGTGCACGTGCTGCGCGGCGTCGCGGAGGTCGAGCACGCCACCGTCGTCACCGAGAAGCGGTTCAACGACCTCACCCACCTCACCGGCCCGTTCGACATCATCGGCGACGTGCACGGCTGCTCCGCGGAACTGGAGGCGCTGCTGGGCAAGCTGGGCTACGTCGACGGCGTCCACCCGCAGGGCCGTACCGCCGTCTTCGTCGGTGACCTGGTCGACCGCGGCCCGGACAGTCCGGGTGTGCTGCGCCGCGTGATGTCCATGGTCAAGTCCGGCAACGCGCTGTGCGTGCCGGGCAACCACGAGAACAAGTTCGGCCGCTACCTCAAGGGCCGGGGCGTGCAGCACACGCACGGGCTCGCCGAGACGATCGCGCAGATGGAGGGCGAGAGCGAGGAGTTCCGGCAGGAGGTGCGCGAGTTCATCGACGGACTCGTCAGCCACTACGTCCTCGACGGCGGGCGGCTGGTGGTCTGCCACGCCGGCCTGCCGGAGAAGTACCACGGCCGCACCTCGGGCCGGGTCCGCTCGCACGCCCTGTACGGCGACACCACCGGTGAGACCGACGAGTTCGGGCTGCCGGTGCGCTACCCGTGGGCCGAGGACTACCGGGGCCGGGCCGCCGTGGTCTACGGCCACACCCCGGTGCCGGAGGCCACCTGGCTGAACAACACCATCTGCCTGGACACCGGCGCCGTCTTCGGCGGCAAGCTCACCGCGCTGCGCTGGCCGGAGCGGGAGCTGGTCGACGTACCGGCGGAGCGGGTCTGGTACGAGCCGGTGAAGCCGCTGCGCAGCGAGGCGCCCGGCGGGCACGACGGGCGGCCGCTGGACCTGGCGGACGTGGCCGGCCGGCGGATCGTGGAAACCCGGTACGCGGGCCGGATCTCGGTGCGCGAGGAGAACGGGGCCGCCGCGCTGGAGGTCATGAGCCGCTTCGCCATCGACCCGAGGCTGCTGCCGTACCTGCCGCCGACCATGGCGCCGACCGCGACCAGCCACGAGGACGGCTATCTGGAGCACCCGGCGGAGGCGTTCGCGCAGTACGCCCGGGACGGTGTCGCGCGGGTCGTGTGCGAGGAGAAGCACATGGGCTCGCGGGCGGTGGCGCTGGTCTGCAAGGACGCGGAGGCCGCGCGGAAGCGGTTCGGGGTGGGCGGCACCTCCCCTGCGAGCGGGGCAGGGCCGACCGGCTCGCTGTACACCCGCACCGGGCGCCCCTTCTTCGACGACGAGACGGTCACCGAGGCGATCCTCGGCCGGCTGCGGGAGGCGATCGACGCCGCCGGGCTGTGGGCCGAGCTGGACACGGACTGGCTGCTGCTCGACGCCGAGCTGATGCCGTGGTCGCTGAAGGCGTCCGGACTGCTGCGCAGCCAGTACGCCGCGGTCGGCGCCGCCTCCGGGGCGGTGTTCCCGGACGTGCTGTCGGCGCTGGAGGGCGCCGCCGCGCGCGGGGTCGACGTGGGCGGCCTGCTGCAGCGCCAGCGTGAACGGGCCGCGGACGCTGCCGCGTTCACCGCGGCGTACCGACGCTACTGCTGGACCACCGACGGACTGGACGGCGTGCGCCTCGCCCCGTTCCAGATCCTGGCCGTGCACGGGCGCAGCCTCGCCGGACTGCCGCACGACGAGCAACTGGCCCTGCTGGACCGGCTGGTGGAGCACGACGGCACCGGACTGCTGCAGACCACCCGGCGGCTCTACGTCGACACCGGTGACCCGGAGTCGGTGCGGGCCGGTGTCGACTGGTGGCTGGAGATGACCGGGCGCGGCGGCGAGGGCATGGTCGTCAAGCCGGTCGGCGCCCTCGTGCGCGACGCGCAGGGGCGGCTGGTGCAGCCCGGCATCAAGTGCCGCGGCCGGGAGTACCTGCGGATCATCTACGGCCCGGAGTACACCCGCCCGGACAACCTGGCCCGTCTGCGGCAGCGGTTCCTGAACCACAAGCGGTCGCTGGCGATCCGCGAGTACGCCCTCGGCCTGGAGGCCCTGGACCGCCTGGCGGACGGCGAGCCCCTGTGGCGGGTCCACGAAGCGGTCTTCGCGGTCCTCGCCCTGGAGTCCGAGCCGGTCGACCCCCGGCTCTGAGCCGGTCCGGCGGCGGTTTCCGGCCAGGTCGCCCTCGTGAAGGGGGCGATCTCGGCCGGACCCGCCGCTCCCGTCGGCCCGGTCCCACTCGTCCCTGGTTAACCGCTGGTTGCCGTGCTAACTTCCGGACGGTCAGGCAGGCGTAACCGGCTCAGGGGGAAAGTCGGTGGTGACAGGCGCGGGTTTCGGTACGGCGGGTGAGCCGGACGACGAGGCCGCGCGCGCCCGGGGCCTGGAGCTTCTCCTACGGCTGACCGACGCGTTCTGCGAACTGGGCTGCATGGCGGACCCACAGGAGCGGACGCAGTTCGCACTGGTTCTCGGCGAGCATCTGAACCGGCCGGTCGACATCCGCGGCGTCAAGCTCCGCGAAGACGTGGTGAGGCTGATACGTGCGGCGCTGAACGTGCCGAACGGCGAGCGCGTGCTGGTCACGGTGGTGAGAATCTTCGAGGGGCCCGCCGCGGCCGACGAGCTCCACCGGCTCATCGAGCCGGCCGCCCCGCCCGCCCCCGAAGTGCCCGGCCCGCTCTCCGGCCACGACGAGGCCACCGCTCGCGCGTTACTGGCCGAGGCCCGGGCCCAGGTGCCCGCGACCCGCCTGCGTGACGGCCTCGTCGAGGAACTCAACGGCCTCCAGCTCCCCGACGGCCTCACGCCCGAACAGCTCTTCACCCATGTCGTCGAGTGGAGCACTCAGCTCGACGGTCTGCCGCCCGCCGTGCTCCTGGTCGACCACGCCGCCCGGCTCGCCCCCGCGCCCCACCGCGCCGCCCTGACCGCCTGGGTCGACGGCTGGGCTCACCGCGCCGGACTCACCGAGGCGATCCGCCGGCGCCGCGCCGACCGGGCCGCCGTGACCAGCGACCCCGACGTCCCCCGCTGTCTGATCATCGCGGTCGAACCCACCCGGGACGGGACCGACCAAGTCGTCGTCCGTACCTGGCTCAACACCGTCGCGGGTCACTGGGACCCCCAGCCCGGGGAACCGTCCGTCACCACTCTGGACGGTCTGGGACGGGCCGTGGAAATAGCGCTCCAGCAGGGCGCCCGGCTCTGGGCCGCACAGCGCGGGCCCGATCCGGGCGGCCGCGACCAGCAGCCGCCGTACATCGAGTTCGTCCTTCCGTACGACCTGCTCAACCATGATGTCGCCGGCCTGCCGGTGCGCTCCGGCGACGGGCGACCACTGCCGCTGGGCCTGAAGTACGGCGTACACCTGCGCAGTCTGGAGCGGATGCGGACGGACGATGTCCTGGTACGAAGCCAGTGGCGCGAGCGCTGGCGGGCCCTGCGCCGGCATGGCGTCGCCGTGCACGGCTGGAGCGGAGCGGACGCACAGCGGCTCGACGCGTGGCAGATGTCCCTCGCCGGGGAATCCAGACACACCGCGGTGGTGTTGGACGCACCGGCGGACGACTTCGCGCGGGAGGCGCTGAAGGCGGCCATCGCGGAGGGGATCGGGTTGGCGGTCTGGGATCGCAGGGGGGTGTTCGTGGAGGAGCGGCGGGAAGTGGTCACAGCCGTCTTCGCCTCCGTACCGACATCGGCACAGATACCGATGGCCATACACCGCCTGCGCCAGAAGGCCGAACTCCACAGCCAGCCGCACCTGCTGGGCAGACACATCGCGTTCTTCTGGGACGACCCGACGCGTCCCGTCGACCTCCACCCCATCGACCACGACGACCTCGCCAGCTAGGAGGCACCGGGATGACCGTGCAGGAGCACACGGAACCAGGCGGCTGGCGCGTCTTCCACGCCACCGGCCGGGCGCCGCAGGTGTCGCCGGCACTGCCCGAACCGCCTCCCTGGCGCCGGTTCCGCGGCGGCCCGCTCCAGCCGGCCCCGCCGGACGACCCGGAGGCCGCCGAGCGCCGGCTCGGCCCCGGCGAGATCACCCCGCAGCTCGGCCCGGACGAGATCGACACCGTCAACGCCGCCCTGCTGCTGCGCCGCCCGTTGCTGGTCACCGGTCCGCCCGGAGTGGGCAAGTCGACGCTGGCCTACGTCATCGCCCGCGAACTGGGGCTCGGAAGGGTCCTGGAGTGGAACGTGGTCAGCCGCACCACCCTGCGCGACGGCCTCTACAGCCACGACGCGATGGGCCGCGCCCAGGCCATCGCCGCCTGGCAGGCCGGACTGCGCGACGCGGCGCCACCGGACTCCGAACACAGCGACGCTCAACTCCCGCCTGTACTGGGCGACTTCATTACGCTCGGCCCGCTCGGCACGGCGCTTCTGCCCTACGATCGACCCCGTGTGCTCCTCGTCGACGAACTCGACAAGAGCGACATCGACCTGCCGAACGACCTGCTGCACGTCCTGGAGAACGGAAGCTATGACGTCCCGGAACTGGTGCGTGACGCCGCCGGGGTCGCCCGCGTCCACACCGACGACCCCGGCGGGTACGCCGTGGTGCGCGACGGGCGGATCGAGTGCCGGGAGTTCCCGATCGTGGTGATCACCAGCAACGGGGAGCGGGAATTCCCGGCGGCCTTCCGCAGGCGCTGTCTGCCGCTGGAGATGCGGGTACCCACCAGGGAGCAACTACTGGCCATGGTGGAAGGACATCTCGGCATGCGTCCGCAGGGCACCGAGGAACTGGTCGACCTCTTCGTCCAGCGGGTCCAGGCAGGGGGCACCCACTCCCTGGACCAGCTACTGAACGCTGTCCATATGACTACGGCGGGTGGTTTCCAGAGCGACGGTCACGGGGTTAGGCTCGTGGAAATGCTCCTCCGCGACCTCGCGAAGGGCCGCTGAATGAACGGCTTTCCCAGGGAGCACGCATCCGGACGCGGCGACAGCGCCCACGCCTCGGGCTCGTCGCCTCCCTCGGCGTACCCGGAGCCCAACGGGTACGCGGGCGAGGACGAAGGCACGCCGCGCGACTCGCCGTACCACGACCACGCACAACCGTACGCCGAAGCGGAGGAGCTTCCGGGCTGGCGTGAGGTCGCCGACGCCGTCTGGCTCGCCGCCTACTGGGACCGCCACGGTGGCCCGACCGGCCCCGGTCGCGAGAACGCGTCCGGCAGGCCAGGCCCCGAAGCGCCCTTCGTCGAGGACGCCGCCCGTCCCCGGACACACCCCTCCGACGGCGCCGAACCGTCCGCCCTCGGCGTCGAACCGGACGTACGCCCCGTCCGGGGGCCCGGCGGGAGGCCGTCCCGCGATCCGGCCGCCACCACCGGCCCGCCGCTGCCGCCGCGTCCAGCACGCCGGTTAGCCGTTCCCGACCCCCAGGTGCCGTTCACGCTGCACGTCGGACGCCCCCTGCTGCCCGAGGCCGAGCCGGCGCCGCTCCCGTCCGGCCGCACGACGTTGCTCGCCCGCGCCCTGCACCGGATGGCCCGCCGCGTGCCCGACCGCGTCACCCTGGAACTGGACGAGGAGACCACAGCCGAGCAGGGGGTCGTCGACGGCTTGTGGCTCCCCTTCCTGCGTCCCGCCCGGACCACCGCCTTCGACCTGGTGCTGCTCCTCGACGACGCCCCCACCATGCGGATCTGGGAGGACACCACTGCCCGCCTCGCCGAGGCCGCCGAACAGAGCGGCGCCTTCCGGGGCGTGCGCGCGGTCCGGGTGCACCTGCCGCGCACCGGTGGTGCCACCCTGCGCTGGGGTGCCGGGCAGGCTGCCACCGACCCCGCCGAACTCATCGACGGCCGCGGCGGGCGCATCTTCCTCGTCGTCACCGACGGGCTCGCCCACGGGTGGGCCGGATCCGCCGCCGACGCCCTCCTGGGCCGGCTCGCCCACGCCGGGCCCACCGCGCTGGTGCATCTCCTGCCACCCCACCTGCGTCACCGCACCTCCCTCTACCCCTACCAGGCGGTACTGGAGGCCGGCGGCTTCGGCGCTCCCAACGACGGCCTCGGACACTGGTCGCCGGCCGACGGACCCGACCCGCTGCGTCCGCTGCCCGCCGGGGGCGACGATTGCGTGCCGGTGCCCGTGCTGTCCATGAAGCCCGGTTCCCTCGCCGCCTGGGCCGACCTCGTCACCGGCGACCGGGGAGTGCGCCGCCCGCTGCCCGTGGTCCTGGCGGGCACCTTGACCAAGGGAGCGCCCGCGCCCGGACTGCGCGCTCCTCGCCGCCCGCGCGCCGCCGTCCGCCGGTTCCTCACCCTCGCCAGTCCCGCGGCGCGCCGGCTCGCCGTCCAACTGGCCGCCGTCCCGCTGGACTTCGACCTCATCGAGCAGCTGCGGCGGCGGACCATGCCCGAGACGGGGCCGGATCATCTCGCCGAGATCCTGATGGGCGGGCTGATCGACTGGGACAGCGACGGCGAGGGCCGCCCCGAGTTCGCCGAAGGGGTGCGCGAGGCGCTCCTCGCCACCGCGACCCGCAGCCAACTCGCCCGCACCGTCAGTCTGCTGGGCGAGCTGCCCGCAGCCGGTGAGCGTGGCGCCGCGCTGCGCGCCGCCCTGCGCGACCCGATGGGCGCGAGCCTGCCCGACCCGGCGCAGCGTGCCTGGGCGCGCAGCGAACTGGCCGTGATGCGAGCGTTGTCGGGGCCGTACGCCGAACGTGCGAAGCGGATCGAACCCAGCCTCTCCGGCACCGGACCCGGGGCCTCCGAACGGGTGGACACCGACAGCTACGCCGGTTTGTCCGCGATTACACCCGGTGAGGTGAACCACCAGGGCGACCGGGGATCATCCGGCGGCGGATCAGGCAGTGATTCAGGGGCGAGTGTCCCCGACCGACCTGATCCACCTGGAGAAACCGTGCCGAGCCCGCTGACCGAAGCGACCCAACAAGAAGCCCCGGAGGCTGAGCCGCTCATGCAGAGCACCACGACCGCAACGCCGGCCCTTCTGGTGAACGTTCCCCTGCGGAACAACTCGTTCGTCGGCCGCCAGGCGCTGCTGCGGGCCGTGGAGGAGCAGCTGAGTGCCCAGGACACCGCGGCAGTGCTGCCGCACGCGCTGCACGGCCTCGGGGGGGTCGGCAAATCGCAGCTGGCGCTGGAGTACATCTACACCCACCAGCACCAGTACAAGGTGGTCTGCTGGATCCCCGCCGAACGCGAACCGATGATCCTGGCCGCGCTGGCCGGCCTCGCCGCTCAGCTCGGGGTCGCGCCGCGCCAGGACAGCGTGGGTGCCCCCACCGCCAACACCGCCGTGCCCGCCGTCCTGGACGCCCTGCGGTCCGGTTCGCCGTACGACAACTGGCTGCTGGTCTTCGACAATGCCGAGGACATCGAGGTGGTACGGAGGTACTTCCCCACCAACGGCCCGGGCAAGGTCATCGTCACCTCCCGCAACCGCGGCTGGGAGCGGGTGGCCACGCCGCTCCCGGTGAACGTCTTCGAACGCGAGGAGTCCATCGAACTCCTCCAGCGGCGGCTGCCCGCGCTCCCGGACGAGGACGCCGACCGGCTCGCCCGCGCCCTCGGTGACCTGCCGCTCGCCGTGGAGCAGGCCGGCGCCTGGCTCGCTGTCACCGGCATGCTCGTCGACGAGTACCTCGACATGCTGGAGCAGCGCAGCCCCGACATCCTGGAGCTGGACACCGGACATCCCGACTATCCGGTCAACGTGGCGGCCGCCTGGGACATCTCCCTGGAGCGGATCGAGGAGAAGAACCCGGGCGCCCGCCAGCTCCTGGACATCTGCGCCAGCATGGCGCCCGAGCCGATCCCGCGGTCCATGCTGCGCGGCAGCCGCGGCATCAGCATCACGCCCGAGGTCGACCCGTTGCTGCGCGAGTCGATCAAGCTCAACCGCGCCATCCGCGACCTGAGCCAGTTCTCACTGATCAAGGTGGACCCGCGCTCCGACACCCTGCAGATGCACCGTCTGCTGCAGACCGTGCTGCTCGCCAAACTCGCCCCCGAGGAGCGGGAGCGGATGCGGGACGCGGCGCACCTGCTGCTGTCGGCCGCCAAGCCGGGCGACTACGGATCCTCCCTGGAGTGGCGCGCCTATCAGCGGCTGCTGCCCCACATCCTCGCCTCGCGCGCGGTGACCAGCACCGACACGTTCGTCCGCGAACTGGTCTACTCGACCGTCCTGTTCCTCTACTACTGGGGAGACCACGAGGGCGCCGCCGACCTCGGGCGGCAGGCATGGACCGCCTGGCTCGCCGCCTCCGGCGAGGAGGACGGGCACGTCCTGCGCATGGCCAAGAGCTATGCGTTCATGCTGCGGCAGATCGGGCAGATCCCCGAGTCCATCCCGATCACCGAGCAGGCTCTGAAAGCCTCCCGGCGCACGGACGTCGACCCCGAGGTCCTGATCGACTCGCTGTGCGAGATGGCCGATGCCCGTCGGTACCAGGGCCGGTTCGCGGAGGCCCGGGACCTCGGCAAGGAGGCCACCGAGCTGGCCCGCTCGCTGTTCGGGCCCGACGACCCCACCACCCTGCGTGCCACCCACAGCTGGGGCGTCGACCTGCGGCTGTGCGGCCAGTTCCGGGAAGCGCTGCCGCTGGACCAGGAGAACGCCCGACAGCGTGAGTTGCTGCTCGGGCCGGCCAGCTTCTTCACCCTGAACACCCTCAACGGGCTCTCCATCGACATGCGGGAGAGCGGCAACTATCCCGAGGCCCGCGATTTCCAGGAGGGCGTCTACCGCAGCGCGCGTTCGGCGTTCGGCGACGAGCATCCGCTCACCCTGCGCATCGCGCGCAACCTCGCGGTGTGCCGGCGCCGGGACGGGGCGCTGGAAGAGGCCGCCGAACTGGCCGCGGAGACCCTGCGGCGCTTCAACGCCCGCTACGGCCCGGACCACGCCGATTCACTCTCGACGGCCGTCAACTACGCCGTCGACCAGCGGCTCGCCGGAGAGCTGGAGAGCTCCCGGCAACTCGGCGAGACCACAGCACGGCGGTATGCGGCACGGCTCGGCGAGCAGCACGCCTACACGCTGCTGACCAAGGCGAACCTCGCAGCCACCCTGCGTGCGCTCGGCGCTCTCGACGCGGCACAGGAGATCGAGGACGACGCGGCGCGACGGCTCGTCGAGACGGTGGGCGCCGATCACGTGACCACGCTGACCGTGGCCATCGGCCAGGCCAACACGGCGTACGCACAGCTGGACTTCGAACGCGCCTACGAGCTGGACGAGGCGAATCGTCCGAAGCTCGCCGAGGTCGCCGGCGAGCACCACCCGTTGACGCTGTCCTGCACCGCCAATCTCGCCCTCGACCTGCGCGGCCTCGGCCGCGGCGCGGAGGCCGACGAGCTCCAGCGCAGAGCGGTCGACGGCTTCAGCCGGGTGCTCCGCGCGAACCACCCCTGGCTGCTCGCCGCTCGCCAGCGGCGGCGGATCGAGTGCGACATGGCGCCGATGCCGCTGTGACCACGGTGGTGGGCGGACGCGCCCCGTACGTGCGATGGCCGCCTGCCCACCGGAGCCCGGTGGGCGGAGGGCCGCGCGGCGGGGCACCGGCCGGCGTCCGGGAAACAGGCGATCCGACGACTCGCCCGGACAACCCCTGACCGGACAACCCCTAACGGGTGGGGGCGGGCGGCTGTACCGCAACCGGTACAGGGCCGGGATGCGGTTGCGGCGCAGGGGCGGCGAAGCGGCGGACCAGGTGAAGCAGAGGCTGGGTGAGCACAGTCGTGGCCAGGGCCATGAAGACCAGCACCGTGTACAGGGGCGCGCTCAGCAGCCCCGCCTGGTGGCCGGCGTTGAGGGCGATCAGCTCGGTCAGGCCGCGGGCGCTCAGCAGCACGCCGACCGTGCGGGCGTCGTCCCGGCCGAGACCGCTCAGCCGCGCCGCCACCGTGCCGCTGCCGACCTTGGTGACCACGGCCAGCACCGTCACCACGAGCAGGGTCAGCCAGCCCGCCCCGTCGACGCCCCGGAGCGTCACCGACTGACCCGAGATCACGAAGAAGAACGGCAGCAGCAGCGAACCGACCTCGTGCAGCGGCCGCACCAGGTCCGGGTCGAGCGTGCCGCCCTTCTCGCGCGGCACCACCACCCCGGCCAGCAGCGCACCGAAGATCACATGCAGCCCCAGCGTGTGCGTCACCCACGCCGAACCCAGCGCGAAGCCGACGAGCAGCGCCAGCCGCAGCGAGGGATCCAGCCGGACCCGCCGCAGCAGCCACCGCAGCGCAGGCCGCGCGGCGAGCAGCAGCAGCGCGACGAAACCCACGGCGAGCAGCGCCCGCCACGCCCAGCCGGACGACTGCTCCCGGCCGCTGTTCATCAGCGCTCCCGCCAGCACCGTCCAGCCGATCACGTCGAGCAGCCCGGCCGCGGACACGGCGACCACTCCGGGGACGGTGGGCGCCAGCCCGTTCTCCCGGACGATGGCGGTCAGCACCGGCACGGCCGTTATCGACAGCGCGACCCCGGCGAAGACCACCATGGACGGCGTGAGCTGCCGGGGCATGCCGAGCCCGTGCAGCCAGTCCTCGAAGAGCAGCGCGCAGCCGCAGCCCACCGCCATCGGCACCAGGAAGGTCGCCAGCGCGGTGATCACCGCCGTACGCGCCCGGTCGCCGAGCAGCTTCAGATCCAGCTCGTACCCGACCGCGAACAGGAAGACGACGAGCGAGAACTGCGCGAAAGCGGTCAGCGCCGGCTGGATCGCGCCGGGGAACAGGGCGTCGTACGCCTCCGGCGCGAGCGCGCCCAGCAGGGTGGGGCCGAGCGCCATGCCGGCCGCCAACTGGCCGACGATGTACGGCTGTTTCAGGCGCCGGGCGAGCCGGCCCCCGGCGTGGGCGGCCACCAGGATCAAGGCCGAGGCACCCACGAAATGCGCGATCATCGCGTCAGAGCTCACGGTGTCTCCCCGGTGTCCGGTGGTCGTCGTCGGGGTAGAACGTGCGTCAACTTGCCTAGAATACTGCCAAGTTGACGTCCGAACGGAAGTCGTACACAGCCCGGGTCCGGGCTCACGGGGGGCACATGACAGCGGTCGTCTTCATCCATGGCACGGGCGTACGCGAACCGGGCTTCTCTGCGCTGGCGGGGCGCGTGGCGGCCGGGCTGACCGCGTCGCGCGACGGATTACGTATCGTGCCGTACTACTGGGGCGGCACGCACGGCGCCACGCTCGCCGCCGACGGCGCGAGTCTCCCGCCGCCCCCCGGCGCCACCGGACGGGGCCCCGCCCTCGCCGAGACCCCGCACCACCCCGACGCCGCCGGCCCGGACACCGACGTCGCCGCCTGGGCCGCCCTCTACGCCGACCCCTACGCCGAGCTGGCCCTCGCCGCCGCGGCCGCGCCGCCCGCGGTCGAACGGCCGCCCGGCCGGCAGCCGCCGGAAGAGCCACTCCGGGCCCGGCTGACCGCCCTCCCCGCCCAAGTGGCACTGGAAGAAGGCGAGTCGGCGGACGGGCTGGCCCGCGCCGCCCGGGAGCTGGCCGGGCACCCGCTGCTCGGACCGGCCGCCGACGCCCTCGCCCCGCAGGAGCTGGCCACCCTCGCGGGCCGCGCGCTGACCGCCCGCGTGATCGCCGACGCCCTCGACGCGGACGCGCCGCTGGTGCCGGCCGGCGACGCGCGCGTATGCCTCAACGCGCCTGTACGCGCAGGTCAGCACCGCTTCCGCCTGTCCCGAAGGACGTATCCACC